>DIKR01000003.1:0-36835 GCA_002424625.1 Desulfuromonadaceae bacterium UBA5613
GGATGGTTATGCTATCCGTAAACGATTCAATAAACCTTGCGCTTTGCCCCTTTCGGGTAAGGGAGCAAAGGAATTTCCAACAACCGACCGGGGGTTTGACCGATGAGTGAAAACAATCGCAGCCGCGCTATTGAACTGGCCATGGGGCAGATTGAAAAGCAGTTTGGCAAAGGGAGCATCATGCGCCTCGGCGAAGATGCGGTGATCCCGGAGATTCAGTCGATCTCCACCGGCTCTTTAGCCCTCGATATCGCCCTTGGCGTTGGCGGCGTGCCGCGTGGCCGTGTTATTGAAATCTACGGCCCGGAATCGTCCGGCAAGACGACCCTGGCACTGCACATCATTGCCGAAGCCCAGAAGAGTGGCGGCATTGCCGCTTTCATCGACGCCGAACATGCCCTCGATATTTCCTATGCCCACAAACTCGGGGTAAAGACCGACGATCTCCTTGTTTCGCAGCCTGATACCGGCGAACAGGCCCTGGAGATCGTTGATGTCCTGGTGCGCAGCAATGCCCTCGACGTCCTGGTTATCGATTCGGTGGCAGCGCTGGTGCCGAAAGCTGAAATCGAAGGGGAGATGGGGGATGCCCATATGGGTTTGCAGGCACGCCTCATGTCCCAGGCTCTGCGCAAATTGACCGGGACAATCAGCAAGTCGAACTGCTGCGTTATCTTCATCAACCAGATTCGCATGAAGATCGGCGTGATGTTTGGTAATCCCGAAACCACCACCGGTGGTAATGCCCTGAAATTCTACGCCTCGGTGCGCATGGATATCCGCAAGATTGCAGCGATCAAAAATGGTCAGGATGTTGTCGGCAATCGCACCCGGGTGAAGGTGGTCAAGAATAAAGTCGCCCCCCCCTTCAAAGAGGCAGAGTTCGATATCACCTACGGTCTGGGAATTTCGCGGGTCGGCGATATTGTCGATCTCGGCTCCGAGAGCGGCGTCATCGACAAAAGCGGCGCCTGGTTCTCTTATAACGGCGAGCGCGTCGGCCAGGGGCGGGAGAATGCCAAACAGTATCTCCTTGACCATCCGGAAACCTGCGCCGCTATCGAGGCCAAGATTCTCGAACACTACGGCTTGACCGCCCGCACCCCCAAGAACGACTAGCCCCGGCGATCGGAAAGGCGAAGCATGGAGCTCAACGATATTCTCAAGTTTGCCCGCACTGCCGGTGCTTCGGACGTCCACATCAAGGCGGGGCTCCCCCCCGTCTACCGGATTAATGGCGAGCTCAAACCGTTGACGAAAGCGCCACACCTGACCCAGGAGATGACGCACGAGATGGCGTTCAATATTATGAGCGCCCAGCAGCGGCAACGTTATGAAGATGTCCACGAGCTCGATATGGCTTATGGGGTGCCGGGTCTGGGACGCTTTCGCGCCAATATCTTTTCGCAGCGGGGCGCGGTATCGATGGTCTTTCGTTTTATCCCTTTTGACATCAAAAACCTCGACGACCTGATCCTGCCGCCGGTCATCAAGAAAATTATTGCTGAAAAGCGTGGATTGGTCCTCGTCACCGGCGCCACCGGCTCAGGGAAATCGACAACCCTGGCGGCGATGATCGATTACATCAACAACAATAGCACGGCACACATCGTCACCATCGAAGATCCCATCGAATTTCTCCATCGCGACCGCAAAAGTATTATCAATCAGCGCGAAGTCGGGAACGATACCGACAGTTACGCCAATGCTTTGAAAAGCGCCCTGCGCCAGGATCCGGACATCATCCTTCTCGGCGAAATGCGGGATGCCGAGACGATGGAGATCGCCATGCACGCCGCCGAGACCGGCCACCTGGTCTTTTCGACCCTGCACACCATCGATGCCGGCGAATCGATCAACCGCGTTGTCGGCTCCTTTCCGCCGCACCACCAGCGGCAGATTCGCGCCCAACTGGCGTCGGTTTTGAAGGCGGTCATTTCCCAGCGACTCATCCCCAGGATCGACGGCAAGGGCCGGGTGCCGGCGGTGGAGGTGATGGTTTCAACGGCGCGGGTTCGCGAGTTGATCGATGATCCCGACAAGACCAGTCTTCTTGCGGAGACGATTCAGCAGGGCTACGTCTCTTACGGCATGCAGTCCTTTGATCAGTCGCTGATGAGTCTGGTCAAGCGCAACCTGGTCTCCTATGAAGAGGCCGTGGCCCAGTCGTCGAATCCCGACGATTTTAAACTGAAGTTCTCCGGGATCTCTTCGTCCTCCGATCTGTCGTGGGATAACTTCGATACTCCCGTGGACGAGAAAAGTGGAGCCAAAAACTAAAAGATCGAGTGTTTCTGAGGCGTATGCCGCAGCTCTGCGTCTCCTCACCCGGCGCGGTTATGCCGAGGCCGAGATCACCGGCCGTCTCTGTGACAAGGGCTTCAGCGCTGAAGATACGGCGACAGCGTTGAGCCGCTGCCGCGCTCTTGGCTATCTTGACGATACGCATTTTGCCGAGCAGCGGGCCCTGGCGCTGCTGCGAAACGGTCGGGCCGTAGGACGGCGGGCCCGTCTCGATCTGCGCCACCGCGGCATCGCTGCCGAGCTCGCCGCTGCTGCTGTTGCTGCGGCGGAGAATGAGCACCCGCCGCACGAGCTGCTGCGCGCGCAACTGGCGCGACGTTACCCCCACTTTGACTATGCCACCGCCGATGCTGCCAGCCGCCGCCGAATCATCAACTTCTTTTTGCGCCGGGGATTTGAACTCCCTTTGGTGCTGAATATTTTACACGCGGAAAAGGATAATCGATCATGACCGGAAGAGAGATTCGCGCCCGTTTTCTCCACTACTTCACCGAGCGCGGGCATACTGTCGTCCCCTCCTCGCCCTTGATCCCTCACAACGATCCGACCCTCCTCTTTACCAACGCCGGCATGAATCAGTTCAAGGATTGCTTCCTCGGGTTGGAGAAGCGGGATTACGTTCGCGCCGCTTCGTCGCAGAAGTGTGTGCGCGCCGGCGGCAAGCATAACGATCTGGAGAATGTCGGCCGCACCGCTCGCCACCACACCTTTTTCGAGATGCTCGGCAACTTCTCCTTCGGCGATTACTTCAAGAAAGAAGCGATCGCTTATGCCTGGGAGTTTCTCACCGTTGACCTCAAACTCGACAAGGATCGCCTTTACGTCACCGTTTTCACTGATGACGACGAAGCCGCCGAGATCTGGCATACGCAGGAAGGGGTACCGCGCGAGCGCATCTACCGTTTCGGCGAAAAGGATAACTTCTGGTCGATGGGCGATACCGGCCCCTGCGGTCCTTGTACCGAGATCTTCTGGGATAACGGTCCCGAGGTCGGTTGCGGCTCCCCCGACTGTGCGGTCGGCTGCGATTGCGATCGCTATATGGAGATCTGGAACAATGTCTTCATGCAGTTCGACCGCTCTGCCGACGGCACGCTGACTCCCCTCCCCAAACCGGCGGTCGATACCGGCATGGGGCTGGAGCGGATTACCACCGTCATGCAGGGGGAAAAGTCGAACTACGACACCGACCTGCTGCAGGGGATTATCCGCTACATCGAAGAATTGAGCGGCAAGGCCTATCGCGCCGATGCCAAAGATGATGTTTCGATGCGGGTTATTGCCGATCATCTCCGCGCCATGACCTTCCTCATTTGTGACGGAGTGCTGCCGAGCAACGAAGGGCGCGGCTATGTCCTGCGCCGGATCATGCGCCGCGCCGCCCGTCATGCGCGCATGCTCGGCTTCGGCGAACCGGTCCTGTATAAGGCGGTCGATGCCGTTGTCAAGATGATGTGCGATGCCTTCCCCGAACTCCTTGAACGGGAAACTTATGTGAAGCGGGTGGTGCGCGCCGAGGAAGAGCGCTTCATGGCGACCCTTGATAATGGTTTGCGCATCCTCAACGAAGAGATTGCCACCCTGAAAGGGGCGGGGAAGCGAGAAATTCCCGGCGACCTCCTTTTCAAGCTTTACGATACCTTCGGTTTCCCGGTTGATCTCACCGCTGATATCGTCGGCAGTGACGGCTTCGGTATCGATGAAGCCGGTTTTAATCTGTGCATGGAAGAGCAGCGCAAAAAGGCCCGTGAGCACTGGAAGGGCTCGGGCGAAGCGGCGGTTTCGACCATCTACCGCCGCCTGCGCGAGGAAGGGATCAGCAGTGAATTTACCGGCTATCATGCGCTGACCGATTACGGCACCGTCCTGGCGCTGCTGCGCGGCGATCAGCAGCTCAGTGAAGCCAAAGCCGGGGAACAGGTCGAAGTCATCACTTCCGCCACCCCCTTTTACGGGGAATCCGGTGGTCAGGCCGGCGATCAGGGGGAGATCAGTTCCGGCGGCGCGCATCTGCGGGTGATCGAGACGCGGCGCCCCCTCCCGGAGATTACCGTCCACCTCTGCGAAGTCCTGTCCGGAGTGATCCGCTCGGGCGAAGCTGTCGATCTCACTGTCGCGGCTGCAGTGCGGCGCGCGGTTGCACTCAACCATACTGCCACCCATATCCTGCAGGCAGTCCTCGGTAAGGTGTTGGGAGAGCACATTAAACAGGCCGGTTCCCAGGTGACCGCGGAACGCCTCCGTTTTGACTTTACCCACTTCTCGGCGCTGACAGCGGCAGAGTTGACGGAGATCGAGACTCAGGTCAACAATACCATTCGCGACAATGGCCGGGTTGAGACCCGGATCATGAGCGCCGAGACAGCCGTCGCTGCTGGCGCCACTGCTCTCTTCGGTGAAAAGTACGGGGAGACGGTGCGGGTTGTCTCGGTCGGCGATTTCAGCATGGAACTCTGTGGCGGCACCCATACTCAGGCAGCCGGCGACATCGGCCTTTTCAAGATTCTCCAGGAAAGTGGTATTGCTGCCGGCGTGCGCCGCATCGAAGCGGTGACTGGTGCCCGGGCCCTGCAGCTTGTGCAGGAAGAGGAGGAGACCCTGCGCCGCCTTGCTGCTATCGTCAAGAGCGACCGCGGCCAGCTCGAACTTCGCCTGAAGAAGCTGATGGAGCAACAGCGCGATCTTGAGCGCGAGGTCGAGACCTTGTCGGCGCGGCTTCATGCCGGCCGTTCGCAGGAACTGCTGGGGCAGGTACGTGAAGTCAGCGGCGTCAAGTTCCTGGCAACCCAGCTCGAAGGCCTGGATGGCAAAAGTTTGCGTGAATTTTCCGATCAGCTGCGCGATCGACTCCCTTCCGGGGTGATCGTCCTCGGCTCGGCTCTGGACGGTAAGGCCAATCTCCTGGTGGCGGTGAGCAAGGATCTCCTTGGCCGCCTCAGCGCCGGCGAGCTGATCAAACCCCTCGCAGTCCAGGTTGGCGGCAAGGGCGGTGGTCGTCCCGAGCTCGCACAGGCAGGTGGCACGGATCCCGCCGGTTTGGCTGTGGCCCTCGCCAGTGTCGGGGGTCATCTCGAAAAGAGTCTGCTTTAACGCTGGTATCTCTGCCCGGGAAGGGTGGCGCGGGGAGGACGATAGCACCCTGCAGCCGTGCCGGCGCGCTAAGGCCGGCATTTTTCTTTTTTAAAGCCGGGAAGCATGGTGTATAATTTTACTTTTCTGTCGAATTTTTTTGAGCCGGGGTGTGTGCAATGCAGGAGCTGATCAATAAAGCCAAGGTGCTGATGGAGGCGCTGCCCTACATCAAGCGGTTCACCAATACCACGATCGTCATCAAGTACGGCGGTCACGCCATGGCGGATGAGCGGCTCAAGGAGTCCTTTGCCCAGGATATTGTCCTGCTCAAGTATATCGGGCTAAATCCGGTGATCGTCCACGGCGGCGGGCCGCAGATTAACGAGACCCTCAAGAAGTACGGCATCGTCTCCGAATTTGTCCGCGGCATGCGCGTCACCGACGCCCAGACCATGGCCGTTGTCGAGATGGTGCTGGTCGGCCAGGTCAACAAAGAAGTCGTCGGGCTGATTAATCGTCACGGCGGTGGCGCGGTCGGTCTCTGTGGCAAGGACGGCGAGCTCCTTATTGCAAAAAAGTTGTTGCAGGAGATGCGGCGCGAAGACGGGACGATCGAGTCCCTCGATCTCGGTTATGTCGGCGATGTTGTGCAAGTCAATCGCGAGCTTATCGAGACGCTGGAGCGCTCCCGCTTTATCCCGGTTATCGCCCCGGTCGGAGTCGGCGTTGACGGTCAGAGCTATAATATCAATGCCGACGTTGTCGCCGGCCGCGTTGCGGCCGCCCTCGGCGCTGAGAAGCTCATCCTCCTCACCGATGTGCAGGGGGTGAAGAATAAAGAGGGCCAACTCCTCACCAGTATTCCGGTAGCGCAGATGCAGGCATTGATTACGGACGGCACCATCGCCGGCGGCATGATCCCCAAGGTCGAATGCTGTGCCGAAGCCCTGAGCGGCGGCGTCAAAAAAGCCCACATCATCGATGGCCGCGTCGAGCACGCAGTGTTGCTGGAGATTTTTACCGATACCGGCATTGGCACGGAGATTGTGAAGTAGATTTCAAGGTTTATTGGCATAGAAACGAAGTGAGGTAGTGATGAACTCTGAAGAATGGATCGCCCGGGCCGATAAGGTCATCATGAAGACTTATGGCCGTTATCCGATTGTGCCGGTCCGCGGCCAGGGGTGTGAGCTGTGGGATGCTGACGGCAAGCGTTATCTCGATTTTCTCGCCGGGGTGGCGGTGAACAACCTCGGGCATTGTCATCCGGCGATCGTCAAGGCGCTTCAGGAGCAGGCAGCGACGCTGATTCACTGTTCGAACTATTACCATATCCCCAATCAGATCGAGCTCGCCGAAGAGCTGACGCGGCGCTCCTTTGCTGATCAGGCCTTCTTCTGTAACTCCGGGGCCGAGGCGAACGAGGCGGCGATCAAGCTGGCGCGCAAATACAGCCGCGAAACCTTTGGGCCCGAGCGCTTCGAGATCGTCACCGCTGCTGACTCCTTCCATGGCCGCACCATGGCGACGGTTTCGGCGACCGGTCAGGAAAAGGTGCAGCGCTTCTTTGATCCGCTGCTGCACGGCTTCAAACATGTCCCCTTCAATGATATCGCTGCCCTGACGGCGGCGATCACTCCGCAGACCTGCGCGATCATGCTCGAACCGATTCAGGGGGAAGGGGGGGTAAATATTGCTTCGCCTGCTTACTTCAAGGCGGTGCGCGCGCTTTGCGATGCCCATGATCTTCTGCTGATCTTCGACGAAGTGCAGACCGGTCTCGGTCGCACCGGCAAACTCTTTGCCCACGAACATTTCGGCATGACCCCGGATATCATGACCCTGGCCAAGGCGCTGGCCGGCGGCGCGCCGATCGGGACGATGCTGGCGACCAATAAAGTCGCCGCTTCTTTCACCCCCGGCACGCACGGTTCGACCTTTGGCGGCAATCCGCTGATGGCCGCCACGGCCCTGACAGCGGTGCGGATCCTCGGTGACCCAGCTTTTCTGGCGCGGGCAACCGCCATGGGCGATTACCTCGTTGCCGAACTGGAGAAGCTCAAAAGCCGCTTCCCGGTCATTCTCGAAGTTCGCGGCATCGGGCTGATGATCGGAGTCAATCTCGCCATCCCCGGCGCTGAGATCGTGAAAAAGGGGCATGATAAAGGCCTCCTGCTTAATGTCACCCACGACACCGTCCTCCGGCTGGTGCCGCCGTTGGTGGTCAGTGCAGGGGAGATCGATGAAATGATCACCATCCTTGCCGACATCCTCCAGGAGCTGCCCGCATGACCCGTCACTTCCTTGCCCTGCATGATTATAGTAAGAGCGAGCTCGATACCCTCCTCGCCTTTGCTGCCAAGTTAAAAAAGCAGCAGCAGGCACGCCATCCTCATCCCCTGCTGGCCGGGAAGACGCTGGCAATGATCTTTGAAAAAAGCTCGACCCGCACCCGTCTCTCCTTTGAAATCGGGATCTTTCAGCTCGGGGGCTACGGCCTCTTTATCGCTCCCGGTTCTTCGCAGATGGGACGCGGCGAGCCGATTTGTGACACCGCCCGCGTCCTTTCCCGTTATTGTGATGGAGTGATGATCCGCACCTTCGGTCAGGAGATAGTAAAGGAATTTGCCCGTTTTTCGACGATTCCGGTGATCAACGGCCTGACCGACCTTTTCCACCCCTGCCAGATCCTGGCCGATCTCCAGACGATCATCGAGCGTAAGGGCAGCTACGAGAATCTCGTCCACGCCTGGGTCGGCGACGGTAACAATATGGCGAATACCTGGATCGAAGCGGCGACCATCCTCGGCTTCGAACTTCGCCTCGCCTGTCCGCAAGGGTACGAGCCTGATGCTGGCGTCCTGCTCTGGGCGAAGGAACGGGGTGGACGGATTCTCCTCACTACCGATCCGCAGGTGGCAGTGGCTGGTGCTGACGTTATCAATACCGACGTCTGGGCGAGCATGGGAAAAGAGGACGAACAGAAGGCGCGGGAGATTGCCTTTGCCGGTTACTGCGTCGATGCCGCGCTCCTTGGTCACGCTCACCCTGATGCGATCGTCCTGCACTGTCTTCCCGCCCATCGTGGGGAAGAGATCAGCAATGACGTCATCGAAGGGCCGCAGTCAGTCGTCTGGGACGAAGCGGAGAACCGTCTCCATATCCAAAAAGCGATTATGGCCCGGCTGATGGCCTGAATCTAAAGAAAGAATTTGATGTTACTGACTTGTCCCCACTGCGGCTTCAGCCGCGAAATTCCCGAAGCGCAGACAACGGCAACGACGCCGGTGAACGTCCAATGCCCGGGTTGCCATGAAATCTTTGTCTTTGATCCGCTCGACAGCCACGTGCCCGGGGGAGAAGAAGCGCCGCTAGCGGCGGATTTTGTCTTTACACCGCGGGGGGTGGCCGAGGCCGACCTCCCCAAGGCGGGGTTCTGGATCCGCGCGGCCGCTGCCTTTGTCGACTCCCTGATCTCCGGTGCTCTGCAGGGGATTATCCTTTTCCTCTTCGCCGGACTTTTGAGCCTCCTTTTGCGCGGCTACGACAGAGACTCCATGGTGATGGTCTGTCTTGCCTGGCTGCTGGGGAGTGCGGTCGGCGCTGTCTATTATGTCTACTTTACCGCTTTTGGCGGGCAGACACCGGGGAAGATGGCGTTGCGCATCAAGGTCGTGCGCACCGACAGCAGCTCCCTGACGCTGGGCCGGGCTTTTTATCGGGAAGTTATCGGCAAGTTTGTTTCGGGGATCATCCTCGGCATCGGCTACCTGATGATCGCCTTTGATGACAAGAAGCAGGGACTACACGACCGCATGGCCGATACCTATGTGGTGCGACTTGATGGCAAGAAGAACCTCTGATAAATTTTAATCAACAGATCCGACCGTTTTAAAAGGGCCTGAGCCCAATCTATGCGAAGTCAAAAAGGAGTCCATCATGGCAAAAAAAACCGGCGTCAAAAAGGTCGTTCTCGCCTATTCCGGAGGGCTTGATACCTCCATCATTCTCAAATGGCTGACCGAAGAATACGATACCGAAGTCATCGCTTACTCCGCTGACCTCGGTCAGGGGGAAGAGCTCGATCATATCCCCGAAAAGGCGAAGGCGACCGGCGCCAGCAAGGGCATTATTGTCGATCTCAAGGAAGAATTCGCGCGCGACTTCGTCTTCCCGATGTTCCGCGCCAATGCCATATACGAAGGACGCTACTTCCTCGGCACCTCCATCGCCCGGCCACTCATCGCCAAGGCGCAGATGGAGATCGCTAAACAGGAAGGGGCTGACGCCGTGTCGCACGGCGCCACCGGCAAGGGGAACGACCAGGTCCGCTTCGAGATCGGCTACTACCACTTCGATCCGGCGATCAAGGTCATTGCTCCCTGGCGCGAGTGGTCGATGAAGAGCCGTACTGATCTTGAAAACTACGCCAAGAAGCACGGCATTCCTGTCCCGACCAGTAAACGTTTTCCGTGGAGTTCCGACCGCAATCTCCTCCATATCTCCTTTGAAGGGGATATTCTCGAAAACCCCTGGGCGGAAGCGCCGGAAGAGATGTACGTCCTCACCGTCCGTCCCGAGGATGCCCCGGATCAGCCGGAGTATGTTGAGGTTACCTTTGAAAAGGGGGATGCGGTCGCCGTCAACGGCGAACGCCTCTCCCCGGCCAACCTCCTGGCCAAGCTCAACACCATCGGCGGCCGGCACGGTATCGGCCGCGTCGATCTCCTCGAAAACCGTTATGTCGGCATGAAGAGTCGCGGTGTTTATGAAACCCCGGGCGGGACGATCCTCGAAGAAGCGCACCGCGCCGTCGAATCGATTACCATGGACCGCGAGGTCATGCATCTGCGCGACTCCCTGGTCAGTCGTTACGCTGACATGGTTTACAACGGGTACTGGTTCGCCCCGGAGCGCCGTGTGCTCCAGGCGCTCATCGACGAAAGCCAGACCACGGTCAACGGCATTGCCCGGATCAAGCTCTACAAAGGGCACTGTCGCGTCGTCGGCCGTGATTCGAGCAGCGATTCCCTCTTCAATGTCGATTTCGCCACCTTCGAAAAGGACGATGTCTACAACCAGGCCGACGCCGAGGGCTTTATCAAGCTCAACGCCCTGCGCCTGCGTATCGCCGCCATTCAGCGCGCCAACAGCAAGTAATCAAAGGAGCCCGGGGCGCAGGAATCTGCGCCCCGGGGTATTTATCAAGATTGCCGAAACGGATTAAAACCTCAGTCGTTGCCTGTATCATCGACCACGATGACCGTGTCCTCCTGACCCGGCGCAGTGTGCACCCCTTTCATGGTCTGTGGATCATGCCCGGCGGCAAGATTGAGCACGGTGAAACAATTCTTGCCGCCCTGCACCGGGAAGTGCGGGAAGAAGTCGGCATTGAAATTCAGTCGGCCGGGTTGATCGACGTTTATGAGCATGTCGCCAACGCCGACAGTCCTGATCATTTTGTTATCCTTTACTATCGCGCTGCACCGTTAAGTTTTGATCTGTGTCCGGACGGGATCGAGTGCAGCGAAGCGATCTGGTGTGCGGCCACCGCCCTGCCGGACTACGAGCTGGCACCGGGGACCGGCTATATTCTCCGCAAAATCTTTCCTCAGCTATGCTGGCCGGCAATCACCACGGCCGGAGGAATCTGTTCCATAGAAGATCCCCTGTCCTGTGTCCCCCATGAGGTGCAATAGTCAACGTGCGGATCGTCGAGAAAGAGATCGCCTTTGAAATCCCGCGCGGCCATCATCAGCACGTGATGATCGCGCAACTGCCGACCCGAGTTGAAATCGGCGACGTCGGTTTCCGGATCAGTGCTCCCGAAGAGCAGTGGGCCCAGGTTCACTCTGTCCTCGATCTGGTTGCCGCCGGCGCGGGGAACCTCAAGAAGCTCCACTTCCTACTCTTTCCCGAAACGATCCTGCCGCTCCAATTTCTTGATGCTGCGCTCACTCGCATTGCTGAAGAATTCCGGGAAAATACCGTTACGGTCTTTGGGGTCGAGCATCTGCGCCTGGCTGATTACCGTACTCTTCTCGAACGCTGGCCCGAGGATAATGCCGAAGCCCTGGCTTCGGTTTTGGACGATCTTGACGCCGGTAATGTCGACGACGTTCCGGTGAACTGGTGCGTGATTGCGGTTAAAGAGTCGAGCGGCCGGTTGCGGGTCTTTCTCGAAGCCAAGAGTCACCCCTTCTTCGGCGAAGAGACGGTCGATCCCTTTCACGATCTGTATCGGGGCAAAATCTTCCCCCTCTTTCGCTGCCGGCCGACCTGCTTCAATTTCATGACTCTGATCTGTCTCGACTACATCTACCGGGATCTTTACGCTTCGAATATCAGCACGATCATTGAGCGCGCCAATGAGCTCTTCTTTGAGACCCGGCAGCGCCTTGATCTGCTTGCCGTCATCCAATGCAACCCCAAGCCCGAGCATCAAGCCTTTCGTGACGTGGTTAACGGCTTTTACGGCGAATACCTTTCTTATACTCCCGGGGTCCGTGATACCGTCACCCTCTTTTGTAACACTTCCGACGAGAGTCAGTGTCAGGGCTTGCGCGGCGACGCCCATTTTGGTCATTCGGCGGCGGTGATTCATCGCAGTCATAAACTGGAGAAGATGGAGCAGGGGGAATTCAGCAGCGATGATTTTGGCGGTCTGCCAATCTGTCGCCTGCGTTTTGGCAATCAGACCCGCCTTTACTACTTTAATCTGCCCCTTTTCCACGAGCTTGACCCCCGGACCACCCGTGTGCCGCTCAAGCTGCACAGTATCTTTCGCCAAGGCGCCGATGGTAGCTGGCGACAACTTCTGGAAAAGGATTTGAGCTCCGGCCCTGCGCCGACGGCATAATCACCTAAGGAGAGCCATGAGTCAGGACAAACTCTGGGGCGGCCGTTTCAATCAGCCGACCAACAAATTCGTCGAAGAATTCACTGCTTCGATCAACTTCGATCAGCGGATGTACCGTTATGATATTTCCGGTTCCATTGCCCACTGCCAGATGCTGGCGAAGCAGGCGATTATCAGCAGCGAGGAGTCGGCGATCATTATTGCCGGACTCGAAGGGATTCTGGCTGATATCGAAGCCGGCAACTTCGAATTCAAGGTCAGCCTCGAAGATATCCACATGAATATCGAGGCGCGCCTGACTGAGCGCATCGGACCGGTCGGCGGCAAGTTGCACACCGCCCGTTCGCGCAACGATCAGGTTGCCGTTGATATCCGCCTTTATCTGCGCGATGAAGTGGCAGCGGTGCTGAGCTTTCTCGAGCAGTTGCAGGAGTCGCTCCTGGGTCAGGCTGAGGCTAATCTCGATACGATCATGCCCGGCTTCACCCACCTGCAGACGGCGCAACCGATCCTCTTTGCCCACCACATGCTCGCCTATTACGAGATGATCAAGCGTGATGCGAGCCGCTTTGCCGATTGTGCGGTGCGCCTTAACTTTCTCCCCCTCGGAGCCGGGGCACTGGCCGGCACCACCTTCCCGATCGATCGTGAGTATGTTGCCGAACTCCTCGGTTTTGCCGGGGTGACCCGCAACTCCCTCGATTCGGTCTCGGACCGCGATTTTGCCATTGAATTCTGCGCGGCGAGTTCGATCCTGATGATGCATCTGTCACGCCTTTCCGAAGAGCTGATCCTTTGGTCGACTGCCGACTTCAACTTCATCGAACTCACCGATGCTTTCTGCACCGGCTCGTCGATTATGCCGCAAAAGAAGAATCCCGATGTCCCTGAACTCGTGCGCGGCAAGACCGGCCGCGTTTACGGCAATCTTTTCAGTCTCCTCACCCTGATGAAGTCGCTGCCTCTCGCTTACAACAAGGATATGCAGGAAGATAAGGAGCCCCTCTTTGACACCATCGACACGGTGAAGGGGAGTCTGAAAATCTTTGCCGAAATGATCGCCCTGATGAAGGTGAAGCCCGCGCCGATGCGCCAGGCGGCCGGCCGCGGTTATTCGACCGCCACCGATGTTGCCGACTACTGTGTGCGCAAGGGACTCCCTTTCCGTCAGGCGCACGAGGTCGTCGGCAAGACGGTGCGTTACTGCATCGAAAATAACAAGGAGATCGACGAACTCACCCTTCCCGAGTTCCGCGCCTTCTCGCCGCTGATCGAGAGCGATATTTACGCCCATGTCACCCTCGAAGCCTCGGTCAATGCCCGCACGGCGACGGGGGGCACGGCGCGGGTCGCGGTCGAGCGGGAGATTGCCCGGGCTCGGGCCGAGAGAAAGGGGTGAGCATGCGTCCTTGGGAGCGGACAAGGCATGCCTTGCCCCTGCAGATTTTGCTGTTAATTCTTCTGGTTGTCCTTCCCGCCTGCGGCAAGAAGGGGCCGGTGCGTCCCCTCCTGAAGGCCGAGCCGGCAGCACCGGGGCGGCCGGAAGCGCGTCAGATCGGCGGATCGATCCTCCTTTACGTTGATCTTCCTGAGCGCAATCTTGATGGTACGGCCCTGACCGACCTCAGCGAACTGCGCATCTTCCGGCGTGAAACTGCTGGCGGGGTCTGTGCCGAATGCGACGAGCCGACACAGCTGTGGCGGAGCATCGATCCCTTGACGGTTTCCCGCGACGGGCAGCGGCTGAGCATTCGCGATGATGATGTCCGCACCGGCTACGGCTACCGCTATCGTCTCGTCCCGGTCACCAGTCGCGGCCTGACCGGCGCTGCGGCGTCACTGGCGCGGCAGATGCACCCTTTCCCGCCGGCGCCGCAGGCCTTGACGGCAACCGGCTTCGATCGCCTGGTGCGGCTGCAATGGACGCTCGATCCGGAGCTGGCGCCGGGGTTGACCTTTCTCGGTTGTCAGATCTACCGAAGCAGCGGCGAAGCCCCTTTCGGGCTGACCCCTTTGACCTCCCAGTTTGTGCAAGGGGAGAAATATGACGATCTCGGTCCCCAGAATGGCACTCTTTATCGATATCAATTACGCTGTCTGGCAGAACAAAGCGGCGTCATCGTCGACAGCCCTCCTTCGGCGATTGTCACCGCCACACCGCAGGCGGAATAGGCGAAAGAAGGGGAACACGCTTTGACTTTCGCTGGGAGGTATGTTACCAATAATCCTCTTTTTGACTCCTATCTCGCCTGAAAATCAGTCCATTTTACTGATAAAACCGTTTTTTGGAGGTTTCTATGTTCAAAGGATCCATGGTTGCCCTCGTTACCCCTTTTGATGCTCAAGGGCGCTTCGAGGAAGAAGTTTATCGCCAGCTCGTCGAATTTCAGATCGAGAACGGCACGGATGCTATCATCCCCTGCGGCACCACCGGCGAATCCGCCACCCTTGATTACGAGGAGCATGACCGGGTCATCCGTGTCTGTATCGAGCAGGTCAACAAGCGGATTCCGGTCATCGCCGGCACCGGCTCCAACTCGACAGCGGAAGCGATTGAACTGTCGCAGCACGCGAAAGAGATGGGGGCGGACGGTGTCCTTCTCGTTTCCCCTTATTACAATAAGCCGTCGCAGGAAGGGCTTTACCAGCACTACAAAAAGATTGCGGAAACAGTGGCTCTCCCCCAGGTCCTTTACAATGTTCCCGGTCGCACCGGGATGAATATGGAAGCGCAGACGACCATTCGCCTTGCCGAGTTTGCCAATATCGTTGCGATCAAGGAGGCTTCGGGGAGTGTCACCCAGGCGAGCGAAATCATTGCCGCCGCCGCTGACAAGATCGATGTCATCTCTGGCGACGACTTCCTCACCCTGCCGCTGATGGCTTGCGGCGCCACCGGCGTCATCTCCGTCACCGCCAATATCGCTCCGAAACAGGTCAAGGCGATGGTTGCGGCGATCAATGCCGGCAACTGGGCTGCGGCCAAAACCCTCCATCTGGATCTCCTGGAGTTGCATCAGGCGATGTTCATTGAGAGCAATCCGGTTCCGGTCAAGACTTCGCTGGAGTTGATGGGGAAGATCGCTGCTCACGTTCGTCTCCCGCTCGTGCCGATGCAGGCGGGGAGTCTGGCGAAGTTGACGGCGGTCCTCAAGAAACAGGGGATGTTATGATCAAAGTGGCCGTGACCGGGGCTGCCGGTCGCATGGGCGGGCGGATCATTACCGCGATCAAAGAGGCCGACGGAGTGATGCTGGCAGGCGCCACCGAACGGGCCGGCCACGACGGCATCGGTGCGGATGCAGGGAGCGCTGCCGGTTGCGGGCCGCTCGGGGTCAAGATCAGCGACTCGCTGGCGGAAGCTCTGGGCAATGCCGACCTCCTTATCGATTTTACCTTTCCTGAAGTGACCCTCGAAAATATCAAGGTCTGCGCCGCTCTCGGCAAGGGAATCGTCATCGGTTCCACCGGCTTTTCCCCGGCGCAGCGTGAAATCATCCGGGAGTACGCACGCACCATCCCGGTCGTTCTCGCTCCGAATATGAGCGTCGGCGTTAACCTTTGCTTCAAGCTCCTCAAGGATGTTGCCGCCACTCTCGGTGACGACTTCGATGTCGAAATTGTCGAACTCCACCACAACAAGAAGAAGGATTCTCCGAGCGGCACGGCGGTGCGCATGGGGGAGATCGTCGCCGAAGCTCTGGGGCGCGATTATAATCAAGTCGCCAACTTTCATCGCGAAGGGATGTGCGGCGAGCGCACGAAAGAAGAGATCGGCATGCAGACGGTGCGCGGCGGCGATATTGTCGGCGAGCACACCGTCTACTTTATCGGTCAGGGGGAGCGCATCGAGATCAGCCATCGGGCGATGAGCCGTGACATGTTCGCGCGGGGGGCGGTGCGAGCGGCTGGGTGGCTTGGCGGCAAACCGGCTGGGTTCTATGATATGCAGGATGTGCTGGGATTGAAATAGATTTTGTAGGGGCGCAGCATGCTGCGCCCTTTTTTAAAATAATCAAAAGCGGGCGCAGCATGCTGCGCCCCTACATTTTATTACCGGAGAATTTTCATTATGGCCAAGATCAACGACAACTACCTGAAACTCAAAGCCGGTTACCTCTTTCCCGAAATCGGACGTCGCGTCCGTGAATTCAGCGCCGCCAATCCTGACGCCAAGGTCATCCGCCTCGGCATTGGCGACGTCACCCGTCCTCTCGCTCCGACGGTGCTCAAGGCTTTTCACGCTGCTGTCGACGATCTCGGCACCACCGATCACTTTGCCGGTTACGGTCCGGAGCAGGGGTATGACTGGCTGATCAACACCATCATTGAGAAGTCTTACAACCCCCTCGGCGTCGAGCTGAAGACCTCCGAGATCTTCATCTCCGACGGCTCCAAATGTGATTGTGCCAACATCCTTGACATCTTCGCCCTCGACAACGTCGTCGCCATCGGCGATCCGGTCTACCCGGTCTACAACGACACCAACGTTATGGTCGGCCGCACCGGCGAAGCGAACGAGAAGGGCTACTACGAAAAGATCGTCTACCTCCCCTGCACCGAAGCGAACAACTTCAATCCGGCGCTGCCGACGTCGAAGGTCGACATCATCTATCTCTGCTTCCCCAACAATCCGACCGGTACCGTGGCGAGCAAAGCGGAACTCAAGAAGTGGGTTGACTACGCCAATGCCAACGACTGCGTGATCTTCTTCGACGCCGCCTACGAAGCCTTTATCACCAACCCCGAGATCCCGCACTCCATCTACGAGATCGAAGGGGCGAAGAAGTGCGCCATCGAGTTCCGCTCCTTCTCCAAGACTGCCGGCTTCACCGGCGTCCGCTGCGGCCTGGTGGTCGTGCCGGAAGAGGTGATGGGCACGACCAGCACGGGCGAGAAGTACAGCTTCAACAAGCTGTGGAATCGTCGCGTCAGCACCAAGTTTAACGGCGCCTCCTACCCGGTGCAGCGCGCTGCTGCCGCGGTCTATTCTGACCAGGGGTGGCAAGAGACCAAAGAGATCATCGATTACTACATGGAGAATGCCCGACTCATCCGTGAAGGGCTGAGAGAAGTCGGCGTCACCTGCTATGGCGGTGTCGATGCCCCCTACATCTGGCTGAAGACGCCGGGCGGCATGAGTTCCTGGGACTTCTTCGACAAGCTGCTGAATGAGTGCAACGTCGTCGGTACCCCCGGCAGCGGTTTCGGCCCCTCCGGTGAAGGCTACTTCCGCCTCTCCGCTTTCGGCCATCGCGAGAATGTGATCGAGGCGGTGGCGAGGATCAAGAAAAATCTGAAGTAGTCGTTATACTCAAAGGGCGCTCATAAAGGCGCCCTTTGTTTTAGCGAAAGGAGAGAATCATGGGGACACACTGGCGTATTTTACTGCTGGCGATCTTGCTGAATGCGACTCTGGCGGTAGGGGCATTGGCGCGCACTGTCTATCTGGCGGATGGCGGGATCATCGAAGCACAAAAGGTCTGGCAGGAAGAAGGGATGATTTGTCTCCTCCTCAACCGCGACAGCCTGATCACTTTCTCTCCTGAAGAGATCAACATGCAGAAGACTTTTGCTAAAAAGAAGAAGGCGCCCCTTCCGCCCGTCAGGAAGAAGTGACGGTATTTGTAAAAGAGGCCGTGAATCAGTATTCACGGGCTTTGTTTCTTTAGAACTTGGCACTCCCCGGGGTGCGCGGAAAGGGGATGACATCACGGATATTCTCCATCCCTGACAGGTACATGATCAGCCGTTCAAAGCCGAGACCAAAGCCGGCGTGCGGACAACTCCCCCAGCGCCGGGTTTCGAGATACCACCATAATGCTTCCTGGGACACCCCCTTGCGTGTCATCTGCGCCCGCAGCACCTCCTCCCGTTCTTCCCGTTGACTACCGCCGATAATCTCACCGACGCGCGGCACCAACAGATCCATCGCTGCGACAGTGCGCCCATCGTCACTCAGGCGCATGTAGAAGGCTTTGAGCTCGGCCGGATAGTCGGTGACAAAGAGCGGCCCGCCGATGATCTTCTCGGTGAGGAAGCGTTCGTGTTCGCTCTGCAGATCGCAGCCCCAGGCGACCGGATATTCGAAGGATTTGCCGCTGCGCAGCAGGCGCTGCACCGCCTCGCTGTAGGTCATGGTGGCAAAGGAGGCATTGGCGAGGGTTTCGAGGCGGACGATAAGCCCCGGTTCAATGCGGTCGTTAAAGAAGCTCAGATCTTCGCCGCATTCATTGAGGGCAAAGGTGACGAGGTAACGGAGGAAGTCCTCAGCCAGGGCGCAGTCATCGCTGAGATCGGCAAAGGCCATCTCCGGTTCGATCATCCAGAACTCGGCAGCGTGGCGGCTGGTGTGGGAATCCTCGGCGCGGAAGGTCGGCCCGAAGGTGTAGATGTCGCCGAGGGCGAGGGCGCAGAGCTCCCCTTCGAGCTGGCCGGAGACGGTAAGGCCGGTCTTTTCTCCAAAAAAGTCGGCTTTCCAGTCGATCTCCCCGTCACGCAGGGGCGGCGCTTGCGGGTCGAGAGTGGTGACACGGAAAAGTTCTCCTGCCCCTTCACAATCGCTGGCAGTAATGATCGGGGTATGGACATAGGTGAAGCCGCGCTCGCGGAAGAAGCGGTGCACAGCAAAAGACAAGGCGCTGCGCAGGCGGAAGACCGCACTGAAGGTATTGGCGCGGGGGCGAAGATGGGCAATGGAGCGGAGATATTCGAGCGAGTGCCGCTTCTTCTGCAGCGGGAAGGTCTCGTCGGCCGGGCCGAGGAGGGTGAGGGCGGTGGCGCGCAGTTCCCAGGCCTGGCCGCTGGCCGGGGAGGGGAGGAGTTTCCCTGATACCGTCAGGCAGGCGCCGGTGCCGAGTCCGGCCGCATCAAGACCGGCCAGATCAGGGGATGCGACGATCTGCAACGAGGTCAGGCACGAGCCGTCATTGAGTTCAATAAAGGCGACCTCTTTGCCGCGACGAATGGTTCGTACCCAGCCGCAGACGGTGACCGCAGGCTGACTGGTTGTCTTGGTCAGGAGATCTTTGATACGGACTCGGTTCATTCTTGTCATTACAACCTCCCGGCGATTCAGCTCCATCCAACTGGTAAGCAAACGGGGCGGCTCAATGCTGAGTCGCCCCGTTTATGAGTCGTTACGCAAAAACACAAATCAGAAGATCTCGTTCCAGCCGTGCTGATCCGCGACCCGGCCATTCTGGATGGCGGTGAGGGTTTGATAGAGTTTCATGGTCAGGTCTCCGATACTCTTGCCGTCGCCGAAGGTGACGGTGCGATCGCGATAGGTGAACTGGCCGACCGGCGAGACGACGGCAGCGGTGCCGGTGCCGAAGGCTTCGGTGAGGCGACCGCTGGTCACGCCGTCGAGGATCTCGTCGATGGAGAGGGCGCGTTCTTCAATGGTCAGTCCGAAATCCTTGACCAGGGCCAGGACCGAGCGGCGGGTGATGCCGTCGAGGATCGTCCCTTTGAGCGGGGAGGTGACGACCTTGCCGTCGTAGAGGAAACAGATGTTGGAGCTGCCGACCTCTTCAACATATTTGCGCTCCACCCCATCGAGCCAGAGGACCTGATCAAAGCCCTTTTTGGCCGCCTCCTGCGAGGCCTTGAGGCTGCTGGCGTAGTTGCCGCCGGTCTTGGCTTCGCCGGTTCCGCCGGGAGCGACGCGGACATATTCGTCGGAGATCCAGATCTTGACCGGGGCGAGGCCGCCGGAATAGTAGGCGCCGACCGGCGAAAGGATGACGTAACAGAGATAGGTCTCGGAAGGGCGGACACCGAGGTAGGGATCGGTGGCGATCATCGTCGGCCGGATGTAGAGACTTGTCCCCTCACTCTGCGGAATCCAGCCTTCTTCGAGCTTGACCAGCTCTTTGATGGCCTTGAGGAAGAAGTCTTCATCAACAGTCGGCATGCTCATCCGCTCAGCGCTGCGGTTAAGACGGCGGATATTATCCTGGGGGC
The DNA here is from genome assembly GCA_002424625.1 of Desulfuromonadaceae bacterium UBA5613. Classification (GTDB taxonomy): domain Bacteria; phylum Desulfobacterota; class Desulfuromonadia; order Desulfuromonadales; family UBA2197; genus UBA2197. Next base: position 20,204 of record DIKR01000003.1, read on the forward strand.
GAAAAAGGGCGATCTGTCCACCCGAGCGGCGAAAGGCTTTTAATCCTTCAAAGATCTCCTGAGCATAATGCAGCACCGCGCAGGCGGGATCGAGGGCAAAGGGGCCGTAGGGCTCGATGCGGGCGGAGTGCCAACCGAGATCGACACTGTACTCCATGACGAACATCCGGTCGGTAAAGAGCTTGCCGAAACCGAGTTTCGATTCGTCAGTGTATTTCGGTTTAGGTGAAGTCAGGGGGTGAATTTTGATATACATAAACGCCTCCATGCAATGAATTTGACTTGAGATTTTTTATGTAACACAGCGACCGGCCGCTGGCAAGGACGAAAAAAAGGGCTCTAAAGACGCCAGCGGTCATGGACCCAGAACCACTGCTCCGGACTCCTTCGTACCGCGGCCTCGATCTGGTCGGTGAGGAGTTGCGTTGCGGCAATCACCGTTTCCGCTGTTGGATTCTCTTCCTGCGGGAAGGTGATCATCGGCGCAAAAGCGATTTCGTAACGGTGGTCCGGGAGGCGGCGACTGAAGGCCGGGACAATCGGCGTCCCCTGCTTGATCGCCATCAAGGCGATGATCGGCGTGGCATTGACCGGTCGGTTAAAGAAATTGACAACGACCCCTTCACGCCGCGAAACCCGCTGGTCAATGAGAACAGCAACGGCGCGGTTGTCGCCCAGGGAGCGGAGGATTTTGCGGGCCGCGCGTTTCTTTTCGATGGCGCGGGTGCCGGTGGCTTCACGCAGCGCCAGAATACGCTTCTCGACATAGGGATTTTTCATCTGCTTGTAGATTAAATCGGTGGGGATGCCGTGCAGCGGCAGCAAAATGCAGCCCGCTTCCCAGAAACCGATATGGCCGGTGAGGAGAAAACAGCCTTTTTTCAGCGCCAGCGCCTGCTGCACTTCTTCGATGCCGCTGACCTCAAAGGAGTTTTTGACCGTTTGCGGATGGCGATAAAGGTCGAGGCGCAGCATCTCGATTCCGGTGAGACCCAATTGACGAAAATTTTCCCGCAGCAGCCCCTGGCATTCTTCTTCGCTCTTTTCCGGAAAGGCGAGGCAGAGATTGACCAGCGCCTTGCGGCGGCGCCGCGGCTGGGCAAAATAGATCAAGGTGCCGAGCGATCTCCCCAGCAACAACGCCAGCGGCAGCGGCAGAATACGGATAAAGGTGGAGAGGAGGAGAAAGAGGAGATATTCGCTTTGGTATCGAAGAGTTTTATGCATGCCGCTCCTCAGAGCCCCTTGGTTGTGGCGGTCGGTTCGTTCCTGGTGCCGTAGTCGTTGAGGAGGGTGGCAATCTCTCCCTGATCGCGGCGGCGGAAGGGGCCGACGACGGCCAGCTTCAAACGCTGCGGGGTGAACAGTTCCAATGCTGTCCTTTGCAAAGAGTCGGCAGTGATGGCAATGACCGCTTGACGATCGTCTTCCGTTGTCCGCAGGGTGCCGCATAACTCCCCCCAACCGTAGCGGGTCGCCATTTCGTCGGTATGATCCTGCGAGAAATCAAGATCGTAAAGATAGGTGGCCTTGAGTCGCTCCAGTTCTTCTGCACTGACCGGGATGGTGCGAATCTCGGTCAGGACATTGAGGACTTCCCGGATCGCTGCCACCAGATTCTCCGGCGCGACGGCGAGGTCGATAGAGAGACAGCCGCTCTCGGCAAAGAGGGACAGGGCGGCGTCGACACTGTAGGTCAGACCCAACTCTTCGCGCAGACGCAGCAGGAGACGAGAAGTGCCGCCGCAGGTGAGAAGGCGGCGCAGGACGCGCAGCTCCATCTGCCGTGCATCGCTGCGTCCCGGCAAACGAAAGGCGAGTTGAACGCCGACCTGTGAATCGGAATCGTGCACCCAGACACTTTCCGGTCCGGCCTTCTCTTTCGCCGGTTCCGACCAGGGGAGGGGGAGCGGCGCCGACTGGCCTTGCCAGTCGGCAAAGGCGGCAGCGATCGCCTGCTGTGCGGCTGTGTGCGTCATCGCGCCGGCCACGGCAATCACCGTATTGTGCGGCGTGTAGAAGGTCTGGTGGTGACGCTGCAGGGCGGCAATGCTCATCGCCGCCAGCGAGTCGCGGGTGCCGATCGTCGGCTGGCTCAAGGGATGGTCGGGCCACAGGAGGCGTGAGGTCAGGTTGTCGGCATTGATCTCCACCCCCTGTTCGTTATAATCCTCCAGCGCTTCTTCCATGATAATGCGCCGCTCTACTTCGATCCCCTGCAACAGCGGTCGCCGCAGCAGCGAAGCGAAGAGTTGCGCGCAGAGTTCAAGGCGATCCGGATGAAAGCGGGTGTGATAGCAGGTGGCTTCGGCATCGGTACTGGCATTGACCGCGCCGCCGATCGATTCGAAGGCGGCTTCGAGGCAGAAGCTTTTCGGATAATCTTCGGTGCCGCGAAAGAGCATGTGCTCAAGGAAGTGCGAGATCCCTCCCTCGTTTGCGGCTTCATAACGGCTGCCGACGCCGACATAACAGAGCATCTCGGCGCTGTGCAGATGCGGCATTTCGATCGTTAACAGGCGTAAACCATTGGGGAAGCGTTCAAGATGAAATTCAGCCATTGAATAAGGACCAGGATCCAGGCCGAGGCCGGATAAAAAAGGAGATGAGGGGTTTTCCCCATCATCTCCGGAGCTAATGGTTGCAGGGTGGGGACCAAGGCACAGCAAGAACGCCGGGACTTTCTATTTTGACATTCTAGCGATTTTGACTAAAATGTCAAAATCTTCGCGCCGCCGGCTTCTGCTGCGCGGCCTCTTTGATTGTGAGGTTCCATGCCCCGTCTTTGTGTTGAACTCGTCCCCCGTGATTCCTTTTCGCTGGAACGGGAACTTGAAATTGTCCACGAGCTCTGTCCGGCCGTGCAGACCATCAACATCCCGGATCTCCTGCAATTTCCATTGCGCAGCTGGGAAGGTTGCGCCCTGGCGCAACGCTGGTTTCCAGCGACGATCCCGCATCTGCGCGCCATCGATTTTGATCTTGAAAAACCGCTGGCGATTGCCGAAACCCTCCGCCAACTCGAGATCAGCGAGGTCCTGGTCATCAGCGGCGATAAGCCCCTCGATATGTCGCGGCGTTCCTACCGCACCACCTCTTGCGAACTGATTCGGGCTCTAAAGAAAGCCCTTCCCGCCATCAAGGTCTATGCCGGCATCGATCCCTATCGTTCGGCCATTCGCGAGGAACTCGATTATGTTCGCTTAAAGTGTGAGGCCGGCGCCGACGGCTTCTTTACCCAGCCTTTTTTCGATCTGCGTTATATGGAGATCTACCACGACCTCCTCGCCGGTCTCGATCTTTACTGGGGGATCTGCCCGGTTCTGAGTGAGAAGAGTCGTGACTACTGGGAGAACCGTAATCAGGCCTTCTTCCCCCCGGATTTTCGCCACGATCTGGCCTGGAATCGCGATTTTGCCCGCAAATCCCTGGATTTCTCCACCCGCACCGGGGCCAACCTCTATTTTATGCCGATCCGTGCCAATTTGCAGGCTTATCTCGGTGATCTTCTGCGCTGATCGGTAATGCGCGTTGTTTACTCGTCTTTCTCTGCCTTGAGGCCAAACTTTTCGATCCGGTAAAGGAAGGTTTTGTAGCTCATCTTCAAGAGCTTGGCCGCTTTACTGGCAACGCCGCCTGTCCGCTGCAGCGCCTTTTGCAATAAATCTTTCTCCAGCTCTTCAAAATTAAGACCTTCTTCCGGGAGATCGATACCGAGGGAGTTGATCGTTTTGCGGCCGACCAGCAGGCCACCGATGTCATCAAGAGTCAGGGTGCCGCCGTCACTGAGGAGGACAGAGCGTTCGATGACCGCTTCGAGCTGCCGGACATTCCCCGGCCAGCGATATTCGACCAGGGCCTTGAGCGCTTCGCGGCTGACATCGTTGACCCGGCGGCCGAATTCCTGGTTGTATTTGCGCACAAAGGCGGCGACCAGATCCGGGATGTCTTCGCAGCGTTCGCGCAAGGGAGGCATTTCAATGAAGACGACGTTGAGCCGGTAGTAAAGGTCTTCGCGGAAAGTCCCCTTCTCCACCTCTTCTTCGAGATTCTTGTTGGTTGCCGACAAAATACGCAGATCGACGCGGATTGTTTCCTTGCCGCCGATGCGCCGAATCTCGCGATCCTGCAGGACGCGCAGCAGTTTTGACTGCATGGTCAGCGGCATGTCGCCGACTTCATCAAGGAAGAGCGTCCCCCCTTGCGTCGCTTCGATCAGCCCTTCGCGCCGGCCAGTGGCACCGGTAAAGGCTCCGGCTTCATAGCCAAAGAGCTCGCTTTCAAAGAGATTTTCCGGGATCGCCGCACAGTTGAGCGCCGTAAAGGGGCGGCCGCAGCGGGGGCTGTTGTAATGGACGGCGCGGGCAATCAACTCTTTGCCGGTGCCGCTTTCGCCGCGGATCATGATCGTCGAGGAGGAGTCGGCAACGCGCCGCAAGATATCGACGATTTGCCGAATACGTGGTGAGACACCGACGATGCCGTCAATCTTGAAACGACTAAAGAGTTCAGTCCGCAGGCGCAGATTCTCTTTGAGGATCCTGCTCCGTTCCGAGGCCTTCTGCACCGCAAAGAGGATCTTCTCCTTGTCGACCGGCTTGGTGAGATAATCGGCAGCGCCGAGGCGGACCGCTTCCACCGCCGAAGAGATGGTGCCGTGAGCGGTGATGACGATGACCGCCGGCGGCACGGATTTTTCCGGCAGAGATTGAAGGAATTCGAGACCGCCCATCCCTGTCATCTGCAGGTCGGTGAGGATGACCTCCGGATCGAGTTTTTTCAGCATCGCCAAAGCGACTTCCGCCGATTCCGCCGTCTCGGTTTCATATCCTTCGCCGCTGAGGATGGTCTTTAATATTTCCCGCTGCAACGGTTCATCATCCACAACCAATATCTTGATGCTCATACATTCTTCTCTGGGGTGGAGAGGGGAAGGGTAACGATAAAGCGGCAGCCGAATTCCGCCCGGGTTTCGCAGTGGATTCTGCCGCCATGCTCTTCGATGATCTTGCGGGTCAGGGCGAGGCCGAGGCCGACCCCTTTGGGTTTGGTCGTAAAGTACGGCTCAAAGATCTTTTCCAGCTGCTGAGGGTCGATGCCGCTACCGGTATCTGAAACGGTAAGAGCGATCTCTCTCTGGTGCAGCGCCCCGTGTACCCGCAGTTCACCGCCATGCGGCATGGCATCAAAGGCATTCAGGACCAGATTGAAAAAGCAGGTGCGCAGCAGTTCGGGGTCGACCGCAAGTTCGGGGAGACCGGCGTATTCGCGAATAATGATAATCTCTTCCTGTGCCGCCCGCGGTTGCACCAGTTCGAGAATGCTGTCGAGCATCGCTACGAGGTCGGTGCGGCTCAGTCGCAGTTCAATGGGGCGGCCATATTCGAGGAAAGATTCAGCAAAGCGGCTGATTCGCTGGATCTCCCCCTTCATATTGCGCACCAGATATTCAAAACGCTCCCCCTTCTCGCTGTCGTCCGGGCGATAGGTGTCAAGCATGTGATCGATGGAGAGGCTGATAAAGTTCAGGGGATTCTTGATTTCGTGGGCGACACTCCGCGCCACCTGGCCAATGCCGGCCAAATGCTCGGCGCGCCGCAATCGTTCGCTCAGGCCCCGGTCTTCCCGTAACTTTTCGATCATGTCGCTGAAACTGCGCGCCAGTTTGCCGATTTCGTCCTGGCGTTGGACCGGCAGCTTTTCGCCGTGGTCGAGATCCCCTTCCGCGACCTTTTCTGCTGCGCGCACCACTTGTTCGAGGGGCCGCGTGTAGTGTCCGGCCAGGACCAGAGCCATTAATGTCCCCAGCGAGAGGATGACGAGGGCGGAGATGATGCGGCGAAAGAGACTGAGGCGGATAAATCCGGAAAAGTCTTCGGCATTGAGGGTGAGATGGATGTAGCCGACCGGACCTTCTTTCGAGCTGACGGGAATGACGACATTATAGTCCGGCCCGTCGTCGGTCACCGGTTGCCCAAGTTCCGCCTTGAAGATTAATTCTTTGCGTTGTTGCGAGATCCATTTTCCGACATTGTCGCGACTCGTTGAGGCGACAATGCGATCTGCGACACTGATAACAGAAATCTCCTTGACCCCTTTGTTGTTAAGGGTCCCGAGGTAGCGCTCAAGGCTCTTGGTATCATTGAGTCTGGCGGCGGTCGCGCCGGCCAGGCCGACCTGCACGGCCCGGGTCAGTTCTGATGTCTTGCGCTGGAACTCGTTAAAAAGGACCTTCTCGGTCTGGTAATAGAAAAAGACCAGAATCATCACCAGACTCATACTCATCAAGAGCATGAGCCAGACAAGTCTGGTCCTTAGCGACGGTTGGAAAAAAGGGAAACGGAAACGCATGGTGGCCCTGCCTGAAAAGAGAGGCCATGCCGCGCAATCAGGGTTGCGCAGCCGGAAGGAATCAAGAGGGCTGACCCGACCGGGAGTGCCCAGTAAAGACGCTGGGCGTCTTCCGGGCTCAGGATCAGCAGGAGTTCAGTGAAAGGTTCTTGCTTATAATGCTGCAAAGCGGAATGGAGTGCACGGGAAACTTTCCACAGAGGCTTTTCGAAGCGTTGCGCTAGCGTCCTCTTCTTGCCGTCGTCTTCTGCCGGAAGGGATTTGATCACCAGAACACCGCCCCCTTCCAGTATCAGGGAGTAGTTGGTCGGCATGTCTGTGACTTCCGTTGCGTGTACCTCAAACTTTTTAACGACCGGAGGCGCGGTCGGATCGACAGGAGCCGCCGGCTTGGCTGCCGCCTCTTCCCCTTCCGGTGGGGGGATCTGGATCTTTTCTCGTTCCGGGACTCGATCTTTATCCGCGATTATATGCAGACCGGGTTCAGGGAGGGGACCCCAAGTCCGCATTTCTTTAATGGCAATGGTCGAGACGGTCATGCCGCTAGAGCGGATATCAAACTGACTCTTCTCCAGATTAAGATAGAGATAGATCTGTTTTTTGCGAGACAGATCATATTCCGCCTGCAGCAGGGTGTTTTTAACGGTTAAGTCTGCAAGCGCAAACGCTGGAAAAGTACCGCCAAGGCTGCTGCCAACCAGTAAAAGTAACAGTAATAAATGTCGCATCAGAAAAGTATGACCCGCGTTCCGATTTTTGCTGTTTTGAAAATAAATTCAATATCGTCATCACCAAGTCGAACACAACCGTGTGAAACATTGCGGCCGAGCAAGCGTTTGTAAAGAGTGCCATGCAGGTAATAACCATCACCAATGGCAACGGCATAATCTCCCATGACGCCCGGTTCAGCTCGTCCTGAACCGTCTTTAGGGATCTCCTCCCCCTCTTCGATAAAGGCCCAGTCAGGCTTCATCCAAACCGGAGCAGCCTTTTTCATCCAGATTTTACGTTCGGCACGAGGAGTTTCAAAGACCCATTTACGCCCTGACGCCGGATCTTCCAGGATATTGCCGGTGCCGCAGGAGGCAATCATTTCGCGTAAAACCACCCCGTTTTGCCACCAGTATACCCGGTTGAGAGCGGAATCGACAACGATATACGGTTCATCCGGTTTGGCCGCAAGGGCCGCGAGCCTTTTTGTTAAAGTTGCATTGGCCTTTTGCAGTTTGTCAGGATCGGTCGGCGCCGGCTTTCCAGCCAGGGCCGAGGCTTTTGCCGCCGGCTGCTGTTTTGCCAGGTGACTGCCATAAAAGACCAAGCCGAAAAAGAGGAGCGCGGCGAACAGAGCCAGGAGGAGTCCCCCCAGCAAAAGGAGTTTGCGGATGCGCCGTGGCGGCTTTGTCCCGCCCGTCTCGCGCCGGAAGCGGTTGGGGCCTTTAGTTGAGGCCACGGAGCGCTGATGCAATGATATTGTCATAATCGATTGTTCCGACAATCACCACCGGCGTCCCGACATCTACCTGTGCAAAGAGGTCGCTGATGTGATGGTCTTGAAGTGAAATGCAGCCGTTGGTCATGGAGTCGTTACCACCACCATGGATTTCGATCAAATTGCCGATTCCGACATTGGCAGGAATCAGCTTCTTCTTTTTGGCGAGAGCAAAGCGTTGTTGATCTTCCTGGTTGGGATAATCGATGAGCAGAGCTTTGTAATAGCGGCTGTAGGGAAGTTTTTTTACAATTTTGTACTCCCCTTCCGGTGTTGCTTTATCTCCTGAATAGAGCTTGTCTGCAAGAAAATTAAAGCCAAAGCCGGCATTGAAATCACGAACCCGGCCCCCCTTGCGATAAAGGGTCAACTGGCGATCGACTTTGCGGACAATGATGACGTCTTTGCCTTCACGGCGCGATTCAGCCAGAGCTTTATCGACCTGTGATTTCCAGCGGGCGATTTGCTGCCGGTCAGCGTAGCGCGCCAGCAGGGGGCGAAGCGTCTTGATAACGGCATCGATATCGATGCGGGCCGCTTCAAGTTTTTGGTTGGCTTCTTTGCTGCGGCGCTCCTTTGCCAGTCGTTTGGCATCCTCAATCCGGATATCGGCCTGTGTCAGCTTGCGCATCGCCAAACGGCGATCCTTCAATTCTTCAGCGAGTTCTTTTAAAAGAGTGATCCGTTTTTGCAAAGCGTCAGCGGTCTGGGAAATCTCTGTCGATTGTTGCAGTGCTACGGTCTGCACTTCCCCCTGCATCTTCTCTCCCATGGCGTGAACCTGGGCAAAGGATCGGGCAATCGGCTGGTAGTCGCGAAACCATACCATGCGCGAACGCTCACGCGTATAAAGATCGCGGGCGGAGTTCAGAGCCGACAAGTATTGCTGATAGCTTTCCGGGGTGTAAACAGAAGCACCGGCCCGCCAGAGTTCCGTTTCTTGCGTTAACGCAAGCTGGATCTCTGTGGGGGCCGGTGGTTCACTACATCCCGTCACCACCATCAATACTATCAGCAGAAGCCCTGTTTTAAGACGACTGCTTTTCAAGGGTGACGTCCTTCTTTAAGGTTTAATTTCCAGCTTTTTTCGCAGCAGCTTCGTCGATCTGGGTCGAGATAGCGTTGGCGCGATCACGGATCGAAGCGGCCTTTTCAGCAGCAGCAACGAACTCGCCCTGATCAACCAGGGGCTGGATGGTGGCAAGCTCAGCTTCCATGCCAGCAGCATCAGCTTTCATCGCTTCGATGTCAGCAGCAGAACCTTTACCTTTAGGAGCGGTTTCCAGTTTGGCTTTGGCGCCGGTGACAGCGGTGGTGGCTTCGTCAAGGGCGGCAACAGACTGCTGCTTCAACTCTTCCTTGACCGTAGCGGTCTTGGCGGTGAGGGCATCGGCATCAGCTTTGGCCTGAGCAAGAAGCTGCTTGGCTTTGTCGTAGTTTTTGAACCATTTGGCTTCCTGGACTTTGATCTCTTCCATGGCAGCAGCGTACTCGTCGTTCACTTTTTTGTTGTCTTCGGCAACATACTTGGCCGAACCTTCAGCCGCAGCAGCTTCGATAGCAGCTTTGGCGCTGTTCATTTCTTCCTGGGGCGGCTTGGCACAACCGGCGAGGGAGCTAACGAGGGCGAGACCAGCGATAAGAACGAGAAGATTTTTCATGTTGTGTTTCCTCCTGAAACGGTTTGAGTTTTTCCCTTATGGGATTCAGTCAATATGTAGCAGTATCTGTGCCAAGACTGAAGCCGCATTATTCGGCGTTTTATTTTTTTACTCCTCCCGATATCAGGAAACTTTCTCCTTATATGGGGAACTTTTTTTTGACTAGCTGCCCTTTAAATAAGAATACGTCGTTTCGTACAAAAAGCACGTATGACCATCTCGGCCTGGTTCAGGCGGGAGAGTTTCATATTACGGAATTTCAGCGCCAAAATATCGTCGAGAGGAATCGCTTCCTGCCGCAACTCGCGGGCAACGATCGCCATGTTGCTGAGGATGAGCTTGAAGTCGGCGGCGCTGTACTGTTTGAGCAGGGGCGGACTGATGAGGAAATAGCCCTCGGCAAGATCCTGCGCCATTTTTTTCGGGTTGCCACTGATCGCCATAGACGAATTCACTCAATAGGTTAAGCCGGCTTTTTTGCGTACCTTGAACATAGTCTTGCGGGCGACGGAGCGGGCCTTGTCGGCGCCGGCAGCGAGAATGTGCCGTACCCCCTCCGGGTCAGCAAGGAGTTCGGCGCGTCGCGCCGCGTAGGGAGCAAAGTAGTCACGAATGGTGACAAAGAGCTCTTCTTTGACGGTCCCGTAACCGAGGCCGCCGGCAAGGTAGCGCTGGCGCAATGCTTCGTTCTCTGCTTTGGTCAAAAAGAGCCGGTAGATGTTGTAAACATTGCATTGATCCGGAACTTTTTCCGCTTCGACCGGGGTCGGGTCGGTGACGATCCGCATCACCTGTTTGCGCAGAGCTTTTTCTTCGGTAAAGAGATCGATGGCATTGCCGTAACTCTTGCTCATCTTCTGGCCGTCGGTGCCGGGGACGGTCGCTACCTCTTCGTCGATCTCCGGTTCCGGCAGGGTGAAGATGTCGCCGTATGCGTTATTTATTTTAATGGCGATATCGCGCGTCACTTCGACGTGCTGTTTCTGATCCTTGCCGACCGGCACTTTTTCGCTCTGAAAGAGGAGGATATCGGCAGCCATCAGGACCGGATAAGCAAAGAGGCCGTGATTGGCGGCAATGCCGCGCGTCGTTTTGTCTTTAAAGCTGTGACAACGCTCGAGAAGTCCCATCGGTGTGAAGTTGGAGAGGATCCAGGTCAACTCCTGCACCTCGGGAAGATCGGACTGCACCCAGAAGGTGCTCTTTGCCGGATCCATCCCCAGAGCAAGAAAGTTGACAGCTGCCTCCATCGTCCCTTTCGCCAGGGCCTTGCCGTCACTCACCGAAGTCATGGCGTGATAGTTGGCGATGAAGCAGAAAAGGTCTTCATTCTCCTGATGATCGATCATCTTCTTCATCATGCCGAAGTAGTTGCCGAGATGGAGAGAACCGGACGGTTGAATGCCGGAAAGGACGCGCATAATAAAAAAACCTCACTAAAACTTTAGATGGCGAATCGATTGTTTGGTCAGCATGACCCTGTTGACACAGGCGGACTTTAACAGATCCGGGCAAATGGCGTCAATATTTCCCACAAGCGGACAACTTGCCTCCAAAGAGGAGCGCAGGGTAAGATAAAAAAATACCTTCTTGAAGGAGTTGACATGGCACAACACGAACGGCACGCGATCCTCCGCTTGTTTGACACCCTTGATCGCGAGCATCTCTCCGGCAAACACGAAGCCTTGCAGCTGGCGATCATCACCCTCCTCTGCGGCGGCCACCTCCTTCTCGAAGATCGTCCCGGTCTCGGCAAGACCACCCTGGCTCTGGCTCTGGCCCGCGCCACCGGCCTCCTTTTTGGTCGGGTACAGTGCACCAGTGATCTCCTCCCCTCCGATATCACCGGTTTGTCGATCCTTGATCGTGCGGCCAACGATTTTCGTTTTATCCCCGGTCCGATCTTTTGCAACATCCTTTTGGTCGATGAACTCAATCGCGCCATGCCCCGCACCCAGAGCGCCCTCCTTGAAGCGATGGAGGAGCGCTGTGTGACCGTCGAAGGAGTGACCCATCCCCTTCCCGAGCCCTTTATGGTTATTGCCACCCAGAATCCCGGCGAGCAGGTCGGCACCTTCCCACTCCCCGAGTCGCAGCTCGATCGTTTTCTTGTTACCACCGGCATCGGCTATCCTTCCGCTGAGATCGAGCGCCAGATCATCGCCGGCGGTGGTATCCGTGATGAACTGAAACAGATCGAGCCCCTGATTACCCACGAAGAGCTCCTCGCCAGTCGCAAAGCGGCGCAGAAGGAGNNCGGGATCTCGCCGCGCGGCGCTATTGCCTTCGCCCAGAGCGCCCGCGCCTGCGCCTGGCTGCAGGGGCGCGATCATGTTATCCCCGAAGATATCCAGGCGATGCTGCTGCCGGTCGGCGCCCATCGGCTTATCCTGCGCCCCGAACATGAGGGGATCAACAAACGCGAGGTGCTGTCATCGCTCGTCCGCACTCTTCCGGTTCCCCGCTAAAACTCACCCGCACCGGCGGGATCTATATCGGCATGACCCTGGTCCTCGGCTTTGCCGCGGTCAATACCGGCAACAATCTCCTTTATCTGATCGTTGCCGCGCTGCTGGCCTTTATGGCGAGCAGCGGCTTTGCCGGCAAGCGCAACATCGAAGGGTATCAGCTCGATCTGAGTGCACCGGATGAAATCTATGCCGGCAGTGCAACGCTGTTGACCCTGCGGATCCACAACCCGCGCCGCTTTCTCCCCGCTTTCCTGCTGCGCGTCGAACTTGATGACACAAGTGTTCTCCTCCCTTATCTTCCGGCGCAAAGCAGCGGCAGCGTGACCCTCCCTTACCGCCCAATGCGGCGCGGCCAGAACCGGATCAAGGAGATGCGGATCAGCAGCCCCTTTCCGGTGGCTTTCTTTGTGCGCCGCCATTCCTTTGTTCTCGACGGCGACATCCTCGCCTTTCCAGCGCCGCGCCCTCTGCCTTATCTCCTGAGCGCCAGCGGCAAAGAAGCCCATCGTCCCGGTCCGAGCAGCGCCCGGCGCGGCAATCAGGGGGTCGTTGCCGGAATTTTCGACTACACCGGGAGTGAACCGCTCAAACGCATTCACTGGCGTCTCTCCGCCCGCCACGATTCCCTCAAGGTCAAGGAGCTGGAGAGTGACGCCAGTGAGCCGGTCATCATTGTCCCGGCCGAGCTCCCCGGCGCCACCTGGGAAGAACGCTTGAGCGGAGCCGCCTGGCTGATTGACCGCACCCTGCGCAGCGGTCGTCCCGTCGGTTTGCGGCTGGGGTCGAGTCTGCTGGCGCCGGGGAGCGGTCGCGACCATAAACTCAAACTGCTGCGCGCTCTGGCCTTTGCCGATGCCGATTAGACGCCTCCTCCTCATGATCGCCGCCCTGGCCGCTCTGGTCGGCGCCGCGCCCCTCTGGCCCTGGCTCGATCTGCCGCTGCGCCTCATCCTGCCGGTTGCCTTCCTCCTCGGTCTCTGGGCGGATCAGCGCGGCACGGTTCTGTTGGCGGCGCGGCCGGCAACGCTCCTGATGGTTGTCGCTTTTCTCTGGTACGGAGTGCACGCCAGTCGCGGCGATATTGTTGGGCCGGCGACCAATCTCCTCGCCCTGCTGCTGGCCCTGCGTTTGCTCACCGAAAAGAGCAGCCGCCATCTGCTGCAGATCTTCATCCTCGCGCTCCTTGCCCTGGCCGCTTCCTCCCTTTATTCCCTGAGCAGCGCCTTTTTGCTCTTTTTGGTCCTGGAAGTTTTGGCGATTGCCTTTGGCCTCTTCCTCCTTTGCTATGCTGACGCCGACCCGCAGGCGCAGCTCGACCGTCGTCCCTTGCGGGCAATCTTTGCCATCGGTCTGGGATTACCGCTCCTCTCTCTCCTCTTCGTCCCCCCCCTCTTTTTTATCCTGCCGCGCACCCAGGTCCCGCTCTGGAACTTTCTCAACCAGCCACAGAGTGCGATCAGCGGCATCAGCGATCATGTTGAGCCGGGGACGGTTTCGAGCCTGGCGCAGAGCCAGCGGATCATGCTGCGCGTCGAAACGTTGCCGCAATCCCGCAATGAACTTTATTGGCGGGTCATCGTCCTCAATACCCCGGAGGGCAAGGCCTGGGTGCGGCGTCCGCCTCCCCCGGAAGAGATGAATCTCCCTGACAGCACCAACGGGATACAGCAGCGCCTTTACATCGAGCCGACCGGCGACTCCTTTCTCCCCGGGCTCGATCCGGTGGTGCAGTGGCGCGGCCTGCGTGCTGCGCGCACTCCCGACAGTCTCGTCATTGCGCAGCGCCCTTTGAATCAGCGCAGCATGGTGCAGGCGACGTCCGGCCAGGGGGGACGTATTCGCAGCGGCAAGCTCTTTCCGCTTGACCTGTATCTGGCTTTACCGGCCGAGGTGACGCCGCGTCTGCGTGGTGCCGTGGATGCTTTAATTCAGGAGGGGGATAATGCGCGTCAGCGTATCACGGCGATCGAAGGTTTCTTTCTGCAGCAGGAGTTAAACTACAGCCTCACCGATCTGCCGGGGGGTGAAACTCCACTCGACGACTTCCTCTTTGCCAAGAAGTCCGGTTACTGCGAGCACTTTGCCGTTGCTTTCACAACGATGCTGCGTCTGGCCAAGGTGCCATCGCGTTTGGTCGGGGGATATTATGGCGGCGAGTACAGTGAACTCGGCGGCTACTATCTGGTCAGTGAAGATCGCGCCCACCTCTGGGTCGAGGCTCTGGTCGACGGCTATTGGGAACGACTCGATCCGACTCGTTTCGCCCGCAATGCCGAGAGTGTCGGCATTGTCCAGCAGCAACGCATGCGCGGCCTTTCCCAGTGGGTTGATGCTTTCAATTATTACTGGAACCGCACGGTTATCAGCTACGATCTCAGCCAGCAGATCGATTGGCTGCGCCGCACCGGCAGTGCCACCCGGCGCTGGGATTTTGCCGCCATCTTCAAGGAGAGTATTCCCTTTATCCTCATCCCGGCGACAATCATGGGTCTGGTCTGGCTGATCATCCCTCGTCTCCGCCGCTCGCCTGAGGAGCGCTTGTTACAAGGTTTCTTACGGCTATTACGTCAGGAACAGATCGCCACGGACGATTTGAGTCTGGGACTGCACACCCTCGCCGCGCGCTCCCGTTATCCCGCCGCCCGCATCTTTGCGGCGCGCTACAATGCCTTGGTTTTTTCCGGACGTCGGGCGATTGCTGCGGAGATTCGCGAGCTGAGAGAGTTGCTGCGACAGATGCACTCCTGAGGCCTGGAATAAAAAAGACGGGATGAGCGTTTGGCGCATCCCGTCTTTATCATTCTGCTGCCGCCGCGGCCGGGCGTTTCTTTCCGCCCCGCCGTCGCTTTCTTTTACGTGGCCCTTTGGGCGTTTCTTCGCTGCCGGCCAGTTTCGTGTCCGGTTGCCGATGCCGTTCCAGGTGCTGCTGCCAGCGGTTGAGCAGCTCGTCCCCTTCGCCGCTGGCGGCGAGATAAAGGCGGAAGAGCTCAAAGCCGGGCTGCGCCGCGGCATGGACGAGAAAACGTTTTTCGCCGCGCTGTCCCGGCCCGCGCAGGTAACGGAAAAGGGCCAAAAGGAGTTCGCGTGCTTGGTGGCGAATGCCGCTGGCGATATGGAAATGTTCGCAGTGGCCGGCGAGGAGGGTCGAAGAGAGGGGGAGGGCTTCGCTGAGGGTATTGAGTTTGGCACTCTTTTGCACAAAGGCCGAGGCGAAGAGCAGGGACAGGGCAAAACCTTCGCTAGCTGCAGGTTCCCCCTGCGCGGTGCGTTGATCGCTGGCGTCGAGCAGGCGCAGAGTTGTTTCATCCGCTTGATAACCGCCCAGCAGCGGCGCCAGAAGTTGCGTCTCGCTGGCGCTGCGCAGCACCGCTCCGGCGATGCCGTAGCGAAAGAGATTCTGCAATTCTTCCCGGACCCTGGCCGGTGCGGCTGTCGCAACCAGTGGGGCGCAGTGCAGAATTCCGTCATAAGTGGCGGGATCGAGGGTGAAGTCGAGGCGGGCGGCAAATTCGAGGGCGCGCAGCATCCGCACCGGATCTTCCTGATAGCGGATCAGGGGGTCGCCGATCATCTTGATGCGGCGTTCGGCGAGATCGCGCAGACCACCGACATAATCGATGATGGCAAAGGAATCGATATCGTAGAAAAGGGCGTTGATGGTGAAGTCGCGGCGGGAAGCGTCTTCCTCCGGGGTGCCGAAGACGTTCTCGCGAAAGTGATGATGGTCAGCAGGATCTTCGGGGAGATCATCGGCGTGGGCATGGCGGCGAAAGGTGGCGACCTCGACGACTTCGCTGCCAAAACGGATATGGGCGAGACGAAAGCGGCGGCCGACCAGGAAGCAGTTGCGGAAAAGTTTTTTGACCTGGCTCGGGGTGGCATCAGTCGCCACATCGAAATCTTTGGGGATGCGATTGAGGAGGAGATCGCGCACGCAGCCGCCGACGAGGTAGGCTTTAAAGTTCTGCCCGCGCAGACGGTACAAAACTTTCAGGGTCATTTCGTCAAACTGTTTGCGGGAAATATGGTGCTCGGCGCGGGGAAGGATGATGGGAAGGTTGGTCATAATCGGCGTGACTCCGTAAGGTTGGCGCAGACTAGCAGAGAACGAAGCGGCATTAAAGAAAAAAAGTAGCAGGAGTCGAACAGCACACAAAAAAAGCGGACCATTAAGGTCCGCCAAAAAAAAGAAAATATTTAAACAATCCCGGAGTCTGTGCGATGTAACGCTGTTGCCGCCAGCTTTGGCAAATCGTCATCCCCCCAAGCTCACCACTTCAATAGAATTAAAGTAGATCACACCCTCCGTAGTACTCCTCCGGACATCGGGTAAAGCTCAATAGCGAGGTTGAAGATAGCGGGCGGCTCTTACAATTATCTGACAAAATACGCTGTTTGAAGAGAAAATTGGCGGGAGAGGAATTTTTTTGCCCAACCCCCTCCCTGATCAAGGAGGGGGTTGGGGGTGGTGTCAGCGCGTCAGCTGCCGATATTTAATGCGGTGCGGGCGATCGGCTTCGGCGCCGAGGCGCTTCTTTTTGTCCTCTTCGTACTCCGAAAAGTTGCCTTCAAACCAGGTAACGACACTCTCCCCTTCAAAGGCGAGGATGTGGGTGGCGATGCGGTCGAGGAACCAGCGGTCATGGCTGATAACGACGGC
>DIKR01000003.1:36937-56214 GCA_002424625.1 Desulfuromonadaceae bacterium UBA5613
ACGCGGTTGCGCATGCCGCCGGAGAGGAGGCCGACCTTCTTCTGCTGGTCGGAGCCGGAGAAGTTGAAGCGGGAAACGTAGGCACGCGAGTTGACCAATTGCTTGCCGAGTTCGATCTGCTCCTGGCCGCCGGTGATCTCTTCCCAGATCGATTTGTTGGGGTCGAGATTGCGACTCTGGTCGAGATAAGCGAGTTTGACGGTCTCACCGATGCGGATGGTGCCGCTGTCCGGCTGCTCCTGGCCGGCAATCATGCGAAAGAGGGTCGATTTGCCGGCGCCGTTCGGGCCGATGACGCCGACGATGCCGCCGGGGGGGAGGCGGAAGGTCATGTTTTCGACGAGGAGTTTGTCCCCGTAGGCCTTGCTCACCCCTTCGGCTTCGATAACGATGTTGCCGAGGCGGGGGCCGGGGGGGATGAAGAGTTCGAGTTCCTTTTCCTGCTTCTCGCTTTCCTGACCGAGGAGTTTTTCATAGGAAGAGATACGCGCCTGACTCTTGGCGTGGCGCCCCTTTGGACTCATGCGAATCCATTCGAGTTCGCGCTCCAGGGTCTTCTGGCGCTGTCCTTCCGTTTTGTCTTCCTGGCGGAGGCGGTCCTGTTTCTGCTCCAGCCACGACGAATAGTTTCCTTTCCAGGGGATGCCGGCGCCGCGGTCGAGTTCGAGAATCCAGCCGGCGACATTGTCGAGGAAGTAGCGGTCATGGGTGACGGCGATGACGGTGCCGGCATACTGCTGCAGGTGGAGTTCGAGCCAGGCGACCGATTCGGCATCGAGATGGTTGGTCGGCTCATCCAAAAGGAGGATGTCGGGTTTCTGCAGCAAAAGGCGGCAAAGAGCGACGCGGCGCTTTTCGCCGCCGGAGAGGACTCCCACCTGGGCGTCGGCCGGCGGGCAGCGCAGGGCGTCCATTGCCAGTTCGAGGCGGGAATCGAGGTCCCAGGCATCGAGGTGGTCGAGCTTTTCCTGGACCACGGCCTGGCGGTCGCAGAGCTTCTCCATATCGGCATCAGGATCGGCAAAGGCGGCGTTGATCTCTTCGAACTCCTTGAGCAGATCGACGGTTTCCTGCACCCCTTCCTCGACGACTTCACGCACGGTCTTGGTGCAATCGACCAGCGGTTCCTGTTCGAGATAGCCGATGGTGTAGCCGGGGGAAAGGATGGTCTGACCGGTGAAGTCTTTATCGACGCCGGCAAGAATACGCAGCAGCGAACTCTTGCCCGAGCCGTTGAGGCCGAGGACGCCGATCTTGGCGCCGTAATAGTAAGAAAGGTAGATATCCTTGAAGACCGGCTTTTTGTCGTAAAATTTGTTGACTCCGACCATCGTGTAAATAATCTTGGTATCGATACTCATCGTTTTATTTTGCCTCCGGCAAAGAAATTAGGGTGCGTCAAGAGCTGTATTTTTTAACACAGCCTCCTTGGATACGTCAAAGAAAATCACGGTCTTTCCACGGGTTGAAGGAGGAGCCTGACCTGTTGATCGGCAACTCCGGAGTGCCAGCGATCGATACTGCGGCCGTAGAGATCGACGCCGATAAAGAGGGTCAAAAGGAGGACGGCAAAGAGGACGGGAGGGATGACCCAGCGCCGCGCCCAGGTGAAGTGGAGGGCTCCCGGTGCCGGGCAGCCGGCGACACAGCGATAACAGGCAAAACATTCCGCCGAACGAATTGTCGTCTTGAGCATCACCGGCAGGGAAGCCGGGCAGCGATGCGAGCAGGCATTGCAGCGCACGCATTTTTCCGGATAGCGGCGGATCTTGCCGATCGAGGCTAAAGAGACGAGCCCGAGGAGAGCGCCGTAGGGGCAGAGGTAGCGGCACCAGGGGAGCTTGACGAAGATCGAAAGGATGATTGTGATCGCGACGAAGATGAGGACGGTCGCCGAAGGGTCGGTAAAGAAGTGCAGCATGCGCACATCGACAATCTGATGGTACGGCGCGGCAAGAAAGGCTTGCAGGGCCGGCAGCGGCATGGCCAAGAGGGCGGCAAAGAGGAAGAAGGCAAGGAGGAGATATTTGAGGCTGCGCAGGGGCAGATCGATCCAGAAGGGGGGGATAAAGTTGCGCCCGAAGAGTTTATGGCCAAGGCGCCACAGAACTTCGCCGAGGGCAAAGACCGGGCAGATCCACGAACAGAAGCCGCGTTTGAGGAGGAGTCCGGTCAACAGGGCGGCAAGAAGAATCAGGGCGGCGGCGGGATGGACCGGGAAGAGCTCGCCAGTCTGCAGCCAATGGCGTAGATTCATCAAACCGCTGATCGGCAGGAAGCCGTCGACGGCATCCGGGCGGGGAAAGGGGGCGATTCCGCTCGTGGCGAGCGCCGTTGTCCACTGGTAAAAGCGGATGCCGATCCAGAGAAAGAAGAGGACAAATCCGCCCTGCACGAGATGGCGGGGAAGTTGGGGCGGGAGGCGGCGCAGCATGGGAGGTTCCTTTCAACCCTGAGAG
This sequence comes from Desulfuromonadaceae bacterium UBA5613, assembly GCA_002424625.1. Classification (GTDB taxonomy): domain Bacteria; phylum Desulfobacterota; class Desulfuromonadia; order Desulfuromonadales; family UBA2197; genus UBA2197. Next base: position 39,397 of record DIKR01000003.1, read on the forward strand.
TGTCGCCAGCCTAGCCGAGCCGCCTTGTTGCTGTCAATGGTGCGGGGTGGGTTGCATTTGGGAGAACGTCATCCGGACGCGCCGGGTTTATCATCGACTCGGGGTATGGCCCCCACATAGGTATCAAGAAATAGAAAGGTCCAGCCGTTCACATCGACGCGGTAATAGCTCCTGCCGAAATAATCCTGAAAAAACGCGGATACACTCTGTCAAGGCATCAAATGACTCCCATCCCTAATGCGATAGCGATCCCGAGCAGAAAAGACCCTGTTATCGTTTGAATGACATTCATCGTCATTTTATGAAGATAGCGCTTGCCGATCAGGACACCGGTAAACGCCGCGATAATCCCTGTAGCGATTAATGGCCATTGTGAAGTGTTGACTGAACTGGCTGTTCCTGCTGCCAGAAACGCAATGGCATACGTTGCTATCCGAACCATATCCACCATGAATCCAATGACAGCGTTGGTACCTACAAATGCCTGGGGAGAAATACCGACCTTAGCCAGAAAAGCTGAACGAAGCGCGCCTTGATGGCCAGAAAAACCGCCGAAGAAGCCGGAGAGCAGGCCGCCGATGAAAAGATATTTCTTGTCGAACTTCAGTCCACGCAAATAGGGTAGGAGCTCAAAGATTGCAAAAACGAATATGAGCGATGCTATGGAGATCTTTATGGGCGTAACCACGGCCTCGCGTGTCCCAACAGAGTATCTGGTAATTTCTCCAAAGTGTGAGACGTATCCGAGCATTGCCGCCCCGGCAAAAGCGGCAATAATGGCGGGAATTCCAAATCGGAGGACCAGTGCTTTGTCCGCCTGTTTTCCGACCACTCCGATTTTGAAGGCGCTATTCGCGGCATGAACAATAGCGGTTGAGGCGACGGCGACTTCAAGCGGGAAAAAAAGTGAATAAACCGGCAGTAAGAGCGTTCCAAGGCCAAACCCTGAGTAGAGAGTCAAGCCAGATGCAATGATGGAGGCAATGAATATTACGATATAGGCCGTCATTTCCTTATTCCCTTCCGAGCATCACAAAACTCAGTTTGCGTTTCTTCTTTTAATTCGCGCATCTGTTTGAGCACGAGGGACAAGACATTTTTTCCCGCCTCGGTCGCGTAGAACGAACGCTTGGCCTTGAGTCCACCTGCTTCATCGGCTTCGCTCCTGAGCCAGCCCAAACGTTCCATTCTGTGAAGGAGGGGATAAAGCGTACCTGGGCTGACTTCATAACCGTGATGTCTGAGCTCCTTCAGCATCCACTGGCCGACCACCGACCCTTCAGCGGCATGATGGAGAATGTGGATTTTCCAGAAGCTGAGCAGGATCTCTCGCTGGATCGCTTTCATATTTTCATCGGGCATGTTGTGCCTCCTATTACGATAACCGTATACGGCCACCGTTATATAGTCAATTGGAAAATTGAAAGTCATGCGGTGGTACGGTGAACATCGCTGTCCTTGCGGTGGATGTCCACGCCCGCCAGGTCATGGACATGATGACATTGACAGCCCCGTGCCGGGGGGAGTAATTTCCATCTTCGACTCTATCCTCTTGAGGTGCGCCATGACCACGACTCCTGACAACCATTGGGATTTGACTCCCCTCTATGCCGCCGCGAACAATCCTGCCTGGGAAAACGACCTGCAGGGAGCACTGCGCAGCGCGCAGGCCTTTGCCGCCGATGTGCGCGGCACTCTCGACGAAACAACGATGAGTGCACCGGCTCTGGCTCTGGCGCTGCAGCGTTATGCCGAGCTGCAACGGACGGGGCTGAAGCCGTACTTTTACGCCCAGCTCCTTTTTAGCGCCAAGAGTGACGACGATTGCCACAAAGCCCTCTTTGCCCGGGCTCGCGAAGCGTGGCATTCCCTCAGCGAGGCCACCCTCTTCTTTGAGCTCGATCTGCTGCGCCTCAGTGACGAGGCCTTTGCTCCTCTCCTGGCCGCGCCGGAACTGCAGGAGTATCGGCACTATCTGCAACAGCTGCGCGCCCATGCCCCTTACACGCTGAGCGAAGCGGTCGAGCAGGCTCTCAAGCGCAAGGATCTCTCGGGAAAGGAAGCCTTTGCCCAGCTTTTCGAGGAGATCACCGGCGAGATGCGCTTTACCTTCACCTTCCCCGGTGAAGAAGCTCCCCGCGAAACGAGCGGTGAAGAGCTCCTCGCCCTCCTGTACCATCCCGACGGCAACGTGCGCGAAGGAGCCTTCAGCACTTTTCTCCATGGTCACGCCGCCGCGGCAACAGTGCTGGTCGCCTGCTTCAACAACATTCTCCTCGATCACGGCAAGGAAGCCGAGCTGCGCGGTTATCCGCAGTTGATGACCCCGACCCATCTCGAAAGCGAGACCGAACCGGCCATGGTTGAGCGGATGATGGAAGTCAGTGCCGCGAATTATGATCTCGGTCAGGAGTATTTTGCCCTCAAGCGTCAGCTTCTTGGCCTAAAGCGGATGAAGAATACCGACCTTTATGCCCCCTTGAGCACGCAGGTGCGCCATATCGATTTTGCCGAAGCGCGCACCACGGTCCTCGCCGCCTTCGCGTCCTTTTCGCCGCAGCTGGCGGAACTGGCGGAAAGTTTCTTTGCCGAACAGCGAATCGATGTCTTTCCGGCGCCAGGGAAGAGTGGCGGCGCCTTTTGCCACGGCATGGCGCCGGGGCTCTCCCCCTATATCCTCACCAACTACACCGGTACCCTGCGCGACCTTTCGACCTTGGCACACGAGCTTGGGCACGGCGTCCACTTTACCCTTGCCGGCGGGCAGAATCTTTACAACTACAATGCCCCCCTCCCGCTTGCCGAGACTGCCAGCGTCTTTGCCGAAATTCTTCTCACCCGCCATCTCCTTGCCGTCGAGACCGATCCGCAACTCAAGATTGCCCTCCTTTGCAGCAAGATTGAGGAGATCATCGCCACCACGCTGCGGCAGAACGTCCTTACCTGTTTCGAACTCGCCGCCCACCAGAAACGCGGGGAGGGACTCCTTTCCAGCGATGATCTCTGTGCCCTGTGGCTCAGCGAAAATGGCAAACTTTTCGGCAATGCCGTGGAGATGATCGAGCCTTATCGCTGGGGGTGGAGTTACATCGGACACTTCATTCAATCGCGCTTTTACTGTTATTCCTATATCTTCGGCGAACTCGTCACCCTTGCCCTTTACCGCCGTTATCAGCAGGAGGGAGCAGGTTTTATTCCAAAGTATTTCGCTCTCCTGGCTGCCGGCGGCAGTCAATCCCCGGTCGAGGCCTTGCGCCCCTTCGGCATTGACCTGGGCGATCCCGGCTTCTGGCAGGAAGGGTATGATCTGGTCCGCGAACTCCTGGCGGAGCTGCGGACGCTGATCGCCGCAAAAGAAGAAAATTGCCCTTAACTGCGGGAGATAAGCGCCGTACAAAGCGTCGAATGTTAATCCTTTTCTTGACTGGATAAGTGGTTTTATGTAAAAATTCGTTGTTTATTTTGATAGTTTTCCTGATGAAAGTCGAAAGCTCAGCGGGAAAGAACGAATCACTTCAATAGTCTGTTTCGCAACCGATCAAGGCAAGGAAGGAACAAGCATGAGTAGTGAAGAGTTTATTCCCAAGTGGATCGCCTGGGAGACCACCCAGCGTTGCAACCTCAACTGTGTGCATTGCCGCTGTTCATCGGACATGGATTCCGCGGTCGGCGATTTCAATACCGAAGAAGCCTACAAGCTGATCGACGATATCTGTGAAGTCAGCAAGCCGGTCATGGTCCTTTCCGGCGGCGAACCGCTGATGCGCGCCGACATCTTCGATATCGCCAGATACGGCACCAGCAAGGGGCTGCGCATGTGCATGGCGACCAACGGTACTCTGGTCACCGACGAGGTCTGTCTGAAGATGAAAGAGGCCGACATCAAGATGGTCTCCCTCTCTCTCGACGGCTCGACCGCGGCGATCCATGACGACTTCCGTTCCTGCCCCGGCGCCTTTGCCGGCGTCGTCCGTGCCAGCGAACTTTTCAAAAAACATGGCATCAAATTCCTGATCAACTCCTCCTTTACCAAGCGTAATCAGCACGATATCGCCGCCACCTTCAAGGTCGCCAAGGGGCTCGGTGCCACCGCCTGGTACATGTTCATGATCGTCCCCACCGGCCGCGGCGAAGAGATCATGAACGAGCTGATCTCGGCGGAGGATTACGAAGAGATCCTGGCCTGGCATTATCAGCAGGAGAAGGGGGAGGACGATATCCTCATGCGCCCGACCTGTGCTCCCCACTACTACCGCATCGTCCCGCAGATGGCCAAAGCCGAAGGGGTCGATTTTCAGCGCCGCTCCCTGACCTTCTCCACCGGCGGCGGCAAAGGCTGCATCGCTGCCCAGACCATCTGTCTCATCGACTGCTTCGGCAACCTCAAGCCCTGTTCCTACTTCCACTCCTCGGTCGGCAATGTCAAGCAGGTCCCTTTTCGTGAGTTGTGGTTCAACAGCAAGGTCTTTAACGATCTGCGCAACTTCAAAGCTTATAAAGGCAAGTGCGGCGAATGCGAATTCATCAACGTCTGCGGCGGTTGCCGCGCCCGCGCCGATGCCGTCTACGGCGACTATATGGCCGAAGAGCCGTTCTGCAACTACACGCCGCTGCGTACCCGCAAGCGCCTGGAGAAGGAAGCCGCCGAACTGGCGCCGAAGTGATTTCTGATTCGTAGGGGCGAATCTTGTATTCGCCCTTGAGCGATCACAAGGATCGCCCCTACAGTTTGCATCAATCCACAGGAGGATTTATCCCATGTCCAAAGAATACACTTTCATCAAGGCCTGCTGGGGCCAGCCGACCGACTACGTTCCTGTCTGGTTGATGCGCCAGGCCGGCCGTTATCTGCAGTGCTATAAAGATGTGCGCGCCAAAGGCGGCGGCACCTTTCTCGATCTCTGCAAAGATCCCGAGCGCGCCGCTGAGGTGACCATCCAGCCGATCGATATTCTCAATGTCGATGCGGCGATCCTTTTCTCTGACATCCTCACCCCGATTGAGCCGATGGGGATGGCTCTCGACTTCACCCCCGGGCCGATCTTCGAGAAACCGATCCGCACCGCCGCCGATGTCGAGGCTTTGATCGTCCCGGCTGACATGTCCCAGGCAGTCCCCTATGTGCCGGCGATCATTAAACGGTTGCGCACCGCCTTTGCCGGGCGCGTCCCCCTCATCGGCTTTGGCGGCGCCCCCTTTACCCTCGCCTGCTACATGGTCGAAGGGCACGGCAGCAAGGATTTTGCCGCGCTCAAGCAGATGATGTACGCCGATTTCCCCCTTTATGACGCGCTGATGCAGAAGATCACCGAGATGGATCGGCGTTATCTCAACATGCAGATCGATGCCGGCGCCGAGGCGATCCAGATCTTCGACACCTGGGGCGGCTTGCTGGCGCCGCACGACTTCGAGCGCTACATCCTCCCCTATGTCAAGCAGCTGATTAACGGCCTCAAGCGCGACGGTATCCCGGTCATCTACTTTGTCAAGAACGGCGGCACCATGCTTGAACTGGTCAAGGAAGCCGGCGCCGATGTCGTCGGCCTCGATTGGCACGTCAATCTCGGCAAGGCCCGCGACATCCTCGGACCCGAGATCGCGGTGCAGGGGAATCTCGATCCGACCGTTCTTTACGCACCGAAGCCGTATATCGAGAAAGAAGTGCAGCGGATTCTCGACGAGAATGCCGGACGCCCCGGCTTCATCTTCAATCTCGGCCACGGCATTCTGCCGACAGTGCCGCCGGAGAACGCCATTCACATGGTCGAATGCGTCCACCGCCTGAGCGGCAAGAAGTAAGCGTCTTTCCGTAGGGGCGAAAAATTTTTCGCCCCTATCGACCCTATCCCCATGAAAACAGACTCTCCCGGACTCGGCCTTGTCGTTCTCAACATGGGCGGCCCTGATTCCCTCACTGCCATTCAGCCCTTCCTTTACAATCTCTTCTCCGACCGGGAATTGATCCAGCTGCCGGCCGGGGCGCTGTTGCAAAAGCCCTTTGCCTGGCTGATCTCACGGCTGCGCACCCCGAAGGTGCGGGAGAACTACCGGATGATCGGCGGCAAAACGCCGCAGCTGCGCTGGACGACCTTGCAGGCCGCCGGGATTGCCACAGCCCTTGGGCCGCAGGTGCGCCCTTATGTGGCGATGCGTTACTGGCACCCCCGCGCTGACGCCACTGTGCAGCAAATGGCCAAAGACGGTATTAGCGATGCGGTCGTCCTCTCCCTTTATCCCCACTACACCGGCGCCACCAGCGGCAGCAGCATTGCTGACTTCCAGCGCGCTGTCGCCAAATACCATCCGACTTTGAAGTTGACGATCATTAAGGAGTGGTATGACTGGCCCGGCTATCTTGACGCCCTCGCCAACCGGGTGCGGGAAAGTCTGGACACCTATCATGAGCTGATGCGCGACGAGGTGCAGATTCTCTTCTCCGCCCATGCCCTGCCGCAGAAGTTCATCGACCGTGGCGACCCCTATCTTGACCATGTCCTGGCCACGGTGCGCGGCGTTATGGAGCGGATCGGCGAGCGTCCCTGGCAGCTTGCTTTCCAGAGCCGCAGCGGCCCGGTGCAGTGGATGGAACCCGGGACGTTAGAAATTCTCGACAAGTTGGCTGCCGAGGAACACCGCGCTGTCCTCCTCGTCCCGGTCTCCTTTGTCTCCGACCACATCGAAACCCTGGTCGAGATCGATGACGAGTTTGCCCGCCACGCCCACAGTCACGGCATTACCGAGTTCGGGCGCACCGCCTCCCTCAATGACCATCCGGACTTTATCGCGGCCATGGCGGCGCTGGTGCGGCACGAACTGGAGAAAAAGTCATGAACTGCCGGATCTGCGCCAGCGAGTTCGATCCGACCGCCCCCTTGAGCGACCCGGCGGCCGAAATGGGAGATTTTATGGCCGGCGAGATCTACCACGATCGTGGCGAACTCTGCCCGCAGTGTCTTGGTAACCGCGGTCGTTTGACGATGATGTATTGCCGCGAGTACGATTGAGCAGAGTCCCCCTCGTCTCTGAACTTTCTCCGACAGGAACCCCATGCCCGCGGAAATCTTTCTGCACGCTCTCACTTCCTACTTTGTCATCATCGATCCGATCGGCTCGGCGCTGATCTTTCACAGCCTCACCTCCGGCGGCAGCCGCAATTATGCCCGGCGCATGGCGCTGCGCGCCGTCGGTATCTCAACGATTATCATCTTCCTCTTTGGCTTCTTCGGTGAAGCGCTCCTCGCCAAGCTCGGCATCAGCATCGCCGCCCTGCGCGTCTCCGGCGGCCTCCTCCTCTTCTTTACCGCTTTTCAGATGATTACCAGCGCCAAGAGCAACGAACGGAACTTTAGCAGCGACGAAATCGACATCTCCGTCTTCCCGATGGCGTTTCCCTTGCTCTCCGGCCCCGGCTGCCTGACGCTGACGATTCTCCTCTTCTCCCGACCGGCGGCACAGCATGAGACGCTGGCTCTCCTCGCCGCTGTCCTGGCGATCAGCGTGATCACCCTTTTCTTCCTGCTCCTGGCTTCGCATGTGGCCCGGATCATCGGCCGGACTGGCGACGATATCCTTCGCCGTCTCCTTGGCGTTATCCTCGCCGCCCTGTCGATTCAGTTTATTGCCGACGGAATCCGGCAGATTATGAGCGGCTGAGTGGTGAAAGAATTTTTAATTGAATAAAAAGAGCGCTTTGCCAGCCGGCAGGGCGCTCTTTTTGATTCATTGGGGTGGGACAAATTAAAACCGCCCGTGCAGCTTCAGCCGACAGGCGGTTCAGTTTTTTTGGTAATCTCTACCTCTTCAACAACTTCTCCACATCCTCCGCCACCTCTGTCGTCAGCCGCTTGCAATTCGCCAGATGTTCCTTGCTCTTCCAGCTATACGGCGCTGAAAGCGCCTTGCAGCAGGTGGTTTTGTTGCGGCTCTTGAAGAGATCGACCAACTTGGCCGCATCCCGTCGCTGCCCCTTAAGACTCAGGGTCATAACTCCGCCGGTAATGGCGCCGCAGAGGCACTTGCTGCCGCCGATGCCACCGCCGAAGGCTTTGGCCATCTCGATGATCGTCGGATCAACATCGTCATGATGGGCGAGGAGGACTGATTCGCAGCAATTGCGGCCAAGAGTGAAATGATGGCCGGCGAGTTCACCGGCCGGGGTTCCTTCCCGCTTCTTTTTTTCCTGAAAAAGGCGGCGCAGATAAACGTGCATGTCTTATTTAGTCCTTTATTCCCAGTTTGCGCAGAAGCGTCATCATCGGACACCAGTTCGTGAAGGCGCTCTGGAGGAGGTTGAGGCCGATAAAGGCGGTGAAGAAGTACCAGTATGGTGAAACAAAGTAACCGAGGGTCACACTCAACAGGATAAAGAATCCGGCGATCAGGCGCAAGTAGCGGTTGACGGTCATGGTTTGAAATTCCTTTCATGGGCGGCGGCGCGCTTGCCGCCGTAGACCAGCCAGTAAACGACAGGGATAACGATGAGGGTAAAGGCGGTAGAGGCAAAGACGCCGAAGATGATCGACCAGGCGAGGCCGGAGAAGATCGGGTCGAGGGTGATGATCCAGTTACCGAGGAGGGCGGCACCGGCGGTGAGGAGGATCGGCCGGAGACGCACCGCGCCGCTCTCGATGATCGCTTCTTTCAGCGGCGTGCCGCGGCGCAGGGCGTGGTGGATGAAGTCGATGAGGATGATGGAGTTACGAACGACGATGCCGGCGAGGGCGATCATGCCGATCATCGCCGTGGCGGTGAAGAAGACCGGAGTCGGGTAGCCGCCGACGAGTTTGTCCTGCACCAGATTGAGAGCCCAGAAACCGGGCATGATGCCGATCATTGTCAAAGGGATGGCGGCCATGATGATCAGCGGCATCACCACCGAACCGGTTTCGATGAGAAGGAGGATGAAGATCAGCACCAGGGCGGCGCCGAAAGCGATACCGAGGTCGCGGAAGACGTCGAGGGTGATATTCCATTCCCCTTCGCCGCTCCAGACGACGTTGGTGCCGGCCGGGAGGGGCTTCTCCTTGATCCCCTTCGCGAGATTGAGGACAGCGTTGACCGGGCTCTTGCCGGCCATCTCGCCGAAGACGTAGACGACCGGATGCAGATCCTTGTGGTAGATGGTCGGCTCCAGTGTTTCCTCGCTAAAGTGACCGAGTTCACTGAGGCGCAGCAACTGTCCCTGACTCCCTTTGACCGTGAGGGCGGCGAGATCGGTGGTCGAAGAGCGGCTCTCGAGCGGCAGGCGGACGACGATGGGAAGAGGGTTGCGGTCGCTGCCGACATGGAGAGTGCCGACCTGCTCGCCGGCGAGAGCCGTGCTGAGGGTGGCGGCGATGGCGGCATTACTGATGCCGCTGAGGGCGGCCTTTTCCTTATCCGGAGTAAAGCGCAGGCGGCGCTGCGGCGCTTCGACGGTGTCATCGACATCAACGACCTTGTCCTCCATCGCCATCCGCGCCTTGACCTCCTGCGCCGCAACGATCTGCTGGGCATAACTGGTCCCTGGCTCGCCATAGACCTCGGCGGTGACCGTAGCGATCACCGGCGGCCCCGGCGGCACTTCGACGATCTTGAGCAGTGCCCCATGCCGGGCGGCGATGGCGGTGAGATCGTTGCGCAGGCGCAGAGTGATGGCGTGGCTCTGCATGCTGCGCTCGCTCTTGTCCACGAGATTGACACGGATATCGGCGAGATGCGGCCCCTGGCGCAGGTAGTAGTGGCGGACCATGCCATTAAAGTCCATAGCGCTGGCGGTACCGACATACGACTCGAAATCGGTGACCTCGTTGATCGTGGCGAGGTAATCCTCCAGTTCCCGCACTGCCTTGTCGGTCGTTTCCAGGGTCGAGCCTTCGGGAAGATCGATCACCAGCTGGAATTCGTTCTTGTTGTCGAAGGGGAGCATCTTCATCGGCACGAGATTGAACAGCGGCATGGCCAGCGAGCCGAGGAAGAGGACAATCACCACCCCGACGAGGAGCCAGGCCTTGCGCCGCGAATCGAGGAAGGGTTCGACGATACGACGATAGATGCGGTAGACACGACTCTCTTCGAGGACAAAATCGTGTCCTCCTTTGCCGTACTGCCCCTTGAGAACGTGATAGGTCATCCACGGAGTAATGGTAAAGGCGACCAGCAGCGACATGATCATCGTCAGCGGCAGATTGATCGCCATCGGCCGCATGTAGGGCCCCATCATCCCGGTGATAAAGAGCATCGGCAAAAAGGAGAGGATGACAGCGAAGGTGGCGAGGATCATCGGCGGCCGCACTTCGTCGATGGCGGTGAGGACCGCTTCCTTCGGCGGTTCCTTCTTCATCTGAAAGTGACGAAAGATATTCTCGACATCGACGATCGGATCGTCGACCAAAAGACCGAGAGCCAGGACAAGGGCAAAGAGGGTGACGCGGTTGATGGTGTAGCCGAACCAGTAATTAACCAGCAGGGTCAGAGAATAGATGATCGGGATGGAGACCGCGACAATCAGGGCTTCGCGCCAGCCGAGAGCGAAGAAGATCAGGGCGAGGACGGTGACAATCGCGATCAGGAGGTGGGTGGTTAACTCGTTGACTTTGTGGTCGGCGGTGGCGCCGTAGTTGCGGGTGACGTGCACCTGTACATTGTCGGGAATGATGGTGCCGCGCATCTCCTGCACCATGGCGATGGTCTGGTCGGCGACCTTGACCGCATTCGTCCCCTTCTTTTTGGCGACGGCGATGTGGACCGCCTGGTACTCCTCGCCTTGACCCTCCTTCGCCCCGGCGGGTCCAAAACGCAGGCGGGTGTAGGTTTCGGCTTCGGCCATGCTGTCACGGACGGTGGCAACATCGCGCAGATAGACTGGTCGCCCCTGATTGACGCCGATGACCAGGGAACTGACATCGCGGACATCGCTGAGAAAGGTGCCGCCGCGCACCAGGATTTCACGGTTGTCGCGCTGGAAAGAGCCGGCGGGCAGGTCGAGATTGGCGCCGGCGAGGGCGTTCTTGAGCTCAAGGAGCGAGAGGCCGCGGCCGCTGAGGGCGTGGGCATCGACCTCAACTCGCACCTGGCGCGGCCGGCCGCCGATGACCGTGGTCAGAGAGGTATTCTGCACCGACTGCAGGCGGTCGACGACCTCTTCCGCAACGCGGCGCAGTTCGTGATCGGAAACCTGAGCGGAGTAAAGGCTGAGGTTGACGATCGGCACATCGTCGACCTCCACCGGCTTGACCACCCAGCCGCTGACGCCGGGGGGGATAAGATCGAGATTCGCTTGCAATTTGTTGTGAAGTTTGACCAGAGAATCGACGCGGTCCTGGCCGACATAGTAACGAACAGTGACGATAGCCTGCCCCGGCCGGGACATGGAGTAGACATGCTCGACGCCATCGATCTGCCACAGCAGCTTTTCGAGACGGGTCGAAATCAGCCGTTCGACCTCGGTGGCACTGGCGCCGGGCATCTGCACGTAAACATCAGCAATCGGCACGACGATCTGCGGTTCTTCCTCGCGCGGGGTAAGGACAAAGGCCGCCAATCCCCCGAGCATCGCCAACAGGAGGAGGATGATCGAAAGGTTGCCGCTGAGGAATTTCTCGACAATCCGGGTCGGGAAAGAGTGTTTAGTCGTCATCACTTATTCCTCAATCCGGGCGCCGCTGCGGGCTTTCTCGGTCGCACCGCTGACGATCGTCTCGCCGGCGCTGAGGCCGGAAAGGATCTCGACCTTGTCGCCGAGTTGCTGACCGATCTTGACCAGCCGGAAGTGGAGGATCTGGGCCTCGACGACATAAACGCCGGTCAGCTGGCCGCGGTGAAGGAGAGCGCTGCTCGGCACCAGGAGCGCCGAAGCAATGGCCGTCGGTCGGTGAGCGCGGACAAAGAGGCCGGGAGTCAAAGCGGCGTCGGCGGGCAACGATAATTTGACGCTAAAGGAGCGGGTTGCCGGGTCACTGACGGGTTGAATTTCGCTGACGCGGCCGCTGATTGTACGCTGCAGGGCGGGGATTTCGAGTTGCATGCTTTCACCAGGGGCGATCTGACCCACCAAAGCTTCCGGGACGGCGATGCGCGCCTGCGGGATGCCGCTCCGTTCAATGACCAAGAGAGGTGTCCCCGGCATGACCGTGGAGCCGCTTTCGACCAGCTGCTCAGCGATTATTCCCGCATAGGGGGCGGTGACCTGATTATAGGCGGCACCGGTGCGGGCCTGAGCAACGCCGGCGCTGGCGGCTTGAAAATTCTGCCGCGCCTGTTCTCGTTCTGCGGTAACGCGATCCAGTTCCTGCGGGGTAACAGCTTCGGCTCTGGCCAGCTGGGCGTAGCGCTCATAGGTCTTTTCCGCCAGATCGAGGCGAGCGGCAGCGGCCTCTCTGCTCCCCTGCGCTTCGGTTAGACGGTCATTGACGGTATTCTGCTCGATAGTAAGGAGGAGCTGCCCAGCCTTGACCGGCTCGCCGACCTTCACGGCCAGTCGACCGATGCGGCCATCGATGCGCGCCCCTAAAACACCGCGATCGGCACTTTCGATACTGCCGATGAAGAGATCTTGTCCCGTCACCGCCTGCGTCGCGATGACGGTGAGGGGCAGACCGACAATACTCTGCTGCTCTGTTTGCGTTGCCCCGGGTTCGATTTTATCCCCACAGGCTGCCAGCAGGAAAGTGATCAATATCAGCAGGAGCTTCATCGTCTTTTTCACGGGGAGACCTCATTTTTCGTTAAAATTGTCGCGACAAAGCGCCCCTCTTCGAAAAGGGCCTGTCCTGATAAGAAGAGAAGCTGAATATCGGCGGCGATAACAAAAGAGCGGGCCTGGTCGAGGGCGCTCTGTATTGTCAGGAGATCGACCAGATCGGTCAGGCCGCTTTCATAGCGTTGCTGCAGGAGGCGCTGACTCTCTACAGCCGCAGCTAAGCCCTGTTCAGCCGATTCTTTACGGGCGCGGGCTTCGGCAATCCGCAAATCAACTTCCGCGCGGCGAAAAGTCTGTTCGCGACGGATCTCGCTGAGCTCAGCGGCGGCGGCCGTTTTTTCAGCGCGGGCACGAGCGATGCTGGCATCCCGCCGAAAACCGTCGAAAAGTTCCCAGTTCAGCACCGCTCCCAGCCGCCACGCTTCGCCATCGGCGCCGAAGGGGTGCGATTCATGGTGAAGACCATAACTGGCGGACAGATCAAGACTCGGCAGATAGGCGGCTTGTCTGCGTTTGGTCGCAAGGGAGAGAGACTCGACATCAAGAGAAAAAGCCTGGAGATCAGCACGCTCCGTGGCGGGGATGGCGGGTGGAAACGCGGCAAAGAAGGCGTCGTCAAGGGGTGCACTGATCTCGATCTCCCCCTCGGGTTGACCGATAGCAAGAGCCAGGCGGCGCTGGGCGAGAATGACATTGTTGCGGGCGGTTAGAACGCGGCGGCTGGCTTCCGAGTGAAAGACCCGGGCGCGCAGTTGATCGGCTTTCAGACCGATACCGGCGGCATAGCGCTCATCGGCAAGGCGCAACACTTCATTGGCCTCCACTGCGCCAGTCTGCGCGACTTGTTGTTCTGCCAAAGCGTTCTGGACGCCGAGATAGGCTTGAAAGGCGGCAAAACCCGCGCTTTCTCGACTCCAGTCGCTGCGCGCCTGCGCCGATTCGGCACGTTTACTGGCCTCCTTGATCCGATATCCGACATCGGCATTGAAGAGGGTCTGCTGCAGAGTCAGGCGGGTCTCGAAATCCTGCTGATGATCGGGATCGACAAGATTGTAAGCGGAGGAGTCCATGACGTTGCGCTCCTGGTTCAGAGCAACAAAGAGGCTCCCGGCCGGTTCGTTGGTCATGCTGAAAGTTTCACTGAAGTTGAGCTGCGGCAGATAGCGACTGCGGGCTTCCCGCACTGCACTGGCTGCGGCCTGCCCCTGCGCCTGGCTGGCGAGGATCGCGGGGCGATCCGTCACCGCCCGTTGCACGGCCGTCGCAATATCCAGCGATTGCGCCAGGGCGACGCCGGGAAGAAAAAGAAGGAGAAGTATTAAAAATAGAATCTTGAGATGCATGGAAGCTCCTTTATTATTCAAAAAACTATATATATAAAATTCGCACAGGTCAAGAGCTGCGCGCTCTCCTCATTTTAGCAGACTATTTATCTTGCCCAAGGGAATGATATCAGCTATTTTTAATAATATTTCTATCGACAAACAGGGGCTACCGGCCGCATCAGCATGCTAAAGTATCAAGAGCGCGGAGTTTCCCGATGCCGGGAGAGCCTTCGGGCTCTTTTTTTAATCTGCCAATCATTCGAGGATGGATATGAATAAAGCAAAAAAAGTCGGAATTGTCCTGGTCCTCCTGCTCCTGGCTGGCGGGGGATTTTGGTGGAAAAAATCACAAAAGCCACCGGAAGTGAAGATTCTTGCCAGCGTTGAGGTCAAGCGCGGGCCGATTCGCAAGGTGCTGGAAGAGACCGGCATCGTCAAGGCCCAGGTCGGCGCGATCGTCAAGATCGGCGCCCGCAGCACCGGCAGCGTCGAGCGGATGCTGGTGCGGGTCGGCGATCCGGTCAAAAAAGGACAGGTGGTGGCGACCATCGATAGTCGCGAGCTGCGCGCCCAGCTGGCCGAGACCGAAGCCCAGATCGCCGAGGCCGAGGCCCGGGCGGCCTACACCCGCAGTAATGTTGAGCGCCTGGCGGCCCTGTATGACGGAAAATTTATCTCACGGGACGAAATGGAGGGGGCGCGTCAGAATGCCGAGGTTGCTAGCCGGCAGGTGGCGGCGCGGCTGGCGGCCCGCGATTCTCTGCGCGTTCGCCTGTCCTACACCGAAGTCAAAAGTCCGATCAACGGCGTAGTCAGCCAGATTGCTGCCCAGGAAGGGGAGATGATCGTCGCCGGCTTGCAGGTGGCGAATCTCGTCACCGTCATCGACCCGACCCGCCTGGAGATGTGGACCTATGTCGATGAAACTGATATCGGTCAGGTGGCACCGGGGATGGCGGTCGAATTCCGCGTCGATTCCTGGCCGGGGCGCATCTTCCACGGCAAAATCCGCACGATTCAACCGCAGCCGGAGGTGCGCGACAACATCGTCTATTATCAGGCGATTGTCGATGTTGCGGCAAAGGATGCCCTGGAGCTGCGGCCGGAGATGACAACGCAGGCGCAGGTGGTGGTGCAGACCAAGGACGATGTCCTGCTCATCCCCAACAATGCGCTGAAATGGGTGGAAGACCAGCAGGTGGTCTTTGTTCAGGAGGCTGACGGCGCGATTCGCCGGGTCAGCGCCGAACTGGGATTGGCCGGGGTCAAGGAGAGTGAGGTTCTGGCTGGATTGCAGGCCGGCGACAAGGTCGCCACCCAGGTGGAGCTCAGCGGCGAAAAGATTTCTCAAAAGAAGAAGGGCTCGAAGTGAGCAGCGCCTTGATCGATCTGCAGCGCATCACCAAGAGTTACCGTCAGGGTGACCTGCCGATCGACGTCCTCAAAGGGATCGATCTGCAGATTGCCGCCGGTGAATTTGTCGCCCTCCTTGGCCCCTCAGGTTCGGGTAAATCGACGTTGATGCATATCCTCGGGCTCCTTGACCGTCCGACCTCCGGGGCCTATTTCCTGGACGGCAGCGATGTTGCCGGGCTCGATGACGACCAGCTGAGTGCCTTGCGCAATCGCAAGATCGGCTTTGTTTTTCAGACCTTTTATCTCATCCCCTATCTTACCGCTCTGGAGAATGTCGTTTTGCCCGGACTTTACGGCCAGGAGAGCGGTGCAACAATTCGCCGCCGGGCTCAGGAAATTTTGCAGCAGGTCGGCCTTTCTGACCGCATGGACTTCCGCCCGAGTCAACTCTCCGGCGGCCAGCAGCAGCGGGTTGCTATCGCCCGCGCTCTCCTTAACGATCCGCCGGTTCTCCTTGCTGATGAGCCGACCGGTCAGCTCGACTCCACCACCAGTCAGGAGATTATGGAGCTGATCAGCCAAATCAATCGCCAGGGGCGGACGGTCATCCTCGTCACCCACGATATCGCCACCGCAGCTTGTGCGCAGAGACGGATTGAGCTCAATGACGGCCTGGTCTGTCGTGATTAATTATCTGCGCCTTACCCTTCGGGTGACGTTGATGGCCTTCCTGGCGCTGCGTGCTTACCGTTTGCGCAGCGCCTTTGTCATTGCGGCGATTGCCCTCGGCATTGCTTCTTTGACGATTATTATCGCCTCCATCGACGGCGCCGAGCGCAAAGCCGATGAGATTATGGATATGTTCGGTCCTGATGCTGCCTTTGTCATTGGCGGCGATCCGAACAGTCGCGCCGTCGGCTGGCGCGGCCTGACCCTCACCTACAATGACGTGCAACGGATTCGCGCCGAACTCCCCGGCGCTTATCTCTCGGTGCCGATGCGCGCCAAGTCGAATATTACCCTGCGTTACGGCGATCAAAGCGTCGAAGTGCCGACTCTGGTCGGTTCGACGGAAGGCTATGCCGATGTCTGGAACTGGCCGCTGGCAGAAGGCCGCGACTTCAGCGCCGAAGATGTCGACAGTGGCGCCAAAGTGGTCCTCCTCGCTCATGGCCCGAAAGAAGCCCTCTTCGGGCAGCGTTCTGCTTTGGGAGCGACGGTCTATGTCAATGATCTGCCGGTCCGGGTGATCGGCGAGCTCCGTTATCGGGGGATGGCAAGCATGGGAGGCTCGATCGATGACCGCCTGGTTATCCCGATTACGACTCTGACGCAACGCTTCAACATGGACCGCAAGTATGTCCGGGCGCTGCGGGTCAAGTTCAGTGATCCGGAAAATATGGCATTTCACAAGGAAAACCTGCGCTCTTTGTTGCGGCATCTGCACAACCTGCAAGA
>DIKR01000086.1:0-9006 GCA_002424625.1 Desulfuromonadaceae bacterium UBA5613
CAGTGGTATAGCAGTCACCGCTACCGGACAGGAGTCTGACCATGGTTGCGACGATTTCAATGCTCAAAGGCGCCAGTCATAGCCCGGTGACTCTCGCCCGCTCTGAGGAGAACATCTGGATCAAGCGGGGCTTGATCGCTGTTACCCTGCTCTTTCTCGGTTTTTTTCTCTTCCTCCCCTTGGCGGCAGTCTTTGCGGCGGCGTTGGAGAAAGGTTTTAGCGCCTATTTCGCCAGCTTTAATGATCCTGACGCCCTGGCGGCGATCAAGTTGACTCTGATTGCGGCGGGGATTGCCGTGCCGCTCAACCTGGTCTTCGGCCTGGCCGCTGCCTGGTCAATCGCCAAGTTCAACTTCACCGGCAAGAGTTTTCTCCTCACCCTGATCGACCTCCCCTTTGCGGTCTCGCCGGTCGTCTCCGGCCTGGTCTACGTCCTCCTCTTCGGACTGCAAGGGTGGTTCGGACCCTGGCTGGCAGAGCATGATATCAAGATCATCTTCGCCGTGCCGGGGATTGTCCTGGCGACAATCTTCGTTACCTTCCCCTTTGTGGCACGGGAGCTGATTCCCCTCATGCAGGAGCAGGGGAGCGACGAAGAGCAGGCCGCCCTGGTGCTCGGCGCCAACGGTTGGCAGACCTTCTGGCGGGTGACCCTCCCCAACGTCAAATGGGCGCTCCTTTACGGCGTCATCCTTTGTAATGCCCGGGCAATGGGGGAGTTTGGCGCGGTCTCGGTCGTTTCCGGTCATATCCGCGGCATGACCAACACCATCCCGCTCCATGTCGAGATTCTTTATAACGAATACAACTTTGTCGCCGCCTTTGCCGTCGCCTCACTTCTCGCCATCCTGGCGCTTTTGACCCTGGTCGCCAAGAGCCTGGTGGAGTGGAAAGCGCGGCAGGAAATGGCCGCGGCCCTTGAACCGACGATGATAAAGGATTAGTCATGAGTATCGAAGTCCGCAACATCAATAAAACTTTCGGCACCTTTACCGCTCTGAAGGATATCAATCTCGTCGTCCCGAGTGGTGAGCTCGTCGCCCTTCTCGGCCCCTCCGGCTGCGGCAAGACGACCCTGTTGCGCATCATCTCCGGACTCGAACAACCCGATGCCGGTAACGGCGCCATCCTCTTTCACGACGAGGATGTTGCCGGTCAGAGCGTCGCCGACCGCAAGATCGGCTTTGTCTTTCAGCACTATGCCCTCTTCCGCCACATGTCGGTCTTTGACAATGTCGCCTTCGGCTTGACGGTCAAACCGCGCAGCCAGCGGCCCAGCAAGGCGGAAATCCATGACCAGGTCATGGAACTGCTGCGCCTGGTGCAGCTGGAGAGTCAGGCGAATCGCTTCCCCTCGCAACTCTCCGGCGGACAGCGGCAGCGGGTGGCATTGGCCCGGGCTCTGGCGGTCAAGCCCAAGGTTCTCCTCCTCGACGAACCCTTCGGCGCCCTCGACGCCAAGGTCCGCCAGGAGTTGCGGCGCTGGTTGCGGCGCCTGCACGATGAGCTACACGTCACCAGCGTCTTTGTCACCCACGATCAGGAAGAAGCGCTGGAGGTCTCGGATCAGGTGGTGGTGATGAACGCCGGGCAGATCGAGCAGGTCGGTCCGCCGGCCGAGGTCTACGATCACCCGGCGAATCCTTTTGTTTATCAGTTTCTCGGCAACGTCAACCTCTTCCATGGCCGCCTCGATGGTGGACAGGCCAGGCTCGACAATGTCGATCACAGTCAGCCGGATCAGGAGGTCGTCGCTTACGTTCGGCCCCATGATCTCGACGTCAGTCGCGAGCGGACTAGCCCGGACGCGATCGAAACTATCGTCCGTTATATTCATGCTGCCGGCGGTATGCCGCGCCTGGAGCTGGAGCGGCTCGACAACGGCGAGGCGATCGCTGCCGAGGTAGCGCGCGAACGTTATCGCGAGCTGGAGTTGCAGGTCGGTGATCATCTCTTTGTGACGCCGCGCAATCTCCGCTTCTTTGTCGAAGGCGCGCCTTTGGATTATCAGATTTAAGGGTTTCGACCCTTGTGGCTTTT
Organism: Desulfuromonadaceae bacterium UBA5613; assembly: GCA_002424625.1. Classification (GTDB taxonomy): domain Bacteria; phylum Desulfobacterota; class Desulfuromonadia; order Desulfuromonadales; family UBA2197; genus UBA2197. The sequence continues at coordinate 2,041 of DIKR01000086.1, forward strand.
GACTACGACGTTGATTTATGGTTCGGATTGGGTTACAAGGTGAGACGTTTTTCATGCGCCAGATTCGGGTGATGGTCAAGGAATGCAGGGTCGATGCCCCCGCCGGATCAGTATTGTGCTGACGGGCGGCTTTTTGTACTGTAACCTGTAAAATATGTCGCTATCGTCTCGCTCACAGCCAGTTTATGGAATCTCCGCTGTAAAGTTTGAAATACGGAAGTAAAGTCCTTCATATCAAAGAGGAGGTTGGTCATGACCATCGAATGGAATCTAGAATTGGCGACCGGTAATGAAGAGATTGACAATCAGCACAAGGAGATGTTCAAAAGATTCAATCACTTCCAGTCAGCGTACAGTCTCGGGAAAGCGCAAAATGAACTGCAAAAAATATTCACTTTTTTGGATGAGTACGTAAAATTTCACTTCGCGATGGAAGAGGAGTTGCAGATCCGGCACGGTTACCCCGGTTACGCAGTGCACAAAGAGGAACATGACAGCTTTATTCATAATTTCAAGAAAATGGAAAAGCAGCTTGATAGCTCCGGCGTCACCTCCCCCCTGGTCATTCAGGCAAATATGGCACTGGTCAGCTGGTTGTTCGGGCACATCAAAGGGACAGACAGGGAATTCGCGACCTTTCTCACCAATTCGCTCCCGATGAAAAAAGCCTGAATTTCGCAGGGACAAATCGACAAATTTATGACCACCCCCCGGCAGAGGATTAGCGCGGTGATCGGCAGCTGTTCGTCTAACAGGAGATACCATTATGAAATGGTTGGGAAATTTTACCGAGTTTGCCTACGCATTAATGCGGATTATGGCGGGATTCATGTTCTCGTTCCACGGTGTCCAGAAACTTTTCGGGGTGCTGGCCACCTCCCAGCCAGCCATAGGTTCACAGCTCTGGTTCGGCGGGATCATTGAGCTGGTCGGCGGGGCGGCGATCATGCTGGGGATCCGCACCCGCTTCGCGGCCTTCCTCTGCAGCGGCATGATGGCGGTCGCCTATTTTCAGTTCCACTGGAAGTTTCAGGGCGGCGCCGCCTTCTTTCCGGCGGTGAACCAAGGTGAGTTGGCCGCGCTCTATTGCTTTGTCTTCTTCTTCATCGCCTGCCGCGGCGGCAAGATGTGGAGTTTGGGGAAGGACTGAGCACCTCCGGCCCTCCCTTAACAACGGGGGCTTAAGGCCTGAAATCCGACTTAACCAGACACTTCCCGCCTGCTAAAAATAGTCCTGCAGACCCACCGCTAGCTGCTCAAAGCGTCGTATCTCCTGCTTTAACGGCGAGTCCCCGCTCGCCGGAAAAATGTCGCTTCCAGCCATCTCCTTCTCCAGTTGCCGCCATTCATCCCTACCCAGCAGCCATTCCGCACTCACCGTCTGCCGTTCTACCGCCACTTTGCGCTTCGGGTTGAGGGGGATTTCGATAAAGGCATTGCGGTAGCTGACTGCCGGCAGGATGCGGGCCTCGGCATAGTGCAGTTTCATTTCCAGCCCGGAGTCGTTCTGACCCGACCAGAGGGCAGCGGCGAGATGCAGCTCTGTGCCGTTCGGGGCGAGGAGCCAGTGCTGCCCGGTGGGATCAAGACGTTGCAGCCGTTCGATCTGTCGTTGTACGTCCGCGCCGGGTCCGTTCAGTGAGAGGCTGCGCAGATAGCCGGCAGCGGTGATATCCTCATATTTCTTGACGATCTGCGCCCCTGCCCGCCGTCGTCCGGCGGCCCCCTGGAAACGGTTTTTGTAGACAAAGGAGCAATAGTTCACTCCGAGGTCCAAGCGGTGGTCGAGGCTGAAACGGAGAAGTTCCAGGGCGGTCAGTTCCGATTCGAGAACGGTGACACTCTCGCCGTGCAGATAGGTGTAGCTCCGTCCCGCCAGCTGGGCATAGTTGTGGTTGGTGAGGCGCAGCTGGTGGAGATTGAGATAGTTGACGCCGCTGTCGGCCATCTCCACCAGCTTCTGCTGCATGCGGTCTGCTTCCTCGGGGATGGCCGGGATCTCCACGGTGATCTGCGGGATGATCCCCACGGCCAGTTTCACCTGGTCGAGGGCGTAGCCGGTGGCGCCGATGTCGACGCGGATTTCATCGAGGCCGGCGTCGCGCAGGCGTTTGGCGATGTCGGTGGTGAGCAGGGTAGCGTTGGTGTAGAGCCAGAGATGAACCGAGTCGCCAAGGCGGCGGCGAATGGCGCGCAGGTATTGCAGCGATTTTTCCAGCACCAGCAGCGGTTCGCCGCCGCTGATGCTCGCCCCGCTGAAGCCGAAGCGGGCAAGGTAGTCGACATAATCGTCAACATTGGGGAAGTCGAGGTTGTTGGTCCCCGGATCGCCGCCGACGTCCTGGGCGGTCGGACAGTAGAAGCAGCGGCAGTTGCAGTTGCCGGTGATGAAGAGACAGGACCACTTTCCTTCCAGACAGGCAAGGCAGCCGGGGGAGAGCTTCTGGCTGTGGAGTTTGCTGGCATTGGCGCTGAGGGTGGCGCGACCATCGAGATCAGCGATCAGGTCACGGCGCCGGGCCTGGGCACTAGCGGCGGCGCTCTCCGAGGGGAAGGAGAGGCCGGCGTAGCGATCGCCGTATTCCCGGCGATTCAGGTCGATAAGGGCTAAGCGGGCGGGACTATTCATGGAGCTGACCTCGCGGAGTGAGGGGGGGGAGGGGCTGAAACAGCAACGGCCCTGGGGAATCCGGGCCGGAGGGAGCAGATGGCGGTACTGTGTCACCTTGGCAAGGGGACGTCAAGGGCGGAGACCTTAATCCTCCTCCTTACCGCCGGAACGCTGGATCTTTTTATCCGCCTGATGTCTCTTCTCCGCCAAGCGCTCTTTCTTTGCGCCGTAGGGGACTTTGGTAGCCACCCGCACCTTGACCTTGCGGTTGCGGCGCTCGAGCAGCGCCTGCAGGCGTTTCATGGCGACGGCGCGGTTCTCCCACTGGGAGCGGCTCTCGGTGGCTTGAGCGACGATGCCGGTCGGCAGGTGGCGGATGCGCACCGCCGAGTCGGTGGTGTTGCGGTGCTGGCCGCCGGGGCCGGTGGCGCGGAAGAATTCGAGCTTGATTTCAGAATCCTTGATCTCAATCATGGCAGATATCCTTGGGTCAGGGTGGTAAAGGCAGCGATCTGCCCAGCCTGCCAGGCGGCATCCTTGCCGAGTTCAGCGGCGAGGAGGGCGGCAACGGTCGGGGCCACGGCGATGGCAGCGCGGGCATCGAGAATCAGGGCGCGGGTGCGGCGGGACAACAGATCTTCGACGCTCTGCGCCCATTCGTGGCGAATCGCCCAGACGATCTCGACGCGGCGATAAGGGAGGTCGGGGTGGAGGAGCTGGCGAAGGCTCGGATCGGCGTGGCAGAGGGCTTCGAGTCCGGCGGCATCGCTGCCGTAGCTCGCCCACTCACCGCTGATCTTGACACCGGCACCGTGTAGCGGCAGGTCGGCGCTGCGTGAGGGGCGCTCCGGGAGGACGGCGATGCGGGCGGCGAGGTTGATGGTTTCCTCCCCCATCTTGCGGTAGGTTGTCCATTTGCCGCCGGTGATGGAGACCAGTCCGCTGTGCGAAACAAGGAGGGTGTGGTCGCGGGACAGGGACGCGGTGTCATGGCTGTTGCCATTCTTGACCAGAGGGCGAAGCCCGGCAAAGATGCTGAGGATATCCTGCCGCTGCGGATCCTGGCGGAGATAGCGGGCAGCGTGCTGTAGGAGGAAATCGATCTCTGCTGTCAGGGGGCGCGGTTCGAAGTCGACACTGACGACCGGGGTGTCGGTGGTGCCGAGGAGGACGCGATCGTGCCAGGGGACGGCAAAGAGGACGCGGCCATCGTCGGTATGCGGCACCATGATCGCACTGGCGCCGGGGAGGAAGGAGCGGGGGAGGACGAGATGAATCCCCTGGCTCGGGGCGAGAAGGGTTTCTGCGGCGGGATCGTCGAGGCGACGGATGGTGTCGCAGAAGGGGCCGGTGGCGTTGATTACCACTTTCGCGGACAGTTCATACTCCTGTCCGCTCTCATCATCTTTGGCGATGACGCCGAAGACCTGGCCGCTCTCTTTGATCAATGCCGTCACCGGCAGGTGGTTGATCACCGTGGCGCCTTGTTCGACAGCGGTGCGGGCCAGGGCAATGGCGAGACGAGCATCGTCGAACTGGCCGTCGTGGTAGATTACCCCGCCGCGCAGGCCATTCTCTTCAAGCGTCGGCAGCTGTTCCAGGGTTTCGGCGCGGGACAGGAGCTGCGAGGGGCCGAGGCCGAGCTTGCCGGCCAGGGCGTCGTAGAGTTTGAGGCCGACGCCGTAAAAGGGGCCTTCCCACCAATCGTAAAGGGGGACGATAAAGGAGCGGTTTTGCACCAGATGCGGGGCATTGCGAATGAGCAGGCCGCGCTCGTGCAGGGCATCTAGGACCAGGGCGATATTTCCCTGTTGCAGGTAGCGCACGCCGCCGTGGATGAGCTTGGTGCTGCGGCCGGAGGTGCCGCTGGCAAAGTCCTGCCCTTCGAGCAGGAGAGTTTTGTAGCCGCGACTCGCCGCCTCCACCGCCGCGCCAAGGCCGGTGGCGCCGCCGCCGATGATGATCATATCCCAGTGCGTCTGCTGCTTCAGTTGTTGTAGTAGATCTGAGCGTTTCATGTATGATTTCCGTGTGATTGCAAGGCGTTAAAATAACCCCTCATCCGCCCCTCCGGGGCACCTTCTCCCACAGGGAGAAGGGCTGCAAATGCTTCCCCTCTCCATGAGGGAGAGGGTGGCCGCAGGCCGGGTGAGGGGGGAATCTAGGCGATTGGTTGCTCCCAGTTCTTGCTTCGCTCCAGAGCGCGCTGCCAGCGTCCTTGCAAACGGACCGCTTCATCCTGCGGCATGGCCGGGGTAAAAGTCTCCTCCGCTTGCCAGAGAGCGGTAAGTGTGTCCCGATCCGGCCACACTCCGACGGCCAGGCCGGCAAGGGCGGCAGCACCGAGGGCGGTCGTCTCCATAACCTGCGGCCGCACCACCGGCACGCGCAGAAGGTCGGCTTGAAACTGCATGAGCAGGCGGTTGCGGGTGGCGCCGCCGTCGACGCGCAGTTCACGCAACTTTATCCCGGCATCGGCCTCCATGGCAACCAGGAGGTCGGCGCTCTGAAAGGCGATGCTTTCCAGGGTGGCACGGGCAATATGGCCGGCGGTCGTTCCCCGGCTCAGGCCGACGATGGTGCCGCGGGCGTAGGGATCCCAATGCGGCGCCCCGAGGCCGGCAAAGGCGGGGACGAGGACAACACCGCCATTGTCGGGGACCGAGGCGGCGAGGGCTTCGACGTCACCGGCGCTGCGGATAATGCCGAGCCCGTCGCGCAGCCACTGCACCGCTGCCCCGGCGATAAAGACGCTCCCTTCAAGAGCATACTCAGTGACGCCGCCCATCCGCCAGGCGACGGTGGTGAGGAGCTGGTTTTGCGACGCCACCGGCTGCGTCCCGGTCTGCATGAGCATGAAACAGCCGGTGCCGTAGGTATTCTTCGCCATCCCCGGTTGGAAACAGCCCTGACCGAAAAGGGCGGCCTGCTGGTCGCCGGCGATCCCGGCGATGGGGACACGGGCGGCAAGGAGCTGGCCGGCGGTGTGGCCGTAGATCGCGCTGGAATCGACGATGTCCGGCAGCAGGGCGCGGGGGATGTCGAGGATGCGGAGAAGGTCGTCATCCCAGTCAAGGGTGTGGATGTTGAAGAGGAGGGTGCGGGAGGCATTGCTGACATCGGTGATGTGCAGGTGGCCTCCGGAGAGGTTCCAGGCCAGCCAGCTGTCGATGGTGCCGCAGGCGAGTTCGCCGGCTTCGGCCTGCTTTCGGGCGCCGGGGATATGGTCAAGAAGCCAGGCCAGCTTGGTGCCGGAGAAGTAGGGGTCGAGAAGGAGGCCGGTCTTGGCGGTGAAGAGAGGTTCGAGCCCTTCACTGCGCAAACGTTCGCAGAGCGGAGCGGTGCGGCGGTCCTGCCAGACGATGGCATTATGCAGGGGGAGGCCGCTTTTCCTTTCCCAAAGGAGGATAGTTTCGCGCTGGTTGGTGATGCCGATGGCNNGCCGGCGTCAGCCCTGCCTGGGCGAGGGCCTCGACGGCGACGCTGAGCTGGCTGCTCCAGATCTCGCGACCGTCATGCTCGACCCAGCCCGGCTGCGGAAAGATCTGGGTGAATTCCCGCTGCGCCAGGGCGCGGACTTGGAGCTGCTGATCGAAGATGATGGCGCGGGAGCTGGTCGTTCCCTGATCAAGGGCAAGGATGTAAGGCATAATGGCCTCCGCATAAAGAAGAAGAGCCTACAACAGCCCGTTCTCTTGAATCGATTCCGCTTCCGGATAATAGACTTCCATCAGACAAAGTCCCTGGGGCGGGGCATTGACGCCGGCACGCAGCCCTGGCTCACGGGCAAGGAGGCGAGGGATGTCTTCGGCCGGGCGTTTATGGAGGCCGATTTCGACCAGGGTGCCGACGATGATACGCACCATGTGACGGAGAAAGCCGCTGCCGTGGACGTCAATGGTGATGAGCTCCCCATCGCGTTGCAGGTCGAGAGAGTAGATCTCACGCACGGTGGTGCGGGCGTCGCAACTGGTGGTGCGAAAGGCGGCAAAATCGTGGCGGCCGACAAAGAAGCGCGCGGCCGCTGCCATTGCCGCGAAATCGAGATCCTGGCGGATATGCCAGGCAGTGCGGGTGAAGGCGGGCGAGCGGACCGGGGCGGTGAAGATCCGGTAACGGTACCACTTGCCGCCGGCGGAAAAGCGCGCATGAAAGTCACGCGTTTCCTCAACCGCTTCGCGGACAGCGATGTCGTCGGGGAGAAAACGGTTGACCCCTTCGCGAAAGGCGACCAAAGGAAAGGGACTTTCGGTGCGAAAATGCGCGATCATGGCGCGGGCATGCACGCCGGCGTCGGTACGACCGGAGCTGTGCAGGACAACCTTTTCGCGGACGATCTGGCCGAGAGCTTCTTC
>DIKR01000086.1:9182-10033 GCA_002424625.1 Desulfuromonadaceae bacterium UBA5613
ATTGTCGTGGTGATGGTGGCCGTGATTACCGTCCTGCATTATGTGACGAATATTCACGATGCCCGCATGCACGACATCTACCGCCGCCTCTATTATCTGCCGATCGTCCTCGCCGGCCTTTGGTTCGGGCTGCGCGGCGGACTGATCACCGCCCTCTCCACCTCGGTCCTCTTTATCCCGCACGTCATTTTTCAGTGGAAGCACCACCCGACGGTGGAGCCGGAGCAGTATCTGGAGATCATCCTCTTTAATGTCATTGGCGGTCTCACCGGTTTTCTGGCCGGCAAGGAGCAGGAGCAAAAAGAGCGTTATCAGCTCGCAGCGCAACAGCTCGAAGCCAGTTTCTTCGAGCTCAAGCGTCAGTCCGAGCAGATCCTTGATTTCGAAGAGCAGTTGCGCCGTGCCGATCGCCTCGCCGCACTCGGTGAACTCTCCGCGGGGATGGCGCATGAAATCCGCAATCCCCTCGCCTCGATCCGCGGCACCGCTGAAATACTGCGTGACGGGATCAAAGCTGACGATCCGCGCAGCGAGTTCGCGACGATCCTCATCCGTGAAGTTGATCGCCTCAACCGGGTCGTTGCTGACTTCCTCGACTTTGCGAAGCCGGCGAGCGCCGAACGGACGCGGATCGAACTGGTAGCGGCTCTGGATGAAGTCGTTGCCTTGACCCGTCTCGTCGCCGCCAAGAAGCAGATCGTGATCACTCTCGCCGGTCTTTCAACCCTCGAGCTGATCGCAGATCGCAACCAGCTCAAGCAGGCGTTTCTCAATCTGATTCTCAATGCTCTTGAGGCGATGCCGGGAGGGGGAAGCTTGATGATAACGACGCAGGCCGGGGAGGGCGAGGC
>DIKR01000132.1 GCA_002424625.1 Desulfuromonadaceae bacterium UBA5613
CCGAGGTTTATATCGTGCGTTGCGCCGGCGAAATCCGCTGTGCCAAGGCCTACAAAGAGGTCAAGCACCGCAGCTTCCACAAGCAGGCGCAGTACATGGAGGGGCGCAAAGTGCGCAACAGTCGCCGCTCCCGCGCCATGGACAAACACTCCAGCTTCGGGCGCAAGGAGCAGGAATCCGCCTGGCAGAATGCCGAGGTCGATGCCCTGTACCGTCTCGCCGCCGCCGGAGTACGCGTCCCCCAGCCCCACTGCTTTTTCGAGGGAGTACTCCTCATGGACCTGGTGGTCGATGGCGAAGGGGCTGTTGCCCCGCGCCTCAATGATATCGATCTCTCCGCCCCGGTGGCGCGACAGTATCATCGTCAACTGATCGCCGAGGTGGTCCGCATGCTTTGTGCCGGCATCGTTCACGGTGACCTTTCCGAGTATAATGTCCTCGTCGCCGGAGACGGGCCGGTGATTATCGACCTCCCCCAGGCGATCGACGCCGCCGGCAACAACAATGCCGGCCGTCTCTTTATGCGTGACGTCGACAATCTCGCGGCTTACTTCGGTCAGTTTGCCCCGGAACTTCTCAGCACCGCTTATGCCAAAGAGATCTGGCATCTTTATGAAAGCGGCGAGCTGCAACCGGAATCGATCTTGACCGGCCACTTCGAGAGCTCCGAAAAGGCCGCCAACGTGCACATTGTGCTGCGCGAGATCGAAGACTCACGCAAGGAAGCGCTGGCCCGCGAGGCGGGGCGTGTCGCGGTCGCCTGAAGAGCGGGGCGCTCCTGTCGGGGTGTCCCGCTCTTTTTCTGTTTCCCCCCTCGTCGATTGACATGACACAAACCGATGTTATCATGATGGCGAAGGCTTCTGAAGTCTTCCTCCTCCTGTTGCACGGAGTCCGCCATGCCGCCGATGCCCTCCCCTATCCCTGAAATCCTCCCGGTTTACCCGCTGCGCGAGCAGGTGGTCTTCCCGCACATGGTTCTTCCCCTTTTCATCTCCTCTGCCGGGATGGCGACGGTCGAAGCCGCCCTGCGTAGTGACAGCCACCTTTTTGTCGTGACCTGGTGCAGTGCTCCAGCCGAGCCGATCTTCTTTGAAGACCTTTCCCGCATCGGCACCCTGTGCCGCATCAACCAGACGGTCCGTTTCCCGGACGGCGGCTGCAAGGTGGTCATCGAAGGGGTGGAGCGGATCCGCCTGCTCAACCCCATCGAAATGACGCCGGCGATCTCGGCCCGTGTCGCGGTGGCTGCGGAGGAGGATGGCCGCGGTCTTGTCGCCGAGGCACTGGCGCAAAGCGTCAATGCCCTGCTCAAGATCGCCCTTGCTTACGGCCGCCCTTTGCCCGGTGACGTCCTCAAGATGATCGACCAGATCGACGATCCCGGCCGGCTCGCCGATCTGGTGGCGGTCTATCTCAACCTCCCTCTCAAGGAGCAGCAGCGCCTGCTCGAACTCCTCAACCCGGTGGAGCGCCTCAAGGAGGTTTATCTTCTGCTGACCAGTGAGGTGCAGAAGATTCAGGTGCGCGGCGAGGTGCAGGTCGATGTCGCCAAACGTCTCGGCCGTTCGCAGAAGGAGTACATCCTGCGCGAGCAGCTCAAACAGATTCAGGAAGAGCTCGGCGATGATGACCCGCAGCGCAGCGAGATCAGCGAACTGCGGCAGCGCATTGCTGCCGCAGCGATGCCGGAAGAGGTCGCCAGGGTGGCAGAGAAGGAGGTTGCGCGGCTCGAACGGATTAACCCGGCTTCGGCGGAGTATACTGTCGCCCGCACTTATCTCGACTACCTGTGCAGTGTGCCGTGGCAGCACAGCAGCGATGAGATTCACGACCTCCCCTTTGCCCAGCAGGTTCTCGATGAGGATCACTACAATCTCAAAGAGGTCAAGGAACGCATCCTCGAACACCTTGCCGTGCGCATGCTGCGCCCGGAGAGTCGCGGCCCGATCCTCTGCTTCGTCGGCCCGCCCGGGGTCGGCAAGACCTCCCTCGGCCGCTCTATCGCCCGCGCCACCGGCCGCAAGTTTATCCGCATGTCCCTGGGCGGCATGCGCGACGAAGCGGAGATTCGCGGTCATCGCCGCACCTATATCGGCGCCCTCCCCGGCCGCATCATCCAGGAGATGTGCCGCGCCGACAGCAATAATCCGGTCTTCATGCTCGACGAAGTCGACAAGATCGGCCAGGATTTTCGCGGCGATCCGGCCTCAGCCCTCCTTGAAGTCCTTGATCCCGAACAGAACAACACCTTCACCGACCATTACCTTGATGTCCCCTTTGATCTGTCGCGCGTCATGTTCATTACCACCGCCAACATTCTCGATCCGGTTGCGCCCCCCCTGAAAGATCGCATGGAGGTGATCACGCTGGCCGGCTACGGCGATGATGACAAGCAGCAGATCGCCTTTACCTATCTCATCCCCAAACAGATTGAGGAGAACGGCCTCAAGGCGGCGCCGCCGCAGTTCACCTCCGACGCCATCGCCGCGCTGATCCGCGACTACACCCGCGAAGCCGGAGTGCGCGGCCTGGAGCGGCAGATTGCCGCCATCTGTCGCAAGCTCGCCAAAGAGCGGGCCCTTGGACTCGGGGATGAGCAGCGCACCATCACCCGGGAGCTGGTTGAGAATCTCCTTGGCCCGCGCAAGTACTTTGCCGATGTCGCGGCTGAAGTCGATCGGGTTGGAGTCGTCACTGGCCTGGCCTGGACCGAGGCGGGAGGGGATATCATCTTTGTCGAAGCTTCGCGCATGGCCGGCAAGAAAGAACTGCTGCTCACCGGCAGTCTCGGTGAGATCATGCAGGAATCAGCCAAGGCGGCCCTTTCCTACGTCCGCGCCCATGCGGTTGACTTTGCCATTGATCCCGCCATCTTCGCTAACAGCGACATCCACATCCATGTCCCCTCCGGAGCGACCCCCAAGGACGGACCGTCGGCGGGGATCACCATCGCCACCTCTCTCATCTCCCTTTTTACCAATCGTCCGGCGCGCCGCAACGTCGCCATGACCGGCGAGCTCACCCTCACCGGGCGAATCCTCCCCATCGGCGGGGTCAAGGAGAAGATCCTCGCCGCCCGCCGCGCCGGGGTGACGACCATCCTCCTCCCCGACCGCAACCGTGAGCATCTGCACGATCTCGACGCTAAACTCCTTGCCGGGCTTCATGTCCGTTGCGTTGCCACTGTCGCCGAGGTGGTGGAGGAAACTCTGCTGCCGGCGACGGAATAACGCGAAAGAGCATCGCACCATCCTTGCCGTGGATTGACAGATCTCCTATGATCAGTCCTGGAATTTTCATATCATCGTGGTGGCAGGGATTGAGATGACCAAGCAGCAGTTACGCAAAATTTCCGACTGGTTCGACAGTTTTGTCGCCACCTTTTGTGGAGAGACGCCGGCGGAGCAGCGCAATTACGAGCTAAAGATCGTGCATACCAGGCAGGTTCGTGCTCTCAGCGAACGTCTGGCCGCGTCTCTGGGTTTTACCCCGGAAGAGCGGGCGCTGGCGGCGGCAATCGCCATTTGCCACGACGTCGGCCGCTTTCCCCAATACCAGCGCTATGGCACCTTCAATGATGCCGCCTCGACCAACCATGCGACTCTCGCACTCCAGACGCTTAAAACAGAAGGCATTCTTTATCCCCTGGCGGCGGCAGAACAGAGCGTCCTGCTGGCAGCGGTGGCTCTCCATAATGTTTTTATCCTGCCGCCGGATCTTGATCCGCTTGTCCGCCCCTTTGCTTTGCTGATTCGCGACGCGGACAAGCTCGATATCTGGCGGGTCATGATCGAAAACTGTAACGCCGCACCAGAAAAGCGGGCCTCCGCGGTCTTTTTGGAACTGCCGGAGACCGGTCGCTGCTCGCCGCGGGCACTGCAGGAGGTTGCCGCCGGCCGGATGCCGAATCGTGAATTGCTGGTGACGGTCGATGACATCAAATTATTGCAGCTATCGTGGGCTTACGATCTGAATTTTGTCGAGTCATTTAGAATTATGACCGAACAGGGATATCTGGAAACCCTGGCGAGCCTGCTGCCCGATCAACCCGGTTGCCGGGAAGCCGTCGAAGTGGTGCGGACGTTTGTGCAGGTTCGGCTTGCAGGGGCTGAACAGGGGGTTTAAACAGTCCGGCCCGGTGAGTGC
>DIKR01000091.1 GCA_002424625.1 Desulfuromonadaceae bacterium UBA5613
AAGGAGATGCGGTTGCTGGAACGGTCAAGGTCGTTGATCAGGCGGTCAAGACCACGATGTTCGAGATCGATTTTAAAGCGATTATGGTTAAGTCGGTTGATAAAGGCTTGCAGGTCGCGCGGCAGGTTCTTGAACAGGGTGGCAAAGGACATGAGAACGCGCGAGGCCTCTTTGCCAATATAGGCGGGGCTGACCTTCTCCCGGACAATCTTCTCCATGAACGGTTTGAGGTGAACGATCATGTTGAAGTCGGGATCGAGTTTGCGGCCGATCCCTTCGATGGTGACCAGGGCTTTGGCCAAAAGCATCAGGTCAGGGGAGAAGCGGATGCGGTAGAGGCTGAGAATTCCGAAGAATTCATCCAGCAGCCGGCCGGTATTAATCTCGTGCAGCGGGATGTCGTAGTAGTTGTCGATAAAGAAGGCGAGGTCATGGCGCAGATTCGGCAGATTGACTTCATCGGGAAGATCTCCCGAGCAGGAAAGGAGGCTGACAATCCGGTCGGGATCGCGACCAAGGACCGCCAGCAGGAGGTCGACCAGATAATCGCGGACATCTTCGCTGAGATGACCGACCATGCCAAAGTCGAGCATACAGATGATCCCGCCTTCGAGGATAAAGAAGTTGCCGGGATGGGGGTCGCCGTGAAAGATACCAAAGTCAAGGACCTGTTTGAGGAAAAAGACCGCGCCATTATGGGCGATCAGTTCGGGGCTGTGACCCTTTTCGATCAAAGCATCGCGATCCGAAACTTTGATGCCGTCGATATATTCAAGAGTCAGGACGGTCTCGGCAGTGAGCTCGGTGTAGACCTGCGGCAGGCGTACGCTCCGGTCCTTGGCGAAATAGGTGGCAAAGCGTTTGATGATCTGACCTTCGTGCGTCAGGTTGATTTCATTGCGCAGTACCCGGCGCAATTCACGCACCACCCCGCTCAGTTCATAATGTGCCAAGCTCGGGTCATGTTTCTCGATCATCGCCGCGAGACCGGCAAGGATGTCGAGATCGGTTTCAATGATCGCTTCAATATCGGGGCGCCGCACCTTGATAACCACCGCTTCGCCGCTGTGCAGGCGGGCGCGATGGACCTGGGCAATGGAACCGGCGGCAAGAGGAATTTCATCGATAAAGGCGTAAAGGACGTTTAACGGTTGTTGCAGGGCGCTTTCGATTTGCGCACCAAGGGGCGCAAAGGGGATCGGTGTCACCTGGTCCTGCAGTTTGCCGAGCTCGTCGGCATAATCAGCGGGGATGAGATCAGGTCGGGTCGAAAGGAGTTGGCCAAGCTTGATAAAGGTCGGACCGAGTTCCTCCATCGCCAGGCGTAAACGCACCGGCATGCTGAGACGCTCAATCTCCTGGCCGCGGCGGCGACCAAGCATGACCTTGGCGGCGAGCAGATAATCGCTGACGTGCAGGGCATCAAAGAGGTGACTGAGTCCGTACTTCGCCAGGACCGCAAAGATAGTGCGGGTGCGTTTCAGGTTGCGCAGGTTGCGGTTGAAGCCAAAGACATTCAGCATGTCGGGTCTTGTGGCGCCTCCCGTTTTTCCAGAGCATCAAGCCGTGCTGCCAGGCGTTCAAGCTCTTCGCGCCGGACCACACCCAGACGGTCACAAGCTTTTTGCACTTCTTCCTCGGCCGCTTTGGTGAGCAGATTCTTTTGCTCCTCGGCCTGCGCCTTCAACTTTTCGAGCAGGGCCCGTCCTTCTTCTTCGCTGCAGCCGATCCGCTCCTTCAGTTCACCGAGCAGTTCCTCCGCCTTCTTCTGGCTGAGGGAGAGTGCCCCCATGCCCATCATCGCCGTCTTTTCAAAGAGAGTAATCATGCTGTCCTCCAGTTAAGAAAAATAGCTGTTTAAACCAGGTTGTGAAGATTATAGCTGACTTGGACGGGGAGGGAAGGAGAAAATGGTTTTCTTGATTAAAAAAGCTGCAAAGAGTAAGAACGCCCCGAACAATCAGTCCTTGTCCGGGGCGTGCTATTCAGAGAAGTCAGCCGGCGGCCGGCGTTTCGGGGGCTTTCTTGCGCTTGACGATGCCGCTCGCTACCTCTTTCCAGTTCTTGTTGGGATAGGGAGGAATTTCATCGACCTTAATGTCAAACTTTGCTTTCATCAGCAGCAGACATTTGAGGGTGAGCCAATTGCTGAAGCCGTGGTTCTCAGCCATCTTTTCAGCAATCTTGCCGTAAGGGATGCCTGTGGCGCTGGCCGAGAGCATGATCGCTTCGTGAGCCGCCCGATAGGTGAGGTTGCGGTCCTTAACCCATTTGAGGCGCGAGATGATCTCGGTGCGGGTCATCCCCTCAAATTTTTTGAGGAGTTTCTTATAACGGGGATCGTTGAACTGGTTCATGGTTCATCCTTTACTGGCTTTACAGGGTGCCGAGGGGGAGGGAGGAGGGGGGAATAATCCCCGCTGCTGTGGCGCGGTGTAAAAGTTCATGGACCGCGGCCAAACCTTCCTCGCCAAGATCGAGGGAAAAATGATTCACATAAAGATCGATGTGCTGCTTGATAACCGTGTCATCCAGTTCCTGTGCATGGGCGCGAATGTAGGAGCGTGCTTCCTCGGGATGATCGAAGGCATAGCGGACGCTGGCACGGATGGCACTCTCCACTTCTTCAATGACTTTGCGCCCAAGGGAGCGGCGGGCGAGAATCCCGCCGAGAGGGATCGGTAGGCCGGTGAGTTCTTCCCACCAGGCGCCGAGGTCTTCGACGGCGACCA
>DIKR01000137.1 GCA_002424625.1 Desulfuromonadaceae bacterium UBA5613
GGCATATCAAGCTGCACGGCCTGGAGATCGCCATTGAGAACCCGGCAGGCTCAAAACGCCGGGGCGTGGATGAGACCGGCCGCGCCTGGGAAACCGGGCTGACGCAGCACTATGGTTATATCAAACGTACCACCGGCGCTGATGGTGAGCATGTCGATGTCTTTGTCAAGCCGGGGATTGATGCGACGACCGCAGGTGACAAAATCTTTGTTGTTGATCAGAAGGATCTCAAGAGCGGCGGTTTTGACGAATCAAAGGTGATGATCGGCTTTCCGTCGATTCAGGCGGCGCGCCAGGCTTATTTGTCGAACTATGACAGCCAAGGTCCGGAACGGATCCTGGATGTCACCATGGCGACAGTCGACGGCTTTAAATCGTGGTTGAATACGGCGGATACCACCAAGCCATTTTCGCCACACACAGGGTTGACGGCCAAGGGAGTAATGACAAATCCGCCGATCAAACCACAATCTGATAGTGCTGCGGCGATGAATGGCCGGGCGGATGACAGTGCCTGGGAGAAGATCAAACCTGCCATGGAAAGAGGAGCAGTCCTCCGTCTACACAAAAAGATTGGTCGCTACGCAACTGAAGGCAAAGATGATCGGTCCGATGATAATGGGATAACCATTTCCAGATCAAGAGTGTCTAAACTTGAATCCACTGGCGACCTGAAACTGATTGGTGAAGGGCTCTATGCGATCGTAGAAAAACCCCTGAAAATATCTCAGGAGAGCCCGGTTGAGTCCCCTTCCCTGCCGGCACCGAAGGGCCGTAGTGCCAAGCAGTTGGCGCAGGCCAAAGCGCGGGCCACGGTGAATCCGGCCGTTGATGATCTGCTTATGGCGATTCGCAAGCTCGGCGGGATCGACAAGGCGCAAGCCTTGGCGCAGTGGGGCAAAGGGGCGGTCGAGTCGGAGTACGTGACCCGTAATGCCCTGGTCGGCAAGCCGTTGCTGCGCAACAAAGCGGGTCTAGCGCTCGATACAATGCTGACGACCCTCAAAGGGCATGGCTATCTTCCGGAAACGGCGACCCTGACGGACTTTGAAGCATCCTTCTTGCGCGCGGCCAGCGGCGAGGCAGTGCTGACCGATGTTGGCAGTGACAGGGCAGCCGATGACCTCTATAGCGCCGAGATGGCGCGGCTGGTCGAGGAGATGGAAGCGGGCCAGGCGCAGGAGTTGGCGCAGGAGATCGATGCGGACCTTGCCAGCCTGATTGCCGGAGCGCCGGAGCTGGCCGGGATAACGCCGGAAACGCTGGAATGGACAGCGGACGTTTTTAACGATATCGTTGACGGGGGCCTACTGATGACCCCGGACGATTACCTACAGAGCATCCTGGAGGAGAGTGACAATGAAGGGAATTATACCGGAAGAGCTCAGGGAGCGGCTGCGCAAGCTGCCGGCGAAACAGCAAAAGCAAGCGTTGTCACTGCTCAAGAGAGCTCTGACCCAGAAACGCCAGCAAGTCCTCGCAGCGAAGTAACCCCGGCTGGCGATCAGCTGAAGATGTTCGCTACCCCGCCGACCTTTGGCAGGAAAGCGCAGCCCAAAGGGGACGGGGTGGCGAGGCTTGATTTGAGTCTGTCAGAGGACGAGACGGGGCTGTTTGATGCACCGCCGGCGGTTGCGGCTGCTGTTGCTCCGCAAAAAAAGAATGTCATTCGCGCGGCAAGAATCAAGCATCTGGAAAACAAGCTGGAGAACGGTCAACTCCAGATCGGCAACATGGCGGAACTGAACCGGCTCCATGCCATCGACCAGCCGGTGAAGCCCGACAAGATCGAATTGCCTGACGGTTTCGGATCCAACAACAGCCTCTTTACTACAGATAAAGCCGAGAAGGCGCGGGCGCTGTTGCGGGCCAAGCTGAATCAACTCAATGCCGGAATCGATCCCGAGATGATCACGGCCGGAATCGACCTGGCCGGATATTATGTCGAGGGCGGATTTCGGACCTTTAAAGCCTATTCGGACAAGATGGTGGAGGATCTCGGGGAATCGATCCGGCCGTTTCTGAAGTCGTTCTATCTGGCGGTGCGCAGCTATCCCGGTTTTGATAACCAGGGGATGGATAGCGAGGCGGGGATTGATGAGCTTCTGGCCGTGGCGCAAGTGGAACAAGCGATTTCCGCGCCGAAGGTCAAGAGCGCTGCCGGCGAGAAGCGCTTGCGCGGGGATTATGGGGTTAAGAGCATCGATGCTTACACCGCGGCCGGCGCAAAGGCCAAGGCTGAGTTTCTAAAAGATGCCAGGGATTATCTCAAGGCGGTCGGCAAGGTACTCGCTGAAAATGGCTTTACCCCGGAGAAGGTGAGTGTCAATGAAAGCGGCGTCGCGGGGAGCGGTGAGGTGTCGCTAATCGCCTTCAAGGAGGGCAGCGAGTACGGCGCCTATGTGACCATTGGTGGCTCGGCGCTTAACTTTGGCGGTGCCTCTCCTTCCGGGATACAGATCATGTATCGCGACAACACCCGCAAGAGCAAGTACAGCGGCGGGTCCAATCGCTGGGATGCCAAGTGGGATGTGACCAGCGGGGAGATGGCGGCGCGCATGATCGCGGCGGCGGAACAGGCGGAACAGGCGGCGGGGCGGAAAGTTGGAGCAGTCACAACTGCGCCCGCAACTACGGAAACAACTACGCCAGCTGTCGCTGACAAAAAAGAAGTTAATCCGGTTGCGAATGCCCCGGAAGATGGTATAATCTCTACAGATATCCCAAAGAAAGAGAGTCAAAACGATGGGCCGTTACGCGGATCTGGTCAAGAGCTATCTCAAGGAGCAGAAACCGGCGCTACTACAGGAGCTGAAGGCAGCGGGGGAACTGGAGAGATTCTGCTTTCAACGGGAAGCGGCAGCGACCAAGCAGCGAATCCAACTCGAAGAGTCGGCCGGTCTGGAGGAGTGGGAGGCCGACGAAATAGCGCGGGCGGACCTGCTGGACTTTTAAGCGACTACAAGATTACCGCGGCGGACCGTCTCGGCAAGGGTGGCGCCAAGCAGAAGTTTAGCGACAATATTGCGGCGATCGAGACGCTGCGGCTGATTCAGGCCGAAGACCGGGAAGCGACCCCGGACGAGCAGGCGATCCTGGTCCGCTATGTCGGCTGGGGCGGCTTGCAACAGGCTTTCCCGCCGGTTGGCAAGGGCTGGGAGAATGAAGCCCGCCAGTTGAAAGAGCTGCTGAGTCAAAGCGATTACGACGCGGCGATGCGCTCGACGCAGGACGCCCACTACACCAGCGATAAGATCATTGCCGGGATTTACAAGGGCATGGCCCGGATCGGTTTCAAGGGCGGCAAGGTATTAGAGCCGGCGGTCGGGACCGGCAACTTCCTCGGCTTGATGCCGGCGGCGATGAAAAGCCGCACCCGCTTTACCGGGGTCGAACTCGACCCCACCACCAGCGCTATTGCTTCCCTCCTTTACCCGCAACAGACCCTGCTCAACATGGGCTTTCAAGAGCTGACGATTGCGCCGAACTCCTTTGACGCGGCGATCGG
>DIKR01000055.1:0-6907 GCA_002424625.1 Desulfuromonadaceae bacterium UBA5613
TGCATGTTCCTTTCGGTCGGCAATATCCATCGCGCCTTTGCCAGCAAGAAGATCACCGATATTCATGGCGCCATGCGGCGGCTGCCAATCTCGGGGACGATCTTTCTCGCCGGTTTCTTTGCGGTGACCGGCTCGCCCCCCTTCGGGCCGTTTATCAGTGAGTTTACGATTCTGCGCGGCATCTTTGCCGACGATCACTACTGGCTAGCCGGGGCCTTCCTCCTCCTTTTGGCGATCGTCTTCATCGGCATGGGTTCGACGGTGCTGGGGATGGTACAGGGGACGCCGGACGCAACCACCGACCCGGCATTCAAGGATAGCTTTCTCCTGGTGGCGCCTCCCTTGTTTCTTCTCCTCCTCGTTTTGCTGCTCGGGCTTTATCTTCCGCCGCCGCTGCGCCGCTTACTGGAAGATGCTGTTGCCCTGCTGGAGGTGCAATGATGACTCCGCAAGAATTTGGCAAGATCGTTAAAAATCCCGGCACTATTGCCCTGACCGCCCTCCCCGTCCTGGCTTATAGTCGCTTTAGCGAACTCTGTCTCGAATTGTGCAAAGAAGGAGGGCGAATTGTTGCCTACTTTGCAAGGCCGCAGCCGCAAGGGGATGACCTCGAACTCTTTGCCATCATCGCTCGCTGCTGGGAAGGAGAACTGCTGATTCTGCGCTGCACAATCGGTCGCAGCTTCCCCTCCCTCACCCCGCTCTGTCCGCAACTCCACCTCTTTGAACGGGAGATTGCTGAAACCTACGGGGTCATCCCGACCGATCATCCCTGGTTTAAGCCGGTCCGTTTCCATCGCCGTTGGCGGGCCGGCAGCGACGCCTGGAATCGTGGCGAAGAAAGACCGCTACCGGGGGAGATGAATTATTATCAGGTCGAAGGGGAGGAAGTGCACGAAGTTGCCGTCGGTCCGGTTCATGCCGGGGTGATCGAGCCGGGGCACTTCCGTTTTCAGTGCCACGGCGAAAATGTCATGCACCTGGAGATTTCTCTCGGCTATCAGCATCGCGGCGTCGAGCAACTCCTGATAGGCGGGCCGCATCCGGCATCAATCTTTCAACTCGAAACCGTTGCCGGCGATACCACCGCCGGGCATGGCAGCGCTTACTGCATGGTACTGGAGACACTGGCAGGGATCGCTCCCTCCCCCCGTGCCGAGGCGATCCGGGCGATTGCCCTTGAATTGGAACGGTTGGCCAATCATGTCGGCGATATCGGCGCCCTGGCCGGTGATGTCGGTTTTTTACCCACGGCTTCCTATTGCGGTCGCCTGCGCGGCGACTACCTCAACCTCACGGCAGAAATTTGCGGCAGTCGTTTCAGCCGCGGCCTGCTGCGACCCGGCGGCGTCGGTTTTGATCTCGATGAAGAACTCGCCACTCGTATGCTGCAGCGTTTGGTGGCGATTGAAAAAGAGACCCGCGGCGCCATCGAACTCTTCTTTGATGCCCCCTCGGCCCTGGCGCGAATGGAACGGATCGGCGCCCTGAGTATCGATGACGCCGAAGCTCTGGGAATGGTCGGGGTGGCGGCGCGCGCTTGCGGACTGACCCGGGATGTGCGCCTGCATTACCCCTACGGCGGCTATATCCAGACCTACGACCACTGCGTGATCGAGGATAGCGGTGATGTCTTTGCCCGCGCCAACATCCGCCGCCGCGAAATCTACAAATCGCTGCACTGGCTCAAAAAAAGCCTGCGGGATCTCCCCCAAGGGGGGGTGAGGAGCGAGCTTCCGCCTCTGGCGGCGGATACTCTGGCGGTGGCGATGGTCGAAGGCTGGCGAGGCGAGTTGGTGCAGGTGGGGATCACCGATCGTACTGGAAAATTCGATCGCTACAAAATTATCGACCCCTCCTTCCATAACTGGAGCGGTCTGGCGCTGGCGTTACGTGAACAACAGATTTCCGACTTCCCGTTGTGCAACAAGAGCTTTAACCTGTCTTATTGCGGCTTTGATCTGTAAGGAGTCATGACATGCTGAGCATCATTCGTGAGCGCATCCGCCAAGGACACCGCACTGCTAAATATCCGCAGGAAGCACCGACACTCCCGGAACGGTTCCGGGGTCGACCGATTATTGATCAGGAAAAATGCCCTCAAGGTTGCCAGGAATGCCTTGCGCGCTGTCCTTTTGGCGCCCTCGCACTGCGCAACAACACCCTGCAGATCGACCTGGGCCGCTGCCTCTTCTGTCCCGAGTGTGCGACTTCCTGCCCGCACGGCGCCTTGTCTTTCAGTAGCGATCACCGTCTCGCCGCCAGTCAGCGCCAGGATCTTTGGACGGGGGAGAAGGAAGCTCAACTGGCAAGTGCTTTAAACGCCAGGATGCTGCGCCTCTTCGGCCGCTCCCTGAAGCTGCGCCAGGTCTCGGCCGGCGGCTGCAATGCCTGCGAAGCTGACATCAATGTCCTCGGCACTCTCGTTTTCGATCTTGGCCGCTTCGGCATCCAGATCGTTGCTTCCCCCCGCCATGCCGACGGTCTCCTCGTCACCGGCCCGGTCACCGAAAATATGCGCAGCGCCCTCCTTGATACCTATGCCGCCGTCCCGGAACCGAAGATCGTCATCGCCTCCGGTGCCTGCGCCATCACCGGCGGCCCGTTTCGCAACAGCCCGGAAGTCCATAATGGCATTGGCGATCTCCTCCCAATCGACCTTTATATCCCCGGCTGTCCACCCCATCCTTATACGGTTCTCGACGGTTTGCTGCGGATGCTCGGGCGATTGTAAATCAAATGTAAATCTTCCGGTCGACAGCCTCCCTATCTTCGCCTATAATTATTTTCATCCGAAAAAGAACGGCAACGTCAAAAAGGTGAGGCCTATGAAACGAGACAACCTTTTTCTGCGAGAAGCCTGGCGGCTCTTCTTCTTTCTCGGCATTGTCCTGATCAACTACCCTTTTGTGCAGATTTTTGATAAGCCCATCCTTTTTGCCGGCGTCCCCCTGCTCCTCATCTACTTTTTAGTCGGCTGGCCTCTCTCAATCTGCGTAATCCTCATATTTTCCCGATATCATAGCAATGATCAAAATAACGACAAGGATAAGGGGTAGCCGATGCTCTCTGCCGGTCTGGTTATCACTCTGACCCTCCTTTATGTCGGTCTGCTCTTTGCGATTGCGCTTTATGCACAGAAGCGGCAGCGCACCGGAAAGAGTATTGTCAATAACAGCACGGCCTACACTCTCTCCCTGGCGGTCTTTCTCACTTCGTGGACTTATTACGGCAGCGTCGGCCGCGCCGCAACCTCCGGGCTTGACTTTTTGCCGATCTATATCGGCCCGACCCTGGTCGCTTTTTGCTGGTGGTTTACGGTGCGCAAGCTGGTACGCATCTGCAAAGCCAACAAAATTGTGAGTATTGCCGACTTTATCTCCAGTCGTTACGGTAAATCAGTGAGTCTTGGGGCCCTGGTGACGCTCTTCACCCTGGTCGGCATTACTCCGTATATTGCATTACAGCTTAAAGCGGTCTCCCGCACTTTTGACATTATCACTACCGCCGACATCGGCGGGGTGCACATACTGGCACAGCATTACAGCGCTCTTCCTGCATTTATCGATACCGCCTTCGTCTTTTCTGTGGTTCTTGGACTCTTTGCCATCCTCTTCGGCGCCCGGACTCTCGACTCTAGCGAAAGCCATGACGGCATGGTGGCAACGATCGCCTTTGAATCGATTGTCAAGCTGATCGCCATGCTTGTAGTCGGGATCTACGTCACTTACTTCCTCTTTGACGGATTTAGCGATGTCTTCACCCAGGCGACCAACCAGTTTCCGCAGGTCAAGCAGGCTTTTCTCCTGGGCAAGAGCGGTTCAACCTCTTATTCCACCTGGTTCTCCCTGACCTTTATCTCCATGGCCGCAGTCATGTTGCTCCCTCGGCAATTTCACATGCTGGTCATTGAAAACAACAATGAAGAACATATTCGCCAGGCAATGTGGAAATTTCCGACCTATATGTTCTTAATCACCCTCTTTGCCACCCCGATCGCCATGGCAGGACTCCTCTTTAATCAGGGGAGTACAATTGCTGCAGATTTCTATGTCTTACAACTCCCCCTGCTCAATGGCCAGAAATGGCTGGCACTTTTCGTTTATATCGGCGGATTCTCCGCGGCGGCAGGGATGATCATTGTTGAATCCATGACCATGGCGACGATGCTTCTCAACCATCTCTTTGTGCCAATTCTTTTGCGTTTCAATCGCAATAACGAACGAAATTTCTCCAGGCTTTTGATCAATCTCAAACGCATGGGCATCCTCCTCGTGCTGGGACTCGGTTATCTTTACCATCGGACTATGGCTGATACGACCTCGCTGGTCGATATCGGTCTGATCTCCTTTGTTGCAGTCACCCAGTTTGTTCCGGCGATGGTCGGCGGTCTGTACTGGAAACGAGCGAATCATTTTGGGGTCACAATCGGTCTCTTGCTAGGCTTCGGGATCTGGACCTACACCCTCCTCGTCCCCGCTTTCGCCAGTGCCGGACTCCTCCCCAACAGTCTTGTTGTCGATGGCCCCTTTCAGATTGCCCTACTACGCCCCCTTGAACTCTTCGGTCTCGCCGGTCTGGATGTCTGGAGTCATGCTCTTTTTTGGTCCTTCTTTTTCAACTTTGGATCGTTTCTGACGATTTCGCTCCTGACACAAAGCAGCAAAGAAGAGAGTGTACAAGCACATCGCTTTGTCGACGTCTTTGCGCCGGCCCATCGCCCGACGCAATTGACCCGTATGGTCAAGGCACCAACAATAATGGAATTTGTCGAATTGATCGGAAAATTCATCGGCATGAAACAAGCAGAACAAGCAATTGCCGAATATCTTGGCCATCAAGAGATCGAAGCCAGCGGAAAGTTAAGCGATGAACACCTCCCGGCCCTGAAAAACTTCACGGAATTGACGTTGGCCGGATGCGTCGGTGCGGCCCCGGCCAAGATCATCGTGGAAAATTATCTGGCAACGCGCGGCAGTCACATGGAGGACATTTTCAACATTTTTGGTTCTGTCACGTTAAGCCGGACCTCAAGTCGGGAACAGTTGGCCGTCCTTTACGACGTTGCACGCCAGGTCGGCAGTGGCACCAGCCTCAAGTCAACCCTCGATGAGATCCTCAACCTGATCAGTCATCAGTTTCGCATTGATCTCTGTGTCATCTGGCTTTACGAGCAAAGCACCGACGATCTGCAAATCCGGGCGAAGATGACACTCAACGACAGTGTCGGTGTTGATATCGATGGTATTCTCCATGATCCCTTGCTGAAAGATACTTTTGTGCAGGGAAACCCCCATGTCCTCAACGACCTGAACAACACACAGCAATCACACCAAAACCTTGCCAAATCCGGGATAAAGGCCCTGCTGCATGTGCCGATCATTGCGGAAGGGGATACGATCGGCGTTTTGTCCGCTTATTCGACCTCGGCCAAAGGTTTGTTTACCGACGAATTCATCGAATTGCTGACCAGTGTGGCCAATCAGATCGGGATTGCCTGGCGTAACAGCTGCCTGACGGATGAAATGATTGCTGTCAAGGAGCAGGAGAAGGAACTCGAAATTGCCAAACACATCCAACACGACCTCCTCCCGGATAAGGCCCCGGATATCGAGGGGATCGAATTGCACGGACTTTGCGTTCCGACCAATCAGATCGGCGGCGATTATTACGACTATCTGCATCGCGACCGGGAAAGGATCGATCTGGTCATTGCCGACGTCTCCGGACACAGTATCGGCGCAGCCCTCCTGATTGCCGAGACCCGCGCCTTTATCCGCGCCAAAGCGGAATCATTGCAAGGGCCCGCCCAGATCATCCGTGCGGTCAATGCCTTTATTCTCACGGACCTTGATCGCGCCGAGATGTTTATTACTCTTTTTTACGCCAGTTACGATGCCATCAATCAGAGACTTCGCTATGCAAGCGCCGGTCACAATAATCCGATAATCTGGCGAGCCGAAACCGGACACTGTGATCATCTCGATGCAAACGGCCTGATTCTAGGCGTCAAAGCTGATGTCATTTACGAAGAGAAAGAGACAGAGATGGCTAGTGGCGATCTCCTGATCCTCTTTACTGACGGGTTAACGGAAGCGGAAAATCGTACCGGAGATTTTTTTGGTGAGGAGCGTCTGGAAGAATTGTTGCGCGAATATCACTTGCTGCCAACAGGAGAGATCATCGACCGGATAATGGAACAGGCGCGGCTCTTTACCGGAACCCGTTCATTTCGGGACGATGTGACGATTGTTTTGATGAAAATCCTGTGAAGCGGTGAAAGTTCAGTGACCGAACTCAAACCTTATGATAGAGTTCTGCCTACCCTCAAGTGGAAACGGAGACCAATATGCAGCTTAATATCACCGAACATCCTCAGGCCGTGGTGATTTCCGTACAGGAAGCGCGCCTCGATGCCCACAACAGTCCTGAACTGAAAATTGCAATCCTGCAACAGTTCGACACCGATAAAACCAACCTCATCATCGATCTCAATGAAGTTCGTTTTATCGATTCTTCCGGGCTTGGTGTCCTGGTTTCCGGCTTCAAGAATGCCAGCGCCCGCAATGGCATGCTGCTCCTTTGCTCTATGCAGCCGCAGGTTAAATCGATGTTCGAGTTGACGCGTTTGCATCGAGTCTTCGATATTTACGCAACAAGCGATGAGGCTTTGGCCAACTTGAAGGATGTTACTCTTTAATTCCGGGATTGCGGCGATGATTGAAAAGATTCACATCAACATCAAGGTTCCGAATGAAACCTGCTATCTCGGGCTGATTGGCAAGATCGGCGAAGACCTGGCGCACACCTTGACCCGTTCTGCGGTTAATCGTGAGGTGCTCGGTTATGAATTGAATACGGTTTTGACCGAAGCGATGGCGAATGTCATCTTTCATGCCAATCAGGG
>DIKR01000055.1:6933-27034 GCA_002424625.1 Desulfuromonadaceae bacterium UBA5613
ATCATCAAAATTTATGATGAAGGACACGGCTTCGATGCTGCCAATCAGGCTTTGGCAGCTCCCTGTACACCGGATGATCTCAGTGAACGCGGTCGCGGTATCTTTATTATTCGTTCATTGATGGATAGTGTGACCTACAAGCGGATGAATGGTAAACACGTTCTTGAGATGGTCAAAGCCTTTCACTGAAATCCTCACTGATTTAACAGCGAAAAAATCTCCCGGTGCGAATTGATGACTGGCGCAGCCCCCTGAATATTTCGATAAGCAATAAACGGCATCCCCGCCGCAGCTGCGGCAGCAGCATCGAGCTCTGAGTCGCCGACAAAGAGCAACTCTTTTTCGGCGATACCGAGGCGCCGGGCGGCAAGATGCAGCATGTCGGGAAAAGGTTTGGGACGGGGAACGTCCCGACTGGTAATCACGACCTTAAAGTAAGCAGCAAGATCAAAGTGCAACAGGATCTCCGCCATGCTAGTTCCACGATTGGTTGCCACCGCCAGAGGGTAGCGCTCAGCAAGGATGGCAATGACTTCCTGCATCTGCGGCTCGGGAGTCATGTAAGGAATAAACTTTTTATAGTCAAGCTTGACCACCATCTGCAGAGCAACGGCGGCTCGTTCGGGACCAAGGAGGGCAGCAAAGACCTCAGGCGTGGCGGCAGTGTGACAAATATGGGCCCGCTCATGTTGCTCGAGGGTGACCGGAGTGACGTCAAAAGCACCAAGAACCTCGTTATAATAAGCCAGATTCGCACTCTTACTTTCAAAGAGGACGCCGTCACAATCAAAGACAATCCCTTTCGGACTCAGCATTTATCCTCCCGATTCTTTAACCAGTAGAGACCGCCGCTCCCCAAAAGAATCATCGCCAGACACAACATCTGTCCCATCGTTGCTCCGCCCCAGAGAAAACCGATCTGCTGATCCGGTTCCCGGAAAAATTCGATAATAAACCGACCGATTCCATAAATAATCAAGAAGAAGAAGAAGACCACGCCACTTCTGACCTTGCGCGAAAAGAGCCAGTATAAGAGAAAGAAGATAATCGGCCCTTCGAGCATCGCTTCATAAAGCTGACTCGGATGACGCGGTTGTGGCCCCGCGGCAGGAAAGACGACACCCCAGGGGAGAGTGGTGACACGTCCCCAAAGTTCCCCGTTGATGAAATTGCCGATCCGACCCAGACCGAGTCCGATGGTCGCGGCAATGGCAAGGATGTCAGCGAGAGGGAGAATGGCGATGGCATGACGGCGGGAGTAGATCAAGGTCGCAATGACCACCCCGGCCAATCCCCCGTGAAAACTCATACCACCCTGCCAGACGGCAAAGATCTGCAGGGGATGCTCAATAAAGTAGGGGAAATTATAGAAGAGAACGTAACCAAAGCGCCCTCCGAGAATCACCCCGAGGACGATATAAAAGAGGAGATCGGAAACAGCATCTTTATCCAGTGGGAGGTTACGGCGGGGAGCAAGGCGGCTGATGATAAAGAAGGCCGCGACAAAACCGAGGAGATACATCACGCCGTACCAGCGGACGGCAAGGGGGCCAAGCTGAAACAATATCGGATCGATTTGTGGTGCGTTCAGCATAAAACCTCTATTTATACCACTTAACAGGCAGTCAAATGGTAATGGTTGACCAGCATTTGAAAGTCAGCCGCCAGTGGAGCTGTAAGCTGCAGGGGCTGCCGGGTGAGCGGATGCATTAAACCGAGATTTTGAGCATGGAGCATGTGGCGGGGAATCATCATGTTACCAAACTGTGGCGGGCCGCCATACCGTGTGTCACCAAGGAGCGGAAAGCCCGCCTCTGAGAGGTGGACACGAATCTGATGCATGCGGCCGGTAATCGGTGTCACTTCTACAAGTGAACAGGTTTCGGAAACGGCGATGCGGCGATATTGAGTGACGGCCTCTTTCCCTCCTCTTGGGATGGAACGGACGCAATTGTCGCGATGGCTGCGCGCTAACAAGGATGTTATCTCATGTTCGCCGGGGGGGACAACACCGGCAACAAGAGCAAGGTAAGTTTTATGCAGCGCATGGGTTGTGATAGCTGTCGTTAAAGGTTTATGGGCGCGGGGGCTGATAGAAAAGAGAATCACACCGGAGGTGTCGCGGTCAAGCCGCTGCACCATGCCGATGGAAGGTTGCAGCTGAGGGCGAAAGGGGTCAACAAGAAATTCGGACAGCGCCGCATAAAGTGTTCCCTGATAGCGGGCCGGTGTCGGCTGTGTCTCTAATCCCGCCGGTTTATTCAGGACAATGATATCAGCATCGCGATAAAGGATGGCGTCAGCACTGATAGTATAAGGAGCCAGGGACAGACCATCGCAATAAACGGCAATGTCTTCACCACCCTTGACACTACGCGAGCAACTTCGCACCCGTCGGCCCGAGACATGAACGCCGCCAATATCGATAATCTTCCGCGCTTGCGTCCGTGACAGTCCGGAACATTGTCGAGGCAATACCTGGTCAAGTCGCAACCCGGCATCGTCAGCAGGGACGATAAAATTCCAGTGCATCCGCTTTGTTAATGGGGAAAAGCCGTCAGTGCTGTTCATAAGTGGCCCTACGCAAGAAAGGCTCCGCTATCCGCCGGAGCCTTTCTTGATAAATAGAAGCTGAAACAATCAAGCGGTTTTTCCGTTGTTCACCCGTTCGCGCAACTCTTTGCCGGTCTTGAAAAAAGGAGTCTTTTTCTCTGCAATCATCACAACATCGCCACTTTTGGGATTTCTTGCTTCACGGGCATCGCGGGAGCGGATGGTAAAGGAACCGAATCCACGAATTTCAACACGCCCCCCCTGTACAAGTTCCCCACCGATACTATCAAAGATTGTATTGATAATCAGCTCGGATTCGCGCTTGTTCAACTGCTCGTTATTGATAGAAAGCTGTTCAATAAGTTCGCTCTTGGTCATGACTACGGCTCCTGTAACATGCGTTATAAAAAATTTAATTTCAACTGACTCTGCTGCTGCATAATCTTGAAGAGGTGATCCGCTGTGCCTTGCATGATGTAATCGATCAGTTTCCGGGGCGGTTTAAGTGGATAAACCACTTCAGGATCAACAATGCCGGCAAGGTTGGCGGCAAGATCGATCGCTGTCTGCAAGCCGCCAAGTTTGTCGACCAGCCCGGCTGCGAGGGCTTGTCGACCGGTCATGATGCGACCGTCTGCGATTTCCTTGACTTCTTCCGGGCTCAAGTTTCGCCCTTGTGCAACGGCATCGACAAACTGTGACTGCACATCATCGATCATCGCTTGCAGAAGCTGCCGGTCAGCAGCAGACATGGGTCGATTAGGAGAACCAATATCCTTGAAACGACCGCTCTTGACGACAATATTTTGCCAGCCGATTTTTTTCAGGAGTTCCTCGTAGTTGGCAAACTCCATAATCACGCCGATACTCCCCGTCATTGTTCCGGGATTAGCGACAATCTGCTGCCCGGCAACCGCAATGTAATAACCGCCCGATGCTGCGACCGACCCCATAGAGACGACAACCGGCTTTATCTTGGCAG
The DNA here is from genome assembly GCA_002424625.1 of Desulfuromonadaceae bacterium UBA5613. Classification (GTDB taxonomy): domain Bacteria; phylum Desulfobacterota; class Desulfuromonadia; order Desulfuromonadales; family UBA2197; genus UBA2197. The sequence goes on from DIKR01000055.1 coordinate 10,469, forward strand.
TTTTTTTGACAGCATCATGAATTTCTTGTGAAGGAGCAACCGAACCACCGGGAGAATCGATGCGCAGCACAATTGCCTTGATTGCCGAGTTTTCCTCAAAATCGTGCAGATCTTCAATAAGTTCCGAAGCAGAAGTAATGACGCCGTTTATTTCAATGACACCGACTTTGGCGCCTAAAGAAAAACGACCACTGCGTCCGGATTGAGGACTCAAGAAGAGTGCGATGATCATAAAAAAAAGAAAAATGGCACCAACGATTAAGAGTGCCATCACCAGCGGATTTTTTTTCATAGGATTTCAAACTCCCGGGCTTCAGTGGAAGCCCGGGAGTTCATTCTCACATTTATTCAGCAGTTTCGCTGTTAGCTTTATCGCGCAGAGCACCTTGAAGAAGGTCACCAAAGCTCGAGGTCGCATTGCGGTCAGAGCCAAGGAACGATGCCACATCGGCTTTTTCTTTGCGATCCGCCAAATGTTTCATCGAGAGGGCAATCTTGCGATCGACAGTGTCGACACTCAAAACAACGGCTTCAAGATCATCGCCGACCTGAGCAACAGACTTGGGAGAATCGATCTTCTCTTTGCTGATTTCAGAGACGTGAATCAAGCCCTCAATCCCCTCTTCAACTTCGAGGAAGATCCCGAAATCCGTCACCGAAGTAACCTTGCCGCGGATGATGGTGCCCGGTGCGAAACGCTTGGGAATCGACAGCCAGGGATCCTGTGAGAATTGCTTGATCCCGAGGGAGAACCGCTCGTTTTCCCGGTCAATATTGAGGACAACCGCGCGAACGGTATCGCCTTTTTTATACAGCTCCGACGGGTGTTTGACCCGCTTCACCCAGGAAAGATCCGAGATATGGACAAGCCCGTCAATGCCTTCATCGACACCGACAAAGATGCCGAAATCGGTAATATTCTTGACTTGACCTTCGATGATCGTCCCGATCGGAAACTTCTCGCCGATCAGATCCCAAGGATTGGCTTCAATTTGCTTGAGACCGAGTGAGATTCTCCGACTGCTGGTATCGACTGCAAGGACAACTGACTCGACTTCATCACCAACGGTGAGGATTTTATTCGGGTGTTTGACGCGCTTGGTCCAGCTCATTTCCGAGACATGAATCAAGCCTTCTACGCCCTGCTCAAGTTCGACAAACGCGCCGTAATCGGTGAGGCTGACGACTTTGCCGTTGACCCGCAAACCGACCGGGTACTTCTCGGCAACGACCAGCCAGGGATCAGGAACGACCTGCTTGAGGCCGAGGGAAACCCGCTGTTTTTCACGGTCAAATTTAAGAACTTTGACGTTAATCTTTTCGCCGACAGCGATGACGTCAGAAGGATGATTGACCCGACCCCAGGACATGTCAGTGACGTGCAGGAGGCCGTCAATGCCGCCGAGATCGATGAATGCCCCGTAATCGGTCAAATTCTTGACCGTACCTTCGAGCACATCACCTTCGTTCAAGGCGCCAAGTGTATCAGCGCGATGGCTGTCACGCTCATCCTCAAGGAGAACCCGCCGCGAAAGGACAATGTTGCCGCGCCGCTTGTTCAGCTTGATAATTTTGAATTTGTAGGTCTCGCCAAGCATCTTGTCGAGATTGCGTACCGGACGGATATCGACCTGTGAACCAGGGAGGAACGCAGTTACGCCAATATCGACGGCAAGGCCGCCCTTGATCCGGGAAACGATGCGACCATCAATAACAGCACCTTCTTCGAGAGCATTCCAGATCCGCTGACGATCGGCCTTCTCTTTGGAAAGACTGACCAGACCGTTTTCATTCTCGGTGCGCTCAAGGAGCACATCGATAATGTCGCCGACCTTGATCTCCTCGACGAACTCGCTGAGAGGAATGACACCTTCTGATTTGTAGCCAACATCGACAACCACCGAATCAGGATTGACCTGAACAACGGTGCCGCGAACGACTTCTCCAACAACCAGCTGCTGAAGACTGCTTTCGAAGAGGTCTTCGAAGCTCATTTCTGATTCGTCGTAGCCTGTTTCATCATTGAAATCTTGATTGTTTTGTTCTTTTACCGACATGTGTGAGAGTTACCCCCTGATGAATTTACTGACCTTTCGCACCACGACGACACGAATATCAGTTTGGGAGCAATTAAATAACATAAGCATGCGCAAAAAACAAAGGTTTTATTTTTACCGGAGGTTCTTGCGCCGCATCTGGACGACGCTGACCATCAGTGCCAGAACCTCTTCGATACTCATATTCGTCGAATCGATAACCAGTGCATCCTCGGCCTGAAGGAGAGGCGCATGTTCACGCTCGCTGTCGGCAAGGTCTCGGGCAATGACATCGGAAATTGTTTGCTGCAGCGAGACATTGACCCCCTTGGCGATCAATTCATCAAAACGCCGCTGCCCCCGTTCTGCGGCGCTGGCACTCAGGAAAAACTTCACCTGCGCCTGCGGAAAGACGACCGTGCCGATATCACGTCCCTCCAGAACTACTCCACCCGACGCGCCGAGACGGCGCTGCAAAACGACCAGTGCCTCTCGTACTTGTGGCGCTGCGGCAATCTTCGAGGTCAACAGGCTGACTTCCGGAGTGCGAATTGCCGCTGAAACATCTTCACCGTCAAGAAAAACCAGATCTCCGGCCGGTGTATGGACAAACTCGACCTTTAACTGCTGCACCAGGATACCGAGACGCTCTTGATCCGCAGAGTCAATCCCTTGCGTCAGGGCAGCGAGCGCAACGCAACGATACATCGCTCCGGTGTCGAGGTGAACATAATCAAGTCGTTGCGCGAGAAGTTTGCTTAACGTGCTCTTGCCGGCGCCGGAAGGCCCGTCTATGGCGACAATCAATTCATTCATGATCAGAGGAGATCCTTTGGTGATCAGCGGCGAACAAGTTCAAGAAGATCCCAGAAATTCGGGAAAGAGGTGGCGGTACAGCCGGTGTCATGGATCGTTACGGCACTGCCACTTTGCAGGGCGGCAATGGCACAACTCATGGCAATACGATGATCACCGGAGGAATCGACCGTTGCACCTTGCAGGCTGGCGCCACCCTCAATGATCATGCCGTCTGTTGTCGCCTCGAGAGTCGCACCCAGTTTGCTCAGTTCTGCCACCATCGCGGCAATGCGATCGGTCTCCTTGACGCGTAATTCCTGGGCATCGCGAATAATCGTTGTCCCTGCGGCGTAGGCAGCAGCGACACTGATCACCGGAAATTCATCGATCGCCCGGGGGACGACAGCGCCGCCGATCTCGATGCCGCGCAGAGAACTGGCGCGCACCAGGAGATCAGCCACCGGTTCACCGGAAACGATCCGTTCGTCTAAGAGTTCAATATCCCCCCCCATGGCGCGAAGAATATCGATGATGCCGCTGCGGGTCGGATTAACACCGACATTACGAATCAGGAGTTCAGAGCCGGGGACTATCAGGGCGGCAACGATAAAGAACGCCGCGGAAGAGATGTCGCCGGGGACGACGACTTCCCGTCCTTCGAGCTGAGGGCGACCGACCAGAGAGACGCCGCCGGCAATGGGACGGATATCTGCGCCGAAATAAGCCAGCATCCGTTCGCTATGATCGCGGGAAAGGTGGGGTTCCCGCACCGTCGTGACGCCATCACAGGCAAGACCGGCAAGAAGGATAGCGGACTTCACCTGAGCACTGGCGATCGGTGAAACATAATCGATCGGCATCAATTCACCCCCCTGAAACGCCAGCGGCGCCAGATCTCCCCCACCCCGCCCCCAGATGCGTGCTCCCATCAAGGTTAAGGGCGTGACCACCCGCTTCATCGGCCGCTTGCGCAGGTAACGATCACCGGTGACGACAGAAAAGAACTTTTGTCCGGCCAAAAGTCCGGACATCAGACGGATCGTCGTCCCGGAATTGCCACAATCGAGGACATCCGTCGGTTCCTGCAGACCACTTAGTCCTTTGCCGGCGATCACAAGGACACCGTTTTCGTCTTCCTCAATCTTTATCCCCATGGTGCGAAATGCCCGCAGAGTCGAATGATTATCCTCACCATGCAGGAAACCGCGCACGACTGTCTTCCCTTGGGCGAGGGAACCGAGCATGATTGAACGATGCGAGATCGACTTGTCGCCGGGGACGGTGATCTCGCCGCGCAGAGGAGAAGACTGGGTCACAATACGAGTTTCAGACATATGCACCTCAAAAACTTGATTAATTACAAAATAGCGTCGCGATTGAGTTTAGAACGTAAAAAATAGGAGTGCAGTGCCGGGGCATCCGCCGTGCGGATTGCCTCTTTAAGGCCGGCCAAATCGACTTCGAAGCGCTCAATCATCTCTAACAGCGCTTCACGATTGGTCAAAGCAATATCCCGCCACATTGTCGGATCCGAAGAAGCAATGCGGGTAAAATCCCGAAAACCGCCGGCAGAGTAAAGAAGGATATTCTCTTCGTAACGATCATAAGCACCGACGGCATTAACCAGAGCATAAGCGACCATGTGGGGCAAATGACTGATCGCAGCGAGGATACGGTCGTGCTTCTCCGCATCCATGAGGATCACCTCGCTCCCGGCGGCTTGCCATAAAGCGGTGACCAGATCAAGAGCTTGTGGGTCGGTGCGCTCCGTCGGAGTGAGAATGCAGCGTTTACCACGATAAAGTGTCGCAAAGGCGGCCGTGGCGCCACTACGCTCCGTGCCGGAGATAGGGTGCCCAGGAACATATCGCAGCTTCGCCGGGAGGAGGGGCTCAAGAACAGAGATCACTGCCGCCTTGACACTGCCGCCGTCGGTCAGGATAGCGCCGGGCTTGAGATGGGGAGCGATGGTCTTCAGGGCGGCCGGCATCGCCAGAACCGGCGTGGCAAGAAAGATTAAATCGGCAGCCGAGAGCTCCTGCGGGCCGCTACAGACGTGATCGATGACGCCGAGTTGCAAGGCCTGCGCAAGATTATGCGCATCGAGATCGTAGCCAAGAATACGATCGGTAACGCCGGCCGCCTTGAGGGCGAGAGCCAGAGAGCCGCCAATCAGCCCGACGCCGACGATGGCGACAACAGGAATATGCAGCGGATTATTCATAGGATGCAGACTTTTCTTTCAGGGGCTCAGCGGCAATATTCCGAAAAAAATACCAATTCTCGGCGAGGGGTTCGACAAAGATGTAGTTATGTGCTGACATCAGCGGCGGACTTACGCCCGGCGGGAGATGGAAAAGACCGAGAACGCTATCAAGGAAAGCGCTGACCCGTACTTCGCAACCGGGTTGACTGCCCGGATCCGGTCCTTTGCCACTGACAGGACTGACAACTGAAGCCATCTCCGCGGCACTCTTGCTGGCGGAATAAAGGCGGACACCGACCAGGGCAAACACTTTGGCCGCCGCTTCGGCCTCTTCCGTTTTGCCGGTTTCAATCAAATGCGCGAGGGCTTCATAGGTTATGCGGTTCTGGTTAAAGTGTTCTCTGAACTTTTCAGACGGCATAAAAAGACGTTGCAATTGCGTCAGGCGCGCCTCTTGTAGCGGGCTCCGCGCTGACTGCGTCCTCAGTCGTTGATACTCTACTGCGGCCAAATAAGGGGGGATCTTCAGGGACTTGATCGCTTCAAGCTTGCTGCCGAGGACGCCGCGGTGAAAGAAGGCGCTCCACATCTCCGCAAGACCGTCGTGATCGACAGTCGCTTCATAAATCGCTGTTATTTCACTCTCCATCAGCAAGCGAAAGGTCACCTTGGCGTTTTCCGGAAGATAGACCCCGACCATCGGTTGCCGCGTAAATTCCTCGAGAGCGGCGCCGGTCAGACGGGCAGAGCGATTCTCTATCCCACCTTGTGAAAAGAACTCCTGAAGAATCTGCAACTCGACTGCTGAGTCCGCCAACGCAGCCGTAGTCATGAGCAAGAGAACCGACAGGGAAAGGAAAAAAGACCTCATTTCTTTTCCTGATCTGCTTTCTGATAAGAGCCAAGGACCTTAAAGAGTTGACAGTACCCCTTCAAATCCTCGATGGCAGCACAAACATTCTCTTCTTCAATATGGCCGTCAATATCAAGGAAAAAGATATACTCCCAGGCCTTACTCTTCATTGGCCGGCTTTCAATCTTTGAAAGGTTGATGTCACGGCGGTTGAAAGGTTCAAGCATCTTGTAAAGGATGCCGGGTTCATCGCGGACACTGAACATCACCGAGGTTTTGTCGTGTCCGGTGCGCGGCGGTGATTTTTTACCGATGACAAGAAAACGGGTGAAGTTGTTGGGATTATCCTCAATCTTATGTTTGACAACCTGGACTCCGTACAACGTCGCCGCCATTTCACTCGCAACGGCTGCAACCGAACTATCTTCCGCGGCCATCTGCGCTGCCCGAGCGGTGCTGGCAACATCGACCAGAGGGATATCAGGGAGATTTTCTTCAAGCCAGTGCCGGCACTGTGCCAGCGCCTGGGGATGAGAAACGACGCGGGTAATCTCTTCGAGGCGACCGGAAAGGGAAAGGAGGTCATGAGAGATTGCCAGTTTTATTTCGGCATTGATGACCAGATCGGTGACCATGAACATGTCAAGAGTGTGGGCCACGACCCCTTCTGTGGAGTTTTCTACCGGCACGACACCGAAATCAGCGCGACCGCGACTGACATCCTCAAAGACGGCTGAAACGCTCTTCTCCGGAATGAGTTGTGCTGAATAGCCGAATTGCCGCATGGCAGCAACGTGGGTGTTGGTCGCCTGCGGCCCGAGAAAAACAACCTTCATCGGGTGTTCGAGGGAAAGTGAGGCAGAGATGATCTCCCGCCAGACCCGGCGAATTCCTTCCTGGGGAAAAGGTCCGCAATTGGCAGCAGCAAGACGTTCGAAGATGGCCCGTTCGCGCGCCGGGATATAAAAGTCCTGAGTTCCGCCGGTCTTGGCCTTACCCACCTCGATAGCCCATTGCGCCCGCTGATTGAGCAGGTCAAGGATAGCATCATCGACGGCATCGATCTCTTTGCGCAGTTCGCTCAGACTCTTTGTGGTCATTCTTACCTCCGGCAGCTCAAAAACGGAGCATGAAGATAGTTTATCCGTGCATAAAAATCAAGAAAAGTGGAAGGGTTAGAGGTCTATTTCAGTGCGGATCGATATGAACGGTAAAGATTCTTCCTTCCTCTGCAAAAATGATACGATCGCGCAGAATTTCCTGGACTTTAGCGGTGCCGACAAATTCGCCGGTCATCACTGGCATCCCGTCCACCACCGCCATGCGTGCCGCACTATCGTCCTGCCAGGCTATGGCGGTAATGAGCGGACTTTGCCGTGGTTCGCTGCGAGGTGCAGCGGGTTTGCTCTCCTTGACGGCGGGAATCGACTCAGTTTTGATATTTTGTACCGACAGAACAGGCGCTGACGACTTTAGCGTCTTTGCCGGTGAAAGCGTCCCGTGACGACGCTGATCTATGACTTCTTCGATAATCACTTCTCCGCCTTGCCCGGTTGAGGCTGCAAGGGGAACGTCCGCCGGCAAAGCAATAGGTGTGACAATTTTGCTGCCGAGCGGCGTCGAACGCCATGACCATGAAAAAACCGCCAAAGCTAAAGCCAAGACAACGACAGCTACTACGGTTGTCCAGATCCAAAGAGGAGTCGAGCGGCGCCGCACACCCTGGCGCAAGAGATTGGCAGCAATCTCCGGTGCTGCAGGGCTCTTGCGGGCCCGCTCCTCTTCAAGGCGACGCAAGGCTTTCAGGATTGAGCTCATTCTTCTCCTCCTGCCGTTTGCAGGGGGTAGCCGTATTGAGGGCTCTCCCGATAAAGGGTCATCAAGGTTTGCAAGCCGGCAATACCGTCCACTGTAAGTTGCTGTTCAGTCTGAAAAGCACGGATAGCCGCACTGGTGGCCTCATCATAGCGACCGCTGCGCGGTACGGACTTTCCTGCATGATTTAGTAAAGATTGCAAATTGATGATCTCACGGCGGGTTTGCAGCGATTCTTGCTGGATCGACAGATTCAAAGGGTTCTTCCAAAGGAGATAAGCACGATTTTTCCAGTAGGGAGCAAGCTGGGCCGACGAAATAATCAGGGTTTTATGGTTATCCAGAGTGACTCTTGCCCCGCCCTCTTCTCGATTAAGAAGGAGCAGGTAACGAACGTCTAACCCATCCACAATTTCCAGGATCAAAGGGAGGCGCAGGCGCAACAGGCCATCCAGATCTCCCTGCAGACGCGCGACCTCAAATTTCTGTTCCCGGCTCAAGTTGAGCGATTCTTCCATCGTCGCTGCTGCCGCCGTGATCGGCTCTCCCCCCCACAAAGCCACAAGTGAGTTCACGGCATTTCGGCGATTATCATCAGCCGTAGTTTGGCGTAGCTGCGGAAGAATTTCTCTTGTAAAACGATCGAGCACTGGTGGAGTCTGAACAAATGTTTCCGACAGTGAAGTTTTCTCTGAATTGGGAAGAGCCCAAAGCACGACAGCAACGATGGGGATGAGGAGCAGTAACCCTAGTGCGGGATGAAGTGAAGAAAAAAAAGACCGGTGGCGCTGCACCTCTCTTCCTGCCCGGCGTATTTCAGAGAGATCAATCTGTTCGATACTGTCAGCATAGCCGATCAACAGGGCCCGATCGCAAAGGATATTGATCAGACGCGGGTTACCTTTTGTCGCCTGAAAAATTTTCTTCTGGGAGGCAGGGGTAAAGAGATGGCCGCGACTCCAGCCGGCGACACCGAGACGGTGCTCAATGTAGGCGGCTGTATCCTCAGAATCCATGGCCTGCAGATGGTAGCGCACGGTAATGCGCTGACTCAGTTGCCGTAATTCCTTTTTTTTGAGTAAATCGCCAAGCTCCGGCTGTCCAACCAGAACAATCTGGATCAGCTTGTCTGTTTCGGTTTCAAGATTCGACAGAAGGCGGACCTGTTCCAGGACGTCGACAGCCAGATTTTGCGCCTCATCGATAACAAGGACAACCGTTCGCCCGGCAGCATTCTCCTGCAGTAAAAAGGTATTGAGAGCGGCATGGAGTTCAGGAGGGGAGGCTTGATGTTCGAGGCCGAATTCGCGGTTAACTGTCCGTAAAAGATCCTGCGCTGACAGGCAGGGGTTGAAGATATAAGCGATCCGCGCCTCATCCCTTTCCAACTCGCGAAAAAGGCTGCGCAAAACCGTGGTTTTACCGGTCCCGACCTCCCCGGTAACCTCGATAAAACCTGCGTGTCGGCGGATGCCGAAGAGAAGATGAGCAAAGACCTCACGATGGTGCTTACTAAGGAAGAGATAGCGGGGATTCGGTGTCATCGTGAAAGGTTTATCTGTCAAACCGTAAAAATCGAGATACATGAAGTAGTTCCTTCGATTTGGAACAATGACTAACCGGAAGGTAATTTTGGCGATTTTTATGCGCTATTGCAAGCTCCAATAAAAGTGTGTGTATAATAAGTATGTTGCAACTGAAATCTTTGGTCTTGGTAAGGAGAGATATCGATGCAGAACTGGCAAACTTTTACCAAAGAATCGCGTATCGCTTATTTTACCATGGAAATCGGCATTACCAATGACATCCCGACCTATAGCGGCGGGCTCGGTGTCTTGGCCGGAGATACCATCAAGAGCGCAGCTGATCTCAACCTGCCGATGATCGGCGTAACTCTGGTCAGCCGCAAAGGCTATTTCACCCAGAAAATTGCTGCAGATGGGACACAAAGCGCTTATCCCTTACCGTGGTCTCCTGAAAGAAGGCTCGAACTCTTACCGGTCAAAACGCTGGTGACCATTGAAAATCGCGATGTCAAAGTGCAGGCCTGGCTCTATCGGGTCAAGAGCCCTAATGGCGGCGTTGTCCCGGTCATCTTTCTCGATACTAATATTCCCGGAAATGCCGAAGAAGACCAAGGGATTACCGATCACCTCTATGGTGGCGATCTTGCGTATCGTCTCAAACAGGAGATCGTCCTCGGCATCGGCGGTTATCGCATTTTAGCGGCGCTCGGCTTTCAGGTGCGCAAATATCACATGAACGAAGGGCACGCTGCACTGCTAACTCTCGAGCTTCTGAACGAAAGCTATCGTCATAACAAACTCAATGATGAAACACCGTGGAATCAGCACAAGGTGGCAGAACAATGTATCTTTACCACCCATACTCCTGTCGCCTCCGGGCATGACCATTTTCCTTATCCTCTTGTCGAGCAGGTCCTTGGGCCCCTTGTCCCTCTCGATGTCCTCAAACAGTTCGGCGGCACTGAGGAACTAAATCTCACGGTCCTGGCCCTCAAGCTCAGCGGTTTTGTCAATGGTGTGGCCAAGAAACACCGCGAGGTCTCGACCGCCATCTTCCCCGGCTTTAAAATCCATGCGATCACCAATGGTATTCACCCTTTTACCTGGGCCTCGCCCTTCTTTGTTAATCTCTACAACGACTATCTCCCCGGCTGGGCGAATGAGCCGGAAGTTTTAGTCCGCATCGATGCCGTCCCCGACGAAGAGCTCTGGGACGCGCATTTCGGCGCCAAATCTTTTCTTTTTCAATATGTTACCGAGGAGACCGGCGTCACTCTCGATCCCGAGATTTTAACCATCGGCTTTGCCCGCCGCGCCACCGCTTACAAACGTGGCGATTTGATCTTCAGCGACATCACCCGGCTGCTCAAAATCGGCGCCGGTCGCTTGCAGCTCATCTTCAGCGGCAAAGCCCACCCCCATGATGCGGCCGGCAAGGAGATGATTCGCCGGATCATCGAGGGGACACACACGCTGGGAGGGATGGTGAAGGCTGTCTATCTCGAAAATTACAACATGGAGATTGCCAGCAAGATGATCCCCGGCGTCGATCTCTGGCTCAATACGCCGATGCGTCCTCTGGAAGCGTCCGGTACCAGCGGCATGAAGGCCGCCCTCAACGGCGTACCGAACTTCAGTATTCTTGATGGCTGGTGGATTGAAGGACATATTGAAGGGGTAACAGGCTGGTCGATCGGAGCAACGTCGAGCAGCACCGCCCCGGATCGCAACCACGATGCTGAAGACGCCCTCGATCTTTACCATAAGCTGGAAAAATTGATTATTCCTTTATATTATAATGATCGTCCCGGCTGGATCCGGTTGATGAAAAATGCCATCGGCAAGAATGCCTACTATTTTAACACTCACTCGATGATGCGGCGCTATGTTACCGAGGCTTATATTCATTAGCGGGGGGTTGAAAGATATTGCCTAACGTTAAAGAGGACAAGCCTCAACCCTCGTGGCTCGTTTGATGGCGCAGAACCATCCGGCGCAGAACATGAAAAGCCTGATAACGAGGGTCGGACAATTCTTCGCTTAAAGGGGTGGCGATCAGATCGACAAAGAGGCGTTCGCGAAAAAAATCCCCGACCGAACGTCCGGTCATAGCCGCAAGGATCTTCTCAAAATTACTCCCGGCGCCAATTTGAATTGGCCGGGTCTGGATCTCTTCCCCGTGCTGATCGAGGAGGCGCAGGATAGCTTCATCAGCATCACCGCTCACGCCGGCGCTGTCGAGATCACAATAAAGGAGACTTGCGCCTTGATCCTGCCAGTTAGCCAGGGTGTCATCGCCGAAGATCTGGTCCAGACAACGCCGATGCAGGGCGCCGCGACGGCGACTGCGGTGATCATGCCAGTAAAGAACAGCCTCGGACTGGATCGAGCTGTTGCAGTGTGGACACGTACGTTGTAAACGTCGCAGACGCCCCGGGGGCAAGGGGTGCGCGGTCTTGAGGATCGCCTGCGTTGGCCGGCGCCGCTCTTCGGCAAGGACAAAATCAGCAAGCTGACGAAATTGCTGATGGACGATGGTGCCGCGGGCATGGGTCAAAACCGGATAGACACGACTCGACAGTCCGGTGGTCAAACTTTCGACCTTGGGGCTCTTGGCAATACAAAGGTCCAGAACCTGATAGCCCCTTTCCCGACCGGAGAAGGTAAGAAATGCCTGCATGCCGATGTCATTACGCAGTTTCAGGCGGGCATCAATGAGGCTCGGCAGCAGCCAGGCATGCTCCGGACTCCCTCCGGCCGCGACAAAGACATCAAGGATGGCCGGGGCATTGACCAGCGAAGGACGATCTTTGATCGGGATAATGAGAAGATCAGCGGCAGCTAACGCATTGCGGGTAAAATAATCGATGACCGGCCGGGTATCGATGATAAAAATGCCGCCGAGGGTCGATTGCGCCAGGAGGGTCCGTAAACGGAGGGGATCATCATCCGGAGGAGAGAGATGACGTTCGGAAGCAAGATACTGTACGCCGTACTCCCCGAGATGGGCGAGTTGCACCGGGTCTTCGTTGCGCAACAGGCCGGCCACTGAGGCACCGCGCCGGGGACCGATGGCAAACATATTGTCAACACTGAAATGATTGTCAAAGGAGACGATCGTTACCGGCAGGTCTTCATCCAGCGCCTTGAGATAGACCGCAAGATTGGTCGCCAGAGTGGTCTTGCCAACCCCGCCCTTCTCGCTCGCTATCGTAACAACAAATGGCCTGCCCTGCTCCATACTGCCTCCCCAATGCGACTATGCATCCACCTGTAGACTTTCCCAACGGTCAAAAAGGTTGTTCACCTCCGCCTTGAGCAGCTCATGCCGGGCAGAGATCTCCTTCCAGCGGGCAGGATCATGGTAAAGTTCCGGATCAGCCATCAGCGCTTCGAGAGCTGCCACCTCACCTTCCCGCTCAGCAATCCTAGCCTCCAGCTCCGCCACTTCCTTCAGCCGTTTCTGCTCACTGCGCTGCGTCTCCTTGCGGGTGGCGTGCGCCTTTAAGCGGGCATCGCGGTCATCACCGGCGACTTGCGCCGGGGAGGACGATCTCAGCTGTTCGACACGCAGTTGAGAGTGCTCCGTCTCCCCTTGCACCCCTTTGGCACGGAGAAAATCTTCATAATTGCCGAGCCAGGACGTTGTCCGACCGTCATTGACCTCGATCACTCGCGTCGCCAGAGAATCGACGAAGTAGCGGTCATGAGAGACGAAGACCAGGGTTCCGCTATAATGATGGAGGGCATCGAGCAGCACTTCTTTGGAGGCAAGATCGAGATGGTTGGTCGGTTCGTCAAGGAGAAGGAGATTCGCCGGCCGCAACAAGAGGATAGCGAGGGCGAGGCGGTTACGCTCGCCGCCGGAAAGGACCGCCACCTGCTTGTGGACATCATCTCCGGAGAAAAGAAAAGTGCCGAGAATGTCGCGGATTCGCGGCACCATCTCGAAAGGGGCGGCGGCAAGGATCTCTTCCATCACCGTCCGTTCCGGGGTGAGGACCTTGGCCTGATCCTGGGCAAAGTAAGCGAGCGAGAGATTGTGACCTTCGATCCGCTCGCCGCAACTCGGTGCTTCATCACCGGCGAGGAGGCGCATCAGCGTCGATTTCCCTGCTCCGTTGGCCCCAACCAGGGCAATCCGTTCCCCCTTCTCGACGATCAGTTCGACATCGGCAAAGATAGTCCGCTCGCCATAAACTTGGGAGACGCCATGCAGTTCGAGAGCAACTCGTCCCCCCTTGGGTGGTTCCGGAAAACGGAAGGCAATGCGTTTGCGCTGCGGCGGCACGACGATCCGTTCGACCTTCTCCAGCTGTTTGATCCGACTCTGCACCATTGAGGCTTTATTCGCCTGATAACGAAAGCGGCTGATAAAGGCTTCGGTCTTCTCAATCTCTTCGTCCTGGCGGCGTTTCTCTTCGAGAAGGGCGGTGATGCGACGCTCGCGCTCATCGATATAACGGCTGTAATTGCCGGGATATTCCGTCAGTTTGCCGTTCCAGACCTCAACGATCTTGGAGACGACCTGATCAAGGAAGAAGCGGTCATGCGAAACGAGGACAACACTGAAGGGGTAGTTCTTCAGGTACTCTTCCAGCCAATCCCGCGCCGGGAGATCGAGATGATTGGTCGGTTCGTCAAGGAGGAGGAGATTCGGCTGCTGCAACAGAAGTTTGGCAAGGGCGATACGCATCTGCCAGCCGCCGGAAAACTGCTCGCACGGTTTTCCCCAGTCACTCTCAACAAAACCGAGACCGCGCAGGACCTTGGCAATTTCGGTCTCCATTGCATAGCCGCCGCGATGACGGAACTCCTCCTGCAAATGGGCGTAGCGATCAAGATCTGCTTCCTGGTGCGAAACGCTAATGCGCTCCTCCAAGGTCTTAATCTCTGCTTCCATTGCCAGTAAATCAGCAAGGGCCGACTGAACTTCACTGAAGAGGCCCTGACTATGGTGTTCGAGACCGTCCTGGGGGAGATAGCCGAATGTCAGTCCCTTAGCGATCTGAAGATCACCGCTGTCGACCGAAACAAGACCGGCGAGGATCTTGAGCAGGGTCGTTTTACCGGCACCATTTTCACCGCACAGGCCGACCCGGTCACCGGGGCGGATATGCCAGTCGATGGCATCAAAGATCAGCCGTCCGGCATAATTTTTTGTCATTTTTCGTAATTGCAGCATAGGGGCGGTTTATAGCACAAAGGGACGACAGGGTGAAGAAGAATGGTCGGGTCAGATACTAGACTCGGCGAGTAAGGAAGATTATTTCGACACTGTCATTGACTGGTTTCCAGTTGATCAAGGAGCCGGCAAAGTTCTGCCACCACCAACGCCTCAATCTGCTCTCCTTTTGCCGCGGTCGCCTTGCCCGGATCGCCAATCACCCCACCCGGCCAATATTTCTGCTTGTCCCGCGTCAGGATACCGACAGGGAACGCAGGAAACTCCCGAGGTGCACGCCCCTGAACAAGGTGAGGGTGACTGTGCAGAATCCGTGAGGTCTCGATTTCACCGGCGTGAGCATCCCCTGCCGTCTCAATAATCCCCTGCCCGGCCCGACTCGCCAGCATATATTCCGTCACCACGGCAATATGCAGATCCGGAAAAGTATCGAGCAAAAACTCACCGGCATCGATGAGCGTCGATGTATGCGTGCCGCCGGCGTGGCCGGTCAACAGGATAAAGTTACGTAAACCCTGCTGATAAAGTGAGGAACAGATGTCAATCGTCAGGGCACGCAAGGTGGTGGTAGTGATGGAGATGGTGCCGGGATGCTGTCGGGTCGAACGGCAGACACCATAGTGGAGCGGTGCTGCGACAAAGACCGACCGCTGTTGTGCGGCCAGCAAAGAGACCTGCCAGGCCTGCATGGTGTCAGTATCAAGGGGGAGATGTGAGCCGTGCTCTTCAATCGATCCGAAGGGGATGATGACACTGCGGGTTCTTTGCAGACCGGCAGAAAAATCAGTCATGGTCATTTCCGGGATCAACATGACGGCAGCTTCCTATGGATCATGGGGCATTGAGAAAGTGGTGAACCTGCGGGATAACACGAATATCACGATGGATGGCGGCAGCAAGCGCCTGCATCTCCAAAAGTTGATGGGCGGCGAGACTGACACGGCGCTCAATCGTCTGGGGTTGCAGAATCAACGGCACATCAGGCGCGATGTCGTGAATAAAACGAACAGCAGTACCGAGTTCATCGAAAGAAGTCTGCGGTCCAACGACCAGCTTGACCTGACACGGAGACTGCGCCGCCAGGGCAAGAAAACGCTTATGCTCTTCCCAGGGAGTCGTCACCCCGGTCACCGATGCGAGCTTGAAATCTATGGAGATGAAGTCGATCTCACTCAGCAGAGGAGCCAGGGCCTCCGGGAGTGTGCCATTGGTTTCAAGATGGATTGGCAGGATTTTGCGCAGTTCCGGCAGCCAGATAGCGAGTGCGGCGGCCTGGCAAAGGGGTTCTCCGCCAGTAATACTGATCGAATGGTGGGCGCCGGGGAGGTCCCGATTCCACCCGGCGACAAGCTCGGCGATTTCATAGCCCGGCACCGGATTTTCCCTATCGGTCGAGAAACCACAACCGGGGCGAATTTCACAAGGGAACAGGGAGGCGCGAAAAAACTCCGTATCACAGTAGGCACAAGACAGATTGCAGTCAGCGAGACGAATAAAGATCTGCCGGCGGCCGAGGTGCAGCCCTTCCCCCTGAATCGAGGAGAAGATTTCGACCACCATGGCACTACTCAAGGGAGTAACTCGCGCAGGCGAAATCAGATTCCCAGACATTGACCAACGACACAGTGACATTCGCGTTATTGAGAATACGACTGAGTTCGTCAAAGAGGTAACGGGCGATATTCTCCGACGAAGGGCTCACCCCTTTGAACATCGGCAGGTCATTGAGATATTTATGGTCTAGGGTCTCGAGGAGGCGGCGGGTCTCTGCCTTGAGGATTTTGAAATCGATGCCGAGGCCGGATTTATCAAGGTCGCGTGCAGCAACCGTGACATCGACCTTCCAGTTATGGCCGTGTAAATTTTCACAATCACCCTGATATTGCAGAAGATTGTGAGCAGCAGCAAAGGAGGTTTGAATGGTCAGACGATACATGGATAAGGGATCTCAAACTTTCTTGGTGACAGGAAAGGGGCCAGAATCTGACTCCCTTTCCTTGAATGCACAGCAGGAGATGATTAAAAATCGACACTGACCTGAACGGAAGCTTTTGCCAGCTTCGGAACCTCATCACCATCGTATTCAACTTTATCAGGGGACATGGCGGCAGCCAGATCAAGACGAACCGCCCAGAGGTTCAAACCGA
>DIKR01000073.1:0-385 GCA_002424625.1 Desulfuromonadaceae bacterium UBA5613
AAGCGGGTCGATTTAATATTATGTTCGATATAAGGAGTCTCAAGGGCCAATTCGTTAGGGGCGACCTTGAATTTATTGAGGACACCGGGATAAAGGCGGATGCCGATCAGATAAACAGCGATGACCAGGATCAGCGGCAGAAACGCCTGGCGCCAGGACCCTTTCCAGCCGCCGATGGCCAGCATGATCCCTGCCAGCGGGGTGAGATAAGTCAGAATCTGGTAGGTGAGGAGGCGGGAATTGACATCGACATAGCCGGCGCCATAAAAATTGCCGTTATTGGAAAAGAGCAGGCGGAAGCTTTCCAGATAAAAGCCGGCTGCGAGCACGCAGAAGAAGATGCCGACCAGGACGGCAAGATGGCGGCGAACAGCGGCGTCGATTG
>DIKR01000073.1:424-3109 GCA_002424625.1 Desulfuromonadaceae bacterium UBA5613
GTTGCCAGCAGCAAAAGGGTGGCAAAACCCTTGAGCATCTCCAGAAACGGCAGGCTGAAGAGGTAAAAGCCGAGATCCTTACCGAGAACCGGATCGATAGTCCCGACAGTGGCGCGGTTGGTATAAAGGAGGACTTGTTCCCACTGCATCGCCCCCCACTGGCCGACGAGAAGAGCCAAAGCAACGCTGACCAGCAGGCCAAGCGGGGTGACAAAGCGCAGGACTTCGCTGCGCAGCAAGCGGGCGCTGCCGACAACAATATAGGCGCCGGCATGAGGAAACGCGGCTTTATTGGCGTAGAAAAGATTGATCTGGGTAAAGATCAAGAGCAGCGCTGCAAAGAAGAGCCCGGCGCCGATTTTCGCATACAGGGTCGTGGTGAAGACCGCGGGGAAGCCGGTTTCGACGTAAAAGAGCCAGTCCGTGTAAAAGCTGATCAAAAAGGAGAAGAAGGGAAGGGCCACTAACAGCGCGGAAAAGATCACGAGATTCTTGTACTGTTTGAGCATGTTGACTCCTTGGTTTCTGCATTTACGGCACAGGCCGTCATGGAAAGATTTTCGGTCTTGCAGCTTGTTGCGAGGTAAAAAAAAAGATCTTTACCCGGGCATGCGCAATGCCCTGGATAAAGATCTCGCTGACGAATTGAATCGTCTCCAGCCCGGGTTATTCACCGGATTGACGGGCCTGGAGCCGGCCTGGTCGGCGGCCGGTAGCTACTCCTCTTTATAAGGTAAAAAGGATGCCCGTCTGAGTTTTGAAAGTCAAGTGATATCGGTGAGCTGTAGAGCCGCCGCCGTTTACTTCGTTTTGATCCTGTGTGCATCGCACAACAACTCTTTACTTTCAGCAGCGCGTCCGCAAATACGACACTCGAAGCTCACGGACTGGTGCATCGTGTCGCAGATATCGCGATCGGGATTGATGCCACAATACTCTTCCTTACTTTCGACTTCTTTTGGCTGACAGAGATGCGGTTTGTCTTCGGTTACGACGCCGCACTTGCTGCATTCATAAAGTTTGGTCATCACTACTCTCCTTTGTGGACAGAGGAAGAGAGCCTCTTCGGCTGCAGACTATTCTAAATGTTTACGCCGTAAACTCCCATTTAATCGCCTGCACCGGACAGACCTCATCGCAGGCGCCACAGTCGATGCAGATCTCCTTGTCGATAACATAGATCGGCGTGCCTTCACTGATCGCCACCACCGGGCAAACATCCACACATGCTCCGCAAGTGATACATTCGTCGGTAATATAATGAGTTCCCATCGTCCTTCTCCTTGGTTGGCTTGAGCTTGGTTAACGATCGACCTTGCGTCCGAAATTACGGAATTCGTCGAGATTGCTGAATTCGCCCCAGGCCAGAAACTGGTTGGGGGCGTTGGCGAAGGCATAGATATTTTCGAGAATCTGAAAATGCTTGTGTTCTTCAGCGGCGACCTTCAGCAATAGTCGCTTGGTCCCTTCTTCCTTTTCCGCTTTTGCCGCGCTTTCGTAAAGGCGAAAACTCTCCGCTTCGAGCTGCATGGCGTGACGATAGCTGTCAAGGTCATCCTTTACCGCCGCGCCTGACTCCTTGGGCAACGCCGCAAAGACATTTTTCGAGAATTCAAGGACCGTCGAATCCGCCATGGCAAGAGTCTTCCCTCCGTCCCGTAAAGCCACAAAAATGTCATAATGTTTCTGCTCATCCTCGGCCAGACGGGCAAAGATCGTCTGCAAGCCGGGGAGAGTGGCGTCTTTTGCCAGTTTTTCGTAATACGCTTTGCCGTCCTGTTCCATCTTGATTGCGAAGTCGAAAATATTCATGTCAGCCTCCGTTGCGAAAGATATCCGGGTCGCTCTTTTGCAAGTCTATCTCCCTGCTCTGCGCTGTCAAGTTGCCTTGCGATTCTTGAGTCCGTGCTTTTTTGGACGCTGGCCCTGCACTTTGCATTTGATCGATTATACTGGAAGGGAATGGTGAGCGATGGCGGCGGAAAGGGAGAGCGATGAAGATGAGCAGAGAAGGGCGCAGTGAAATCAGTTTGGTCCTCGGCGGCGAAGCCGGTCAGGGATTGCAGACGATCGCGCAGATTCTGGCGCGGATGTTCATGAATGGCGGCTTGCACGTGGTGGCCGAAAGTGAATTCATGTCACGTATCCGGGGCGGCAGTAATTCCGTGACGCTGCGCGCCGCACCGCTTCGAGTTCGGGCTTTGCGCGGCACCCTCGATCTTTGTGTCCTCCTGGATCGCGACGCTTTGCCGCGTCTGCAGGGCCGTTGTGGGGCGGCGACGTTGCGGATCGGCGACCCGGAGCTCTTCGCAGAGGAAGCCGGCATTCTCCCCCTGCCGCTGCAGGAGCTGAGCAAAGAGATCGGCGGGACGATCTACGCCAACAGCATTGTCTGCGGTTACCTTGCCCGGATCATCGGCTGGGATCTCTCCCCCCTGGAGGGAGCGCTGACACGGACCTTTACCGACCCGGAAATCCTCAGCAAAAACTGTGCTGCGGCCCGCCTCGGCTGGGAGGAAGGGACCGAGTCGATCGGCCGCTGTTCGCTGCCGCAGGGGGAGGCGCTGGCCGGCGCTCTTCTCCTCGATGGTTCGCAGTCCGTCGCCCTCGGGGCGCTGGCCGGCGGCTGTAACTTCATCTCTTCTTATCCCATGTCGCCTTCCACCGGGGTGCTGATCAATCTCG
>DIKR01000050.1:0-7145 GCA_002424625.1 Desulfuromonadaceae bacterium UBA5613
GTAAAGATCCATTCGCGCCCTTGCGGCAGAGATCGGAGCAGAACAAGATGGCCGATGAGGAGAGGGAGATAAAGGAAGCCGAAGAGGACCGTGGCACAATCACGGGCAACGGTCTCGATTGTGCGGTAATGAAAAAGGAAAAGGGTGGCAATGCCAAGAGTTACGGCAGCAAATGCCCCGGTCGGCAATCCGTTTTGCAGGTAAAGACAAGGGACCAGTCCAGCACCAAGAACCGCCGCAAGGATGCCTTCAAAACGCCGGGCAGGCGGGAGAGCCATGCGATAAAGTTCATCAAGGGCGATAAAGACAATAATGGTGACAACGGCGCAGAAAAAAGGCGGTGTGGCGCGCCAGACCAGCAGAAGCAACAGGGGGAGAAGGATGACCCCGGTAATAATGCGCTGTTTAATAACAAATCTCCTTAGACGTCCGGATTTTCATAGCGCAACTGTTCACCGGTGAGCCCGAACCGCCGCTGTCGACGGGCATATTCGGCCAAGGCCAGCTGCAATTGGGCTGTATCAAAATCCGGCCAATAAGTTTCACAAAAATAAAGCTCCGCATAAGCAATCTGCCAAAGGAGAAAATTACTGATGCGCATCTCGCCGCTGGTCCGGATCAGCAGATCAGGGTCAGGGATACCGCGGGTTTCAAGGCAGGCGGAAAAATCTTTATCGCTGATCGCCTCCGGCACGATCTCTCCGGCTAACGCCTTGACTGCAAGTTGGCGTGCCGCCTGGACCAGTTCAGCACGCCCCCCATAGGAAAGAGCCAGAACCAGGGTCATCGCGCGATTTTCTTTGGTCTTTTCAACTGCTTCCTGCAGGATATCACGAACATTGGCCGGTAAACGCGAGGTATCGCCGATCACTTGCAGCCGGATATCCTGTTGCCGCATCGTCTTGAGTTCACTCGACAGGTAGTGGCCTAACAGACCCATGAGGGCGCCGACCTCCTCATCCGGACGCTGCCAGTTCTCGGAACTGAAAGCATAAAGGGTGAGAAAAGGAATTTGTTCTTCCCGGACGGCGGTAACGATCTTGCGCACCGTCTCCACTCCCCGACGATGACCCAAAATCCGGGGAAGATGGCGCTGTTCCGCCCAGCGGCCGTTTCCATCCATGATGATTGCAATATGTCGGGGCCGGGTCGTCATAGCAGCTCTTTCGTGCCGGAAATGGAATGACAAAATAACACGGGTTGAGAATGGACAGCAAGGGGAAGAGACAGAGGAGGAAGATTTTACCGGGTGCAGCGAACCGCACCCGGCAACAGGAGGAAAAAATCAGAATCAGTCAACAATCGCACTGACCGGGCAACAGTCGACACAAGCGCGACACTCAGTGCAGTCAGCACTGATCGCATACTTGTCGCCAGCTGCGGCAATGGCGCTGACCGGGCAGGTATCGACACAGGTCCCACAGGCAATACAATCTTCGGTAATCTTCAGAGCCATTGCGCTCTCCTTGCTACGGGGTTAATAAAATGAAGATTGATTAAATCTCCATAATTTCCTTATCCTTAACGATTACAACCTCGTCCACTTTCTTCACAAAAGCATCGGTGGCGTCCTGAACATCCTTTTCCGCGCGCTTGAGTTGATCTTCAGTAATCAGCTTGTCCTTTTCCATCTTTTTCAAGCTATCGTTGGCATCACGCCGTAAATTGCGGATCGCAATTTTCGCTTCCTCACCAAGCTTTTTCACCGTCTTCACCATCTCTTTACGTCGGTCTTCGGTCAAGGCGGGAAAGATCAAACGGATGGCGGTTCCATCGGAATTAGGATTGAGCCCAAGATCCGACTTGAGGATGGCCTTCTCGATATCAGGCAGGAGTTTCTTTTCCCAGGGCTGAATAACGATCATACGCGGCTCCGGAACCGTCATACTCGCCACTGCACTCAACGGAGTAGGCGTGCCGTAATAATCGATGCGGATCTCGTCAAGCAGAGTAATCGAGGCCCGTCCCGTGCGCACCCGGGTAAAATCCTTGCGCAGCGAATCGATGGATTTCTCCATCGAAGCCTTTACCTTGTCGATAACGTCCTGATTCATCGCTTATACTCCCTTGACGATAGTCCCGATTGCTTCGCCGGTGACGACCCGTTCGATATTCCCCGGACAGGTCAGATCAAAGACGATGATCGGCAGGTTATTATCCATACAGAGGGATGTTGCTGTTGCGTCCATGACCTGAAGACCGCGCTGCAGCACCTCGATATAAGTCAATGATTGGTATTTTACCGCATTTTTGTCTTTATGGGGATCGGCACTGTAGATCCCATCGACCTTGGTCGCCTTGAGGATGACTTCAGCATTGATCTCCATCGCCCGCAGGCTCGCCGCAGTATCAGTGGTAAAGTAAGGATTTCCCGTTCCGGCACCAAAGATGACAACCCGTCCCTTTTCAAGATGGCGCATGGCGCGACGCCGGATATACGGTTCCGCGACTGCCTGCATATCGATCGCCGACAGAACCCGCGTCGTCACCCCGATCTTTTCCAGGGCATCCTGCATGGCAAGGCTGTTCATCACCGTCGCCAGCATCCCCATATAATCGGCGCTGGCACGGTCCATCCCCTTGGTGGCACCGGCAACGCCACGGAAGATATTCCCGCCACCGATCACCACAGAAATTTCCACCCCGAGAGCAACCACCCCTTTGATCTCGGCGGCTATCGTTGAGATGACAAGGGGATCAATGCCGTAGCCCTGGTTTCCTGCCAATGCTTCGCCACTTAGCTTCAGAAGAATCCGCCGGTACTTAGGAGTCGCACTGCTCATCTTTATTCCTGCCCTTCGTCGTTTTTGAGCCGAGAGTCGCTGTCAAGCCGCAAAAAGAAACGGCGGGAACAAATAAATGAACCCACCGTTCCCTGCATGATTTGCTTACTTACTCATTGCCGCAACTTCAGCGGCAAAATCATCCTGCTTCTTTTCAATGCCTTCACCCAGCTGATAACGGGCAAACGCTGAAAGCGTCACCTCGGCGCCGATCTCTTTGCCGAGGGACTCAACAACCTTGGCAATCTTCTGATCCGGGTCGATGACATAGGCCTGCTCAAGAAGACAGACTTCACCGTAGAACTTGTTGATCTGCCCGTCGACAATCTTGTCGATGATATTGGCCGGCTTGCCGCTTTCCAGGGCTTTCGAGCTGGCAATATCCTTTTCACGGTCAACAACTGCGGCCGGGACCTCGGAACGCATCAGATACTGCGGACTGGCCGCGGCAACATGCATGGCAATCTGACGAGCGACAGCAGCAACGCGGGGATCATCCCCTTTGCTGGTGCTCAACTGTACGAGGACGCCGATTTTACCACCGGCGTGAATATAGGATGCAACGACCCCTTCAGCAACCGAAAAACGCTCAAAGCGGCGGATAGCGAGATTCTCGCCAATCGTTGCAATCTGCAGAGTCAACTCTTCACCAACGGTGCGTCCCAAGGTCGGGAGAGGAACATTTTTCAATGTCTCAACATCGGCCGGAGCCACGGTCAGAACCGTCTCCGCAACGGTCTTGGCAAAATTCTGGAAATCGACGTTCTTGGCGACAAAATCAGTCTCGGAGTTGACCTCGACCAGAGCGCAACACTTGCCTTCGCCGGCGGCGACGATCATCCCTTCGGCGGCAATGCGTCCGGCCTTCTTGGCGGCGGCGGAAAGACCCTTTTTACGAAGAATATCGATCGCGGCTTCCATGTCGCCGTTTGCTTCAGTCAGGGCTTTTTTGCAATCCATCATCCCTGCGCCTGTTTTGGTCCGGAGCTCGGAAACCATACCTGCTGTAATATCTGCCACGTGAACCTCCTGAAATGAAGACAGAGCAACGCCATCTTCCGGGAATTGTTTCGATTTGATAAATCGGAAAAATGGCGGCCGTTACAGGAGCGGCCGCCATTGATATCCACACGACTCAAAAAGTCGCAGAAAATGTTACTAAAAGTTACTCAGCAACTGGCGCTTCTGTGACCACAGCGGCTTTAACAATCTCTTCAGCGACTTCAGGAATCACAACGACTTCAGCTGCCAGAGCTTCTTCGAGGGGGGCGCCGACTTCGTCGCCGGAACGCAGGGAGTTCTCGCGCAGCAGGACACCGTCAGCACAAGCTTCAGCCATCTTCGAAGTGAAGAGGCGAATCGCCCGGATGGCGTCATCGTTGCCGGGGATAATGTAATCGATTTCGTCCGGGTCACAGTTGGTATCGACAACGGCAACAACCGTCATCCCCAGCTTGCGGGCTTCCTTGATGGCGATCGTTTCTTTCTTCGGATCGATGACAAAGATCACGCTCGGGATTTTATTCATCCCTTTGATGCCGCCCAGAGTCTTTTCGAGCTTTTCACGCTCGCGCTCCAGTTCCAGACCTTCCTTCTTGGTCAGAAGCTGGTAGGTACCATCCTGCGACATCAGCTCAATCTTCTTGAGACGATCGATACTCCCTTTGATCGTCTGGAAGTTGGTGAGCATGCCACCCAGCCAGCGATTATTGACGTAGTACTGACCGGCGCGCAACGCTTCTTCAGCAATGGCATCCTGCGCCTGCTTCTTGGTGCCGACAAAGAGGATCTTTTCACCACGACTGACCGCGTCGCGGATATAATTGTAAGCCACCTTGAAGTGGCGGACGGTCTTCTGCAGATCGATGATGTAGATACCGTTACGGGCGCCGAAGATATACGGCTTCATTTTCGGGTTCCAGCGCTTGGTCTGATGACCGAAATGAACGCCGGCTTCAAGCAGTTGCTTCATGGTGATCTGGGACATTTTTTCTCTTCTCCTGTGTTCGGTTAAGGGCCTCCGCCTGGGCCTTTATTGCCGCAATTCCGCACCAAAAGCAGAACACCAAGCGGACAGGCTGAACAGGCGTGTGAATTTTTACAGCGCATTTCTATAACACGCAGCCCTGCTGAGCGCAAGAGAAAAAAGCTCTCATTCTGGTTTACAACAGCCTCCACCTATATTACTATGCGCGCTTATGATTGCCTTTCGTATCCAACGTTATCTCCTCCGCGAAATTGCCGCGCCGATGTTCATGGCCCTGGTGATCTTCACCTTTGTCCTGATGATGGGGCGCAGCCAGAAGCTCATGGAGATGGTCATTGACAAGGGTGTGCCGGTTGGGCAGATCCTCCGCCTCCTTGCCAATCTTTTGCCGGCATTTTTGGTCCTTACCATCCCGGTGGCCCTGCTCATCGGCGTCCTTCTTGCCTTTGGCCGCCTCTCGGCCGAGAGTGAACTTGTCGCCATGAAAGCCAGCGGCATCCATCTCTCCCTGTTGATGCGGCCGGTTCTCGCCCTTGCCCTTCTTGCCAGCCTGCTCACGGCCGCCCTCACCCTTTATATCGAACCAGCCGCCAACGCTGCATTTCGCCGCCAGGCCTTTGCCATTGCCAGCAGCATAGCCACCATCGGCATTCAACCGATGACGTTCAATGATGAGTTTAGCGGTTTAGTCCTCTACGCCGCCGATGTCGACGATAAAAACGGCCAGATGAATAACATCTTTATTGCCGACGAACGGCCCGGCACCCTCCCCGCTACAATTTTTGCCAGTACCGGTGGAGTGCAAATCGATCAAGACGACCAGTCCCTGAATCTGCGCCTTAAAGATGGGGCGATCCATCGCCTCGACGACAATAACGACGCGTATCAGATTATTCAGTTCGACACTTACGGCTTACGGGTCAACCTCAACCATGGCGACAAGGAGCAGGGGCTTAACCGCAAGGAGAGTGAGCTCAATCTCCCCGACCTCCTTAGCGCCCGCCAAACCCCGCAAGATCCCAAAGAAGCCCGGGTTCTCGCAGCCGGACTGCAAAGACGCTTTGTCATGGCCTCGACGCCACTGATCTTTATCCTCATTGGTGTCCCCCTTGGCATCCGCTCGCAGCGTTCCGGGCGCGGCGCCAACTTTGCGCTCTCCCTCTTTATCTTCCTCCTTTTTTATATCCTCTTCACCCTGGCCAAAACCCTGGTCATTGATGTCGGTCTATCGGCCCTCTTCATATGGCTTCCCGTTGTCATCTTCACCATTGCCGGCGTACTCCTCCTCAGAGCTGCCGCCAATGAGCGGGAGATTCACTTCAGCTTGAGCACCTACTTCAAAAAGAAGAATTAAAGGGTATTGACATGCTATTAACCCGATATACCCTGGCCTTTTTTTATCGTTTTTTTTTCCTCTCTCTCGGTTCCTTTGCCGGCCTCTACCTGCTTATCGAATTCTTTGAAAAAGTCGATAACCTTGCCCGCAAAAATGCCGGCCTTGCGCAATATTTCATCTACTTCCTCGGCAAGATCCCCATGATTGTCACCCAGGTCGTCCCCCTTGCCGTCCTGATGGGGGTCTTCATGACTATCGGCACTCTGTCCCACAGCAATGAATTGACCGCCATGCGGACCGGCGGCATGAGCTTGCCCCGCATCACCCTGCCGCTGTTAGTGATGGGGCTGATCATCTCTCTCACCGTTCTCGCCGCCAATGAATGGCTCGTCCCGATCACCACCAGAGAAGCAAACCGCGTCTATCGCTTTGATCTCGAAAAACAGCAACAATTGACTATTACTCGAGACAAGGTATGGCTTAAAGACGGCCAGGCTCTCGTCAATATTCGCCTGGTTATCCCTGCCCAGAATCTTTTGCAAGGGATCAGTATTCAAGACCTTTACACAAATGGCAGGCCCTCGACCCGCATTGATGCAGAACGGGCGACCTATACCGCCGGCACCTGGCATGGCGAAGAGGTCACTACCACCCGCTTCTCGGCAACGAGTGGTGAAGTCGTCGATGTCGTCAAGAGTGCAGCCAGCGCCCTGCCCTTAACAAAAAGCCCCAAAGACTTCAGTGCCATAAGCGAACGCAATGACGAAATGACCATCTCCGACCTCGCCTACATGGCACAAAGGGTCAAGAAGGAAGGCTACGATTCGACCCGCTACCATGTCGATTTACAAGGCCGACTGGCGACGCCCTTTGCCAGCCTGATCATGGCCTTTCTCGGCATCCCCTTTGCCCTGCAGCGCGGCCGCGGTTCCAGCCTTGCTGTCGGCATTGCTATCAGTATCTTTATCGGCATCTCCTACCACCTTTTTCAAGGGATGATGCTCGCTCTCGGCTACTCCGGCACTATTCCCGTCCTCCT
>DIKR01000050.1:7178-7847 GCA_002424625.1 Desulfuromonadaceae bacterium UBA5613
CAGACGCTAAAAATTTGTCGCCACGATAGTGAGCAACATCCAGAAAAAGTCAGTCATTAATTCGTATTTATAACAACTTAAGGACTCTGTCAAAATAAGACTCTGTCATGTCCACATCCCCTGTGGATAACCTTGAGGAAAACCCCATCGCTACAGCTAAAAAGGTCAAGAAAATGGGGGGTACTAGGATTTTGCCTAATAATTATGCAGAAGATAACTAGTTGTTTTTTAACACTTTTAAGCAGAAACATCATATAAAAAACTGCATATAAGGGATAACCCCTTGTTTTCTCACTATAGTTGAATATTTTCAAATCGGCTGTTGAAAAACCCTCCATTTAGTTGGCCAAAAAGCTTCACTCTGGCATCAAAAAAACATCTTGAATCGAAAAAAAACCCTTGCATCAATGACGAAAATGCGCTGGTAAAAATCCCTTATGCGGCCGGTTTGCAGACCAGGGTGTTTTGATGAAAATCTTGGTCCGCCCAAAACTACGGAATGTGAATGACGTTCTCTTCTGGGTACAAAAAAACAGCCCAGCCTCTCTTCCTGTGTCCCGGTGGGGGGACGCACGAAGAGAGGCTGGGCTCTGATTCTGCTTTAAAAAATGATATCTGTTACATATTTTTTAATTGGTGGGGGTGGTCGGAATCGAACCGACATGGGCT
>DIKR01000037.1:0-428 GCA_002424625.1 Desulfuromonadaceae bacterium UBA5613
GGGACCGAGCGCGCTTTTAACAACAAGTTTCACGATCACCATGCGGACGGGATCTATTCCTGCGCCGGCTGCAATCTGGAGCTCTTCCGTTCCGAGGATAAATACGATTCAGGAACCGGCTGGCCGAGTTTCTTTGCCCCGATTGCCAAGGAAAATGTCCAGAGCAAAGAAGATCGCGGCTTCTTCTCAGTGCGGACTGAGGTCCTCTGCGCCCGCTGCGGCGGCCATCTCGGCCACGTCTTTAACGACGGTCCAGCTCCGACCGGACAGCGCTACTGTATGAATTCCGCCGCGTTGACCTTTACCCCGGCAAGTGGCAAATGAGAAACGGTCAGGTTTTCTGACACAAGCGGGACTACGATGAAGAATAATGAAAATACTGACATGGCTACCGCCATCTTTGCCGGCGGCTGCTTCTGGTGTATGGA
>DIKR01000037.1:512-18899 GCA_002424625.1 Desulfuromonadaceae bacterium UBA5613
GAGGCGGTCCAGGTGATCTACGATCCGAAAGTTGTCGACTACAACACCCTGCTCGACACCTTCTGGGCGAATATCGACCCTACCGATGGCGGCGGACAGTTTGTCGATCGCGGCCAGCAATACCGCAGCGGCATCTTCTATCTCGATGATGAACAACATCGGCTGGCAGAGCTTTCCAGGGAGAAACTGGCAGCATCCGGACTCTTTAAAAAACCGGTCGTCACTGAAATTACAGCTGCCGGCCCTTTCTACCCGGCGGAAGATTACCATCAGAATTATTACAAAACCAATCCGCTCGGTTATAACCATTACCGCTGGGGCTCGGGGCGCGAGGATTTTCTGGAGTCGACCTGGAAGCCAAAGAAGAAGTCACCCTGATGCCCATTCTCCAGCCACAGCGTTTGGCCGTCATCCTCTGTGCACCGCAACAGCCGGGAAACATCGGCGCCACCGTCCGCGCCATGGCCAACTTTGGCGTCACGGATTTACGGCTGGTCAATCCCTGTCCGCACCTCCACCCCGAAGCGCGCAAATTCGCCGTCAATGCTCATCCCCTCCTCGGCACGGCGAAAGTTTACAGCAACCTGCCCGACGCCCTCGCCGATTGCCACCTCTCCATTGCCACCACCCGCCGTTCCGGGCGATTGCGCGGCGATCTTCTCGACAGCTCCGCCGTGCCGAAACTGCTGGCGACCCTGCCGTCCGAAACCCGGATCGCTCTGGTCTTTGGCCGCGAGGATAGCGGTTTAAGCAGCGAGGAAGTCGCCCTCTGCTCCCATGCCGCGACCGTGGCGACGACCAATGAGCTCGGCTCGCTCAATCTCGCCCAGGCTGTCCTGCTCTTCCTTTACGAAATTTTCCGGCCGCAGACGCAGACATCCCCGCCCTCGGCAATGCCGGACGCAGTTCTCCCGCAGCAGGCAGAGCTGCAGGCCATGCTCGGTCAGATGGATGCAATCCTCGAAAGGATCGCCTTCCTGAATCCGAGTTCACCGGAAGGAGTGAGAAATAAACTGCATCAGCTTTTAAGCCGCGCTCATCCCGATCGGGAAGAGGTGGCACTGCTGCGCGGCATGTGGACACAACTCGCCTGGAGTATTAATGACTGGCGGGGACGGAAACGGGGGGATGGTAAATCCTGAAAATTGCCATTAACCCCGCTTGCGCTCTTGTTGAATCACTATTTTTCAGCCAGAATTTTTTTAGCGGCGAAGTTGTACGATTTCAGATAAGTCAAAGTCGTGGCGATAAAGGAGAAGAAGGCGGTGCTCAAGATGAAGGTGAAGGCCGGCGCCATGAAGATAAACGTACCATAAAAGATGAAGATCGCCGCCTTGAGATAGTCGCCGAAGATCCGCTTCGACCGCAGGGCTTTTAACTCATCCGGATTTGTCGTCTGCTGCGCCACAATCTCATTGCGAGCTTCCTTGCCGGCAAAGCGGAAGATCGGATAAAACAAGAGGACCTGCAGCCCGACGGTCATGAAGATGCTATTGAAAAAAGCATTCAAAGCCCCCTTCCCGGCATAAACTTCCTGAAATTTCCAGGAGATCAGAAGCAGGAGCCCCGTCAGAGCCACCTGCAACATCGTATAAATCATCATCTGGCGCTTGATCCGTACCATTCCTGGACTACTCATAAACAACTCCTATTGCTCTTAAGCTCCCCCTCCCGTCAAAGGGAGGGGGAGCTAAACACAACCACCTACTCCCCACGGCCGGTTTTTTCATCCATCGCGGCCCAATGCTGTGTCCAGTCTTTACGACGGATAAAGTGCAAGACGACGAGGCCGAGAGCGCACATCCCGCCCCAAAAGATCGACAACAAATCACCACGGACAAAACCGGCGATTAATGCATAGAGAGAAAAGGCAAGAATGCCGCCTTCGAGGGAAAAAATTCTGAATTTGCGACGAGTTTCCGACATGGGACTCCTTAATTCAAACAATGGTGAAATTGGTATGAATAATCTTCTGTAACTCTTCGATCCGGCGCAGGGCTTGCCGCAGTTCATCCTGTTGTTGCACAGTCAGGGTCCGCGGATCAAGAAAATAGGCATCGTGCTGTAAGCCACGCAGCTCCCGAATTTGCAAAAGGATGCGCTGCCGGGTCAAGAAGAGATAGGCATTGCGCAGTCCGGCAGCAAATTCAGGGGAGAAACTGCGCGCTTCCTCCAGCTTGTTAATCCGCTGCAGCGTCGAGGTTTCGAGAATGTTGCTGTTAACCGCGAGAATACGCACGTTCATCACCAGCGGTGCCCAACCGAGAAGTTTGATATTTAATTCACCCTTATGCGCTCCCTTCGGCTCTGTCCAGAGCCGTCCGAACCAGCCGAGGCCGACCTTCATCTCGGTCGCTGCCTTCGCCATCCCCCAGATCACCTGGAAATAACTCCGCTCAAAATCGCGAATCACCTCGACCAGAGCATCCGCCAGCGTCCGTTCGCCGGCGACATAACGGGCATCGGAGAGGACAATCAGATCCATGAGATTCTTGGCGTATTCATCAAATTCGTAACGAACGATCGCCAGAATCCGCCGGTTCCACTGCTGGACAGATCCCCGCCAGGTCGGATTCGACGGCATGATCTCGCCGCTACATTTTTTAAAACCGACTTCGGCGAGGCGCTCGACGAGTTGACAGGAAAAAGTGGCAAAGTAGCTGTCGCTCTGCTCATCGCCGCCATTAGCATAAACGAGAAGGTAATCCTGATCAGTGATCAATGTCTGTTCAAGACGGCCATCACTCCCCATACTCAGGAGCGCATAGGGCAAGGGGGCGGGCCCATCCCCTTTTTCTGCCATTTCACTCTCGACCAGAATTAAAGTGCGGGCGGCGAGGAGATCGCGGTAGTGGGTGCAGGCGTAATGGAGTGCCGGCACCGACGGAACCGTCTCAAAACGGGCAATTTCCAGTTCATTCAGTTGTGCGTGAATCTGTGCCAACTCCTGGTAATCACAACTGACAGCAACGCGGGCCAGCAGGACAGCATAAGTCTCCGCCACCAGATCGAGAGCGGAACTTTCCTGTTCCACCCTTTGCAGTAACGAAGCAAGGAGAGTTTCGGCTTCAGCGCGGTCGAGGTGGAGCATGTACTCGCGCACCTGCCGGGAGAGTCCCTCAATGAAGTCAGCCGATTTCTCCGACAAAGGAGGAAGACGCTGGGGCATGGGATCGATCCGCTAATAAAAGAATTGAAAAAAAATGGGGAAGGAGCAGGCTCCTTCCCCATCTTATAACACTAAGTTCAAATAAAATCAGTGATCAATCGCCTTAGCCATGCCAAGACCGGTATTCTGGCGGACATAGACTTCATCGAACATCTCTTCCGAACGACGATTCGGGAAGAGCAGTGCGGCGAAGATCGCGGCGAGGAATCCGGCCGGGATCGAGACGATACCAGGGTTCTTGAGCGGGAAGAGCGCCGAGCTCAGGCCAAGCATCGAAGTGCCGCCACGATTTGCGGACTCTTCAGCTCTCTTGGCCGTGATAATCGCCTGAGTCTTCTCCATCGCCTCGGGGGCAATCGTACCGGCAGCGATATCCGCTTCCAGTTTGAGGTAGGCAGCTTTGGCGCCATCCGCAACCTTGTCCGGGTAGGTCATGTTCGGGGAGACCATAACCAGACCGATTGAGGCAACAGTGCCGACCACCAGACCGGCGATAACACCGGCAGTATTCATCTTGCGCCAGAAGAGCGACAGGGCCACAACCGGCAGATTACCGGAAGAAGCAACGGCAAAGGCAAGGGCCACCAGATGCGCAACATTCTGCTTCTCGGCGGCAATGCCGATGACAATGCCCATGACGCCGACCACCAGTGAGGTGATACGGGCCGCCATGACCTGCTCGTGCTGGTCAGCATGGCCGTCTTTGACAACGTTGACCCAGATATCGTGAGCGATCGCGGCAGAGGCCGCCAGGACCAGACCGGAGACAACGGCCAGAATGGTGGCAAAAGCGACGGCGCAGAGGAAGGCGAGGAGGAGATCGCCGACGAAGGGGGAGATGTCGCCGCCCAGCTTCTGCGCCAGGATCATCGCCGCCATGTTGCCGCCCTTGTCGATCTGCTGGATGCCTTGCGGGGTAACGTGAATCGCCGCGCCGAAACCAAGGAGAGTCGTCAGGATGTAGAAGGAGCCGATGATGAACATCGCGACGATAACCGACTTGCGGGCCTCGATAGCGGTCGGTACGGTGAAGAAACGCATGAGGATGTGCGGCATCCCGGCGGTACCGAGGACCAGCGCCATGCCGAGGGAGATCTGGTCAAGGGGGTTGGTGAGGAAGAGGCCCGGCTCAAGGAAACGCTGACCGGCGTCCATGGTCGCAGTCCCGCTCTTGAGCTCGGAGAGGTAGATCGGCAACAGTTTGACATGATCCTGAACGTTCGTGCTGCCAGCGATGTCGTTGAAGAACTGGAGGGGATTCATACCCGACTTGATTCCGACCAGCAGCGACAGAACTGCAGCGCCGGTCATAAGCAGTCCGGCCTTGATGATCTGCACCCAGGTGGTGGCAGTCATGCCGCCGAAGACGACATAGCCGACCATGAGGACACCGACGCCAACGATGGCAACAACATAGGGGATGTCCAAAAGGAGCTGCATCAACTTGCCGGCGCCGACCATTTGCGCGGTGAGATAGAAGGTCGTGACCGAAACAGTCGCAATCGCCGCCACGGCGCGCACTGGTTTCGGATTGGTCCGAAAGGAAAGAATATCTCCCAGAGTGTACTTGCCGGCGTTGCGGCACGGTTCGGCGATGATCAGCAGTACAGTGATGTAAGCGACCAGCCAGCCGACCGAATACATGAATCCGTCATAGCCGTAGAGGGAGATCATCCCGGAAATCCCGAGGAAGGAAGCAGCCGACATGTAGTCGCCGGCGATCGCCCAACCGTTCTGGGTGCCGGTGATACCGCCGCCAGCGGTGTAGAAGTCGGAAGCCGACTTGGTCTTGCGCGCCGAATTAACAACGACCGCCAGGGTCACACCGATAATAATCAGGAAGATAGGGATAGTGACATAAGGATTCGCTTTGAGGCTCGAGGCACCCGTTGCGGCGGCGAAAGCAACGCCCGGAAGGGCCAGAAGTGCTGCGGTCAGGGACAATAATAATTTATTCATCGGGTCGATTCCTCCTTAACCAAGTTCCTGGACGAGTTCACGGGTCATGCGGTCGAAGTCGCGATTGGCGACCTTCGCATAATAGAGAGCGATCCCCCACGATACGAAGAACTGCGACAGTGCAAAGACGTAGCCAAAATTGATCCGGCCAAGCACCTGGATTTTGAAGAGCTCGGGTGCATACGCCGCGCCGATCGGCAGCAGGAAGTAGTAAATCGACGAGAAAATCCACCAACCGAAGAGAAAGCGGGATTTCTTGTGGTGCAGTTCCAGGAACCGCGGGTCTTTGGCAATGGCGGCCCAATCGTAAGTTTTCTGTGCCATAGCTGTAAGTCCTTTCTGAGGATAATTGACCTCAGAGCTGATCGCGGGAATCAACCCCGAGACGGAAACGGGTTCACCAACAACTTTGCCAGCACATGGAGCTTGACTGGCGACCTCTCTGCATTAAGCGGCATCCTCCTTGCGGAATGACGGGACATAAAGCTCGACCTGTAACGGACGGCTGCCGTATACAGAATTTGCAATGCCCCGACATAAAATCGTTCTTTTTTACCTTTTTTGTACGACGCGTTGTAATACGTGTTCTATTTTTTGTAAACAATTTTTTTCTCTAATCTTCATTTATTGTAGAACGTTGTAATTTATAGAGAAAAAAAACAACGGTAACTTTAGTTCTAATAATATCTTTTTAGCGAGGTTTTATCAGGAGGGATTTAAGGGACAAGCAGTAGTAATGCTGAGGTTTTTTGATATTTTCAGCCCGGGAAATGTCCATATAAGATATTGTTTCCCATGTCTGATGCAAAGTTTGCGAACTATAACCGCAAACAGCGGTTTAACCAAGAAAATTTATTAGAACGTCGTTATCTTATTTTATTCTTCTTTCCTCCCCCTTCATGGATAAGAGGGGTCGAGGGGTGGGTGAAGATGCAAAAGTGGGCGGTCATATCCCCCTCCTCCTAGCCCCCCTCTCGCAAGGAGGAGAACAAAAAACGGCCCGCCAAAAAAGAGGCGGACCGCAGAGGTACTGTGTATTTTATTTGATCGCAAGCAAGGCTTACGCCTCCTTCTTCTTGCCTTTGGTAAAGGGGTGAGCCTGACGACTGACGATAAAATCGAAGATCAGCTTGAGCCAGATGGTAGAGCCGGCCATGGCGGTCCAGGTCTCATAGTGCCAATGGCCGATGGCAACACCGACAATAATGATCAGGGCAACAGCCATGGCCGTCAAATTGATGATGACCACGACCGGCGCCCATTTCTTTGGGTTCGGCGGGGATTCCCCTTTTTTCAGGGCGACCTCGGAATAGTCTTTCTGAAACAGAATACGCCAGGCACGACGCCCCCAGATAAAAGCCATCGGGAAAAGGGCCATAAACAAGATCCATGTCATTGCGGTGCTGACATCAAAAACCATTCCGTACTCCTGTCGGGCCCCGATCAGGGGGCATTGATAATTTTTATGGTCTCTGTTTTTACCCGAAGAAGCGGTCTTCTAGCAATCAAATAATAAGAAAAAAACCCCGCCAGCATTTGGCTGGCGGGGCAATACTCACCAATCAGGAACAATCAAGCTTAGTGCGCGCCACCGATGATTTTGGAACCGCGCGGGGTGCGGACATCTTCCACCAGGTGCTGGATGTGCTCAGGGCACTCCGGAGTAAACTTGCTCACCACATAAGCGACGAAGAAGTTGGTCAGGGCGCCGATGGTGCCGAAGGCTTCCGGGGTGATGCCGAAGAAGGAGTTAGCGCCACCGATCAGGCCAAGGTAATCGGTCCCTTTGATGAAGAAAATCCCTTTGTGGGCGAAGACGTAGAAGAGGGTGATGGAGATACCGGCGATCATACCGGCAATCGCCCCTTCCTTGTTCATCTTCTTATTGAAGATACCCATCATCAGCACCGGGAAGATCGAGCTGGCGGCAATACCGAAGGCGAGGGCGACAGTACCGGCGGCAAAGCCCGGAGGATTGAGACCGAGCCAGCCAGCGACGACGATGGCACAGGCCATGGCGATCTTGCCGGCGCGAAGCTCACCCTTTTCACTGAGGTTCGGCATCCAGATCTTCTTCAGCAGGTCATGGGAAAAGGCCGAGGAAATAGCGAGAAGCAGACCAGCCGCAGTAGAGAGCGCGGCCGCAACACCACCGGCGGCAACCAGGGCGATAACCCAGTTCGGTAACAGGGCGATCTCCGGGTTGGCAAGAACGATAATATCGGCGTTAACCGTCAGTTCGCTGCCAGCCCAACCGGCGGCGGCGGCTTTATCAAGAACCGCCTGATTCTTGGTTTTGTCGTTGTAGTACTGGATGCGTCCGTCGTTGTTCTTGTCCTGCCACTTGAGCAGACCGGTGGTCTCCCAGCGCTTCATCCAGTCCGGACGCTCAGCATGCACCAAGCTGGCGTCAGCCGCATACATGTCGCCACCGGTTTTGGCAGCCGCGTTGATCGTGGAGTGCAGGTTCAAACGTGCCATCGCGGCAACCGCAGGAGCGGTGGTGTACAGAATGGCGATGAAGACCAGCGCCCAACCGGCCGAAGAACGAGCGGCAGCGACGGTGGGGACGGTGAAGAAGCGGATGATAACGTGCGGCAGACCGGCGGTACCGATCATCAGCGAGATGGTGTAGACAAACATGTTCAGAGTGCTGCCGGCAGTGGTGGTGGTGTACTTGCCGAAACCGAGGTCGGTGACAACCTGGTCAAGGCGGGCCAGCATCGAGATATCCTGGCCGGACAAGGAGCCGCCGAGGCCGAGCTGCGGAATCGGGTTGCCGGTCAACTGGAAGGAGATGAAGATAGCCGGAATGGTGTAGGCCGAGATCAGAACGATGTACTGGGCAACCTGGGTGTAGGTGATCCCCTTCATACCGCCGAAGACAGCGTAAGCGAAGACGATCGCCATACCGATGTAGATACCCATTTCATTGGTGACGCCAAGGAAACGGGCAAAGGTGACACCGACACCGGTCATCTGGCCGATGATGTAGGTGATCGACATGGTCAGCAAGCAGACAACCGCCACCGCCGAAGCCCCGTTCGAGTAGAAACGCTCAGCAACGAAGGAGGGGACGGTAAACTTGCCGAACTTACGCAGATACGGCGCGAGGAGCATCGCCATCAAAACGTAGCCGCCGGTCCAGCCCATCAGGAAGAGACCGCCGCCATAGCCCATGTTTGAGATCAAACCGGCCATGGAGATAAAGGATGCTGCCGACATCCAGTCAGCCGCAGTCGCCATGCCGTTCATGACCGGGGGGACGCCGCCGCCGGCGACGTAGAAATCAGAGGTGCTGCCGGCTCGCGCCCAAACGGCAATGCCGATATAGATGGCGAAGGTCAGGCCGACAACAAGATAGGTTAAAGTTTGTAATTCCATTGAGGTCGCCTCCCTTATTGCTCGTGAACGTTAAATTTTTCGTCAAGTTTGCCCATCAGCTTGGCAAACACAAAGATCAGCGCGATAAAAATGTACATTGAGCCCTGATGGGCAAACCAGAAACCAAGGGGGTAGCCGCCCAGATGGATATTGTTCAGTGCCGGGGCGAAGACGATACCGAAACCGTAGGAGACCAGTGCCCAGATGAACAGATGTATCCCGATGAGCTTCAGTACCGCGTGCCAGTAAGCCTTTCCACTTGTGTCCATAAAATCCTCCTCATTCTGCTTGTAATGTTGGTTGCTCTTGGCCGGGAACAGCCGCGATAATCACCACGTTTTTCCTGCTTCGTACACTGCTTGATTTTTTTGTTACCGGAACCGGCGGAATGAAACCTCCTCGTTAAAAGTGACCCGGCCGAAGGTTTCGCCTTTTAGTTGCATAGATGTCATTCATTCTCCTTTCCCAGCATTCAATAGATCTTCTTCATGTCGGTGCATAAACAGCTTTAGTGATTAATTTTCTACGCACAGCTCATTTCTGGTAAAAATTATCATCTGTCCAAGAATTTACCCCATTATTAAAAATCGTCAAGCATAGGTGCGGGAATAACCGAACTTCATCGATAGTTGCTCGCCGGCGACCAGAAGGGCGGGGATCACTTCACCCTCTAGGCGCTCCGGCAGCATACGAAAGGACGGGGCGAGGAGAGTGAGGGCACCGACCACCTTGCCGGCGTAATCGCGTATCACCACCGCCACAGCACAGATCCCTTCGCCGAGCCCGCCAAAATCGACAGCCACACCCTTACGGCGAATCTCCTCCAGCTCCTTGACCAATTCCCGGGACTCCTCTTCGCTGCCTCGTTTGCCGCCCCGCCCGAAGAGGTCGATGGAACCGACCGACTTGATCACCTTGCCGGCGGCGTTGGTAAAGAAGGGAAAACGCTTGCCGACCAGGTCGACAGCCCGAACCTGCTGAAAAGAATCGACCATATCCAGGAACAGGATTTCGTCGTCACTGACGACGGTGAGATAGATGGCTTCGCCAAGTTTATGAGCCAGCTCTTCCATCACCGGGTGAGCCAGACGCAGGAGGTTCGCACTCTTGAGAATATGCTGCGCCATTTCGAAGGCCTGCACCCCGAGGCTGTAAGCTCCGGTACTTTCATTACGCTCGACCAGCCCCTTGTCTTCAAGAGTGGCCAGGAGGCGGAATGATTTATTACGGCTAAGCTCGAGCTTCTTGGCCAGAACTGCCAGGGTGAGATTAGTCTCCTCCTGCGCCAGCGCTTCGAGAAGCTCAATCGCCTTGACAACCGCCTGAACTGAATAGACGCCTTTTTCTCTGGTCATCTTTGCACCTTTGATCGGCTATCGTGAAGGGACCGAATAGAGATAAAACATTTTTATAAAGCGTGTTATATTTTTATTAGTACATCGTTCTATAATTGTCAACACTATATTTTAAAATTTCATTTCCCAGGCAAACTAATCTCGCAAAAAAGAAGACTCCCATCCTCAAAAAGAAAAAAACGCAGAATCCACTAAAAATATAACTATCTTTATTTGTTACATTTTTAATAATTTATTCGACTAAGTCCAGCCAAGGTTTCCGAAAAATGCATTTTTATCCCCCTTTTGATTTTTTTACGATAAAGGAGCAGATGTTTAGTTGTTAAAAATAAATTACATAAATATGCGTTTTATTAATGTGCGAGAAAGAAGTAATCAACAGCGACAAACAGACTCCTGCCAGTCACCGGCAGGGATGAACTTAAACAGCGTTACAGACAGGAGGCGAATCCTTCCCGGACAGCGGCGGAAGAGCAACGTTGCCGTCCCCCCTTTTGAATTGCATTCTTCCAGCAATTACGAAAGAATATGACCACTTCCCGTTAGAATCAGGTGGAAATCATGCCGGCTATCAATGAAGACAGCTTCTTTTTTATCAGCGTTGACAGTGTCTGCCGTCGGCCAGCCATCACCTGTTCGCCTGAGCTGAGTCTGGTCGAAATGGCTCGACTGATGAAGCAGCAGAATATTTCAGGGATTGTGGTCGCCGAAGGAGATAAACCGGTTGGCGTTGTCTCGCTGCGCGACCTGCGCAACCTCATCGCTGACACCCCCGACATCCTCGCCAACCTCACCGTCGGCGAGATCATGAAGACCCGCCTGATTACCATCCGCGCCCATGACTACCTCTTCAAGGCGATCTTCTTGATGGCCAAGCACAACATCCATCGCCTGATCGTCGTCGATGAACTGGAGCGCCTGGTCGGGGTCATGACCGATACCGACCTGCTGCGGATTCAAACCCGCAGCCCGCTTTATCTGATCAAGGAGATCGAAGCGGCGACCTCTCTTGAACAGTTGCGCAGTCTCGGCAAAAAGATGATCGGCATGCTCCACTACGCACTCAGTACCAACGCCGACACCCAGAGCCTGATTCAACTGATCAGCCATTTCAATGATGCCCTGACCGAGCGCCTGATCGCCATCCTTGCCAGTGAAGAAGGGATTTACCTGCCGCCCGGCGCTGCCTATCTCGCCCTCGGGAGCGAAGGGCGCGGCGAACAGACCCTGCGCACCGACCAGGACAGTGCCATTGTTTATCGCGACGACCTCTCCACCGACCAACTTGCCGAGGTGCGACGTTTTGCCGCGCGCATTGTCACCGCCCTGGAGTTTGTCGGCGCCCCCCTTTGTCCAGGACAGATGATGGCCAACTCGCCGGACTGGTGCCACAGCCTGAGCGAATGGAAAGAATTGACAGCGCGCTGGATCTCTGTCCCCACCCCGGAGCAGATGGTCTATTTCGGCGTTTTTCAGGATTTACGGGTAGTGCACGGCGACAAGGAATTCGAAAAAGAACTGCGCGACCATCTCTGCCTCTACACCAAAAACAACGGCATTTTCTTTCCGAACATGGCGCGCAACATTGCTCGATTTAAAGCGCCGATCGGTATCTTTGGCCGCTTTTTACTGGGGAAAGCCGGGGGGGAACGGGGAAAGATCGATCTGAAAAAAGGGGGGATTTTTACTTTGACCCGGGGGGTCGGGCTCCTTGCCCTGGAGACGGGGATTCTCGGCGGGACAACCTGGGATAAACTCGAACGCCTCCGCCTCCTCCAGATCTTCTCGGATGAGGAAGGGGAAACACTGAAAGAAGCCTTTACCTTTCTTGTCAAGCTGCGGCTGGAGAAGCAGTTGAGTGCTCTCAGCTCTGGACAGGAAGCGAGCAACCTGGTCGATCCGTCCCTCCTCCCCGAACGGTCCCGCGATCAACTGCGCAGCGCCCTGCGCAGCGTCAACACTCTGATCAGTATTATGCGCAATCGCTGGCAGCTCGACATGAACGCGCCGCGCTAAATCAAGAACCTCACCACTCCCAGCCCCTCCTTAAAAAAGAAGGGGAGCTTTTGATCGTCTCCCCCTCCTTAGTTTAGGAGGGGGTCAGGGGGTGGTGATTTTAGCCAGCAATCCCCCGCAACAAACCCCGCGCCGCTTCCTCCGGATCGACCGCCTGCAGAATCGCCCCGATCACCGCCGCCTGTTGACAGCCGGCCGCGCGCAGCTCGGGGAGCCGCGCTGCGCTCACCCCGCCGAGGGCAAAGACCGGCAACGGTGCGTTAGCGCAGATTATCGCAAGCGGTTCCAATCCGACCGGCTGGCCGTAAACAAGTTTCGAGGGGGTGGCGTAAACCGGCCCGAAGGTGACAAAGTCGGCGCCGGCGGCAGCGGCATGTGCAACTTCATCGGCATGATGGGTGGAGACGCCGATGATACGCTGCTCGCCAAGGAGCTCACGGGCTACAGCAATCGGCAAGGAATGATTGCCGAGGTGAACACCATCAGCATCGACGGCCAGAGCAAGATCGATTCGGTCGTTGATCAGCAATCGGGCGGAAAATTCCCGCGTCAGCTGCCGTAACGCCAGCGCCAAGGGGTAAAGTTCGGCGGCACTGAGATCCTTTTCCCGCAGCTGCACCGCCCGCACCCCGCCGCGTAAAGCCGAGCGCACCGTCGCGACCAGATCCTGCCCTGGTGGCAGAGAGCGGCGATCGGTGATCAAATACAAAGAGAAGTCGACCTTCCCCCCTTCAGCGCACAAAAGCGACATCCCAATCCTTCCAGACCGGCTCATACCCCTGCGCGCGGATCATCGCTGCCACTTCATCGACATTGCGATCATCATCAATGGCAAACTGCTGACCGCTGTCATCCTCGCTGGCATACCCCCCCGGCGCCGTGCAGCTGCCGGCGCTCATCTGGGTAATCCCGAGAGGGAGGAGATGATCGCGCAGGGTAGCGCTTTCGCGAGTAGAGAGGACCAGCCCGGCGTCGGGGATAAGGAGACGCAGGGCGCAGAGGATCTGCACAAAGTCGCGGTCCGAGACCGGCGCCAGGGGCTGAAAACCGCCATCCGCCGGGCGCATGCGCGGGAAGGAGACGCTAAGATGGGTGCGCCAGAAATGGCGGGCGAGATAAAGGGCGTGCAGCGCAGTAAAGAAACCTTCGACACGGAAATCACCGAGACCGAGGAGACTCCCGACGCCGACGCGGCGGATGCCGGCAGCCGCAGCCCGCTCCGGCCCGAGGAGACGCCAGTCGTAATCACGCTTGCGACCGGAAGGGTGCATCTGCGCGTAAAGGGGGCGCTCGTAAGTCTCCTGATACAAGGTGAGGCCATCGACGCCGGCAGCGATCAGTCGCGCATAGCCGGCTTGTTCGAGGGGATAGATCTCGATACTCAGCGACGAGAAGAGCGGACGAATCCGCTGAATCGCCGCTTCGAGATAATCGAGCCCGGCGATCTGCGGCGCTTCGCCGGTGACGATGAGGAGATGACGAAAACCGCGATCGTGCAGCACCTGCGCTTCGGCAGCGATCTCGTCCAGACTCAAGGTCTTGCGCGGCATCTTATTATGGACGTTGAAGCCGCAGTACAGGCAGCCGTTGGAACATTCGTTGGAGAGATAAAGAGGCGCGTACATCTGGATGGTCCGCCCGAAGCGCTGCACGGTAAGCCGATGCGCGCGCTGCGCCATCGTCTCCAGATACGGCGCCGCGGCCGGCGACAGCAGGGCAAGGAAATTATCCAGACGCAACGGCGCCGCCGTCAGGGCGCGCTCGACATCGGCAGCGGTCTGGGCGGCAATTTCGTCGCGAATCTGCGTTGGGTCGTATTTACTGATTTCATCGAGAAAAGACATTTTTATCATCCGATCAGTCGGATCGGTCCGATCGGTCAGATCGGTCCGATTTTAGTTACGCAAAAAACCGGTGAGCGGGCTGGAAGCCTCCGCCTGCCGCCGTTCGCTGCCAAGGCCGGCGAGATAGCCTTCCCGCCCGGCTTCGACCCCTTTGCGAAAAGCCTGCCCCATCAACCCCGGATCGCGTGCCACCGCCAGAGCGGTGTTGACCAGGACGGCATCGGCACCGAGCTCCATCGCTTCAGCGGCATGGGACGGGGCCCCGAGGCCGGCATCGACAATGACCGGCACGATCGCCTGTTCGATGATGATGGCAATCTGTTCACGGGTCCGCAGGCCGCGATTCGTGCCGATCGGCGCACCGAGGGGCATAACCGTGGCAGTACCGACTTCCTGTAACCGCTTGGCGAGGACCGGATCGGCGTTGATGTAGGGGAGGACGATGAAGCCCTCCTTGACGAGAATTTCCGCTGCCTTCAAGGTCTCGATCGGGTCGGGGAGGAGGTAATAAGGGTCGGGAGTGACTTCAAGCTTGATCCACGGCTCACAACCGGCCGCACGGGAAAGACGGGCAAGACGCACCGCTTCTTCAGCATCGCGGGCACCGCTGGTATTGGGGAGGAGCAGATATTTATTCCGGTCGATGTGGGACAACAAGCTGTCCTGCGGGTCGTCGACGTCGACACGGCGCAGAGCAACAGTGACAATTTCGCAGCCGGAGCCTTCCATGGCAGCGACCATGGCGGCGTTGGAGGAGAATTTTCCGGTGCCGATGAGGAGCCGGGAAGAGAAGGTGCGATTGGCAATGATGAGATCGGACATGGGAGATCCTTTTCGGGGGAAATTGCTCTCCCCTCACCCGGCCTTCGCCACCCTCTCCCCGCGTCGGGAGAGGGGAACCTTTTGCAGCCCTTCTCCCTCTGGGAGAATGTGTCCCGCAGGGACGGATGAGGGGCGCTTTTGAATGATTTACCCGCCACCGACGAACTGGACGATTTCGATGCTATCGCCGGCGGCCAACGGGGTCTGGGCAAAGTTGGCGGACAGAACAATGCTGCGATTCAATTCGACCGCAACCCGGCTGGCATCAAGCCCCAACTCCTGAAGCAGGCCGGCAACGTCGCCGGCGGTGATGTCGCGTTCACGACCGTTAATTTGTAGCTGCATGATGAGTGATCCTTGTCGTTAATTATTCCGGCTCTTCGCCCAACAGCAGGCGCAGGGCCGCATTTGCCTGGTGGTGTGCTGCGATCCCGACGCGCGGCGCCATCAGCCCCTGGCCGGGACCGGCGCTACTGTCGCCATCGCCGACCAGCCAGAAGTTACGGCCGACGCGACGGGTGGTAATGGTATTAGACGGGCCGAAACCGGCGAGGCCCGAGGCGGCAATCAACGGTTTTTCGGGAAAGTTCTGCCGCCAGTTCTCAACCAGCAGCGCCTTCTGGTCGGCGCCGTCAAAGGCTTCGACCAGAAGATCAGCGACGCTAAAAACCTGCGGAATATTAGCGCGATCAAGACGGCCATGATAGGTGGCGACCTTGACAAAGGGGTTGATCCGCCCGAGATTAGCCTTGAGGGCATCGACCTTGGCCATGCCGATCTGATCGACAAAGTACTGCTGACGATTGAGATTCGACGGTTCGACCAGATCGAAATCAGCCAGCAGCAGCCGCCCGACACCGATGCGGGCAAGCGCGACCGCCACCGCCGAACCGAGGCCGCCGCAGCCGGCAATGCCGACCGTCCCCCCCTTGATCTTTTCGTGCACTCCCGGCGTGTGGCGCGCCATGAGGAGCGCTTCCATCTCTTCTGGTGCCGGCACTTCGCCGCGCTGAATCAGCGCCACCCGGTCACCATCGGTCAGGAGTTGATCCTTTGGCGTCGGAAAACCGTTGACGATGAGGAGATCGGCCTGCGGCTTGTAACTTGCGCGCAGAGCAAAGAGGGTTGTCCCGGCGGGAACCTCGATAGTGCGTTCATTGACCATGATCTGCATAAAGTCACCACAAATAAAAAGACGGTGGAGCCGGCTCGTCGCGGCTCCACCGTCTGCATGATTCGTTCGGGAGGATGCGCCGCTTCCCTACGCCGGTATGAGCCGGATCAGGTTCGAAGGGTCGTCCCGCTGGCTGCGAAACTCTCAGTGACTACAGTCACTCCCCTAGGGCTTGAATTGTGAAGTCAAGCTAGCAGGATGCCGCGGGAAAAGTCAACCGAATATCTTTAGCGCTTCCCCTTCACCCACCAGTTGACATCCTCCCCCTCGAACCACCAACGGCTCGAATCGGTGACCCAGATGGTCTCGGCCAGCTCGCGGGCCACCACGGTCTTCAGTCGCTTCAAGGAGTAGGGATACCACTCTTCCGCATTGCGATTGCCGAGATCCCGGTACTCCTTGAGGGCAAGGATCATCTCCAGTTGATCGGCATCGTGGGCGAGACACGACTCCGGCGTCTCCCCGGCGGTAAACTCCGCGATCGTACCCTGATAATCGTCGCCAAAAGGGAGGGTGGCGGCGAGATCGCGCACGGCCCGTGCTTCATCGACCTGCACATACTTCTTGTTGACATAGTTAAGATCGCCGGTGCGCGCCTCGGGAATGTCGTGAAAGAGGCAAAGCTGCATGACCCGCGCCGGGTTCACCGTCCCGTCAAGTTGCGCCAGAGTATAACCGATGACGGCAGTCCGGAAGGAGTGCTCGGCGACCGACTCG
This sequence comes from Desulfuromonadaceae bacterium UBA5613, assembly GCA_002424625.1. Lineage (GTDB taxonomy): Bacteria > Desulfobacterota > Desulfuromonadia > Desulfuromonadales > UBA2197 > UBA2197. Next base: position 16,953 of record DIKR01000037.1, read on the forward strand.
GCTCCGGAGCCGAGAAATTGAAAGCCGGTGCGCGGCGTGCGTTTGAGCATCCCGACTTCAAAGAGGAAGTTGGCAAGGTTCTTCATGGCAGGGGTCCTGAGAGAGGGATGGTGGTGCGGCATGGTAGCGTAAAAAAGTGAGGATAGCTAGACGAGATTCCCCCCTCACCCGGCCGACGGCCACCCTCTCCCTCATGGAGAGGGGAATCTCATCTGGTGCCCTTCTCCCTGAGGGAGAAGGTGCCGCATAGCGGCGGATGAGGGGGGAAGGTTTCCCTTAGCTAAACCGGATTAAAACCACTCCGGCGAGAATGGTAACGCCAGCCAACAAACGGATGCGACCGCAGGTTTCGTTGAGAAAAAGGGTGCCGATGAGGACGCCGATGAGGATACTCACCTGTCGGGTCGGAACAGCGTAGCTTAAGGGGGCGAGCTTGAGGCCGTAGCGGAAAGAGAGGAAGGAACCCATCATCACCGGACCGGCAATGAGGATGAGACGGGGATTGTACTGCCATTCTGCCAGGATGCGGTCGCGGTAACGGGGACGGAGAAGATTGAGGGACATAAAGACCAGCATGAAGATGACCAGCAGGTAGGTGAAGTAGAGGGGAGAATAATCCATGACCCCGGTCTTGTCGATGACCGCGCCGACCGAATAGATCAAGCCGGCAAAGAGGGCATAGCGCACCGCGTCTTCATTGAGACTGCGCAAGGGGCGCAGGGCTTCATCAAGGGAGAAACGTCGCAACTGGACGCACCAGACGCCGATCACGACCAGAGCAATACCGCACAGGCCGAGTCCGGAGATCTTTTCCCCGAGCAGAAGGGCGCCCCACAGCGGCACATACAGCATTGAGGTCTGCGACAGGGGGTAAACAAGGGAAAGGTCGCCGCGATGATAAGCCTGGCCATTAGCAATATGATACAGGACAAAACAGAGTCCTCCACCGGCAGCGAGAGCGAGGATGCGGGATGACGGCACCGGAAAGGGACCGGGGAGAAAAGGGAGGAGCGCCGTAAAGAGCGTAGCGGAGATGACAAACATCCACCAGATATAGATCGTCTTGTCGCGGCTGCGCTTGACGAGCAGATTCCACAGCGCGTGCATCAGCGCCGAAAAGAGGATCAAAGAAAAGGCCAAAGTACTCATGACGCAGAGTCTAACCGATATGGTTTTTTTGTCATAGTGAATTTATTCATTTTGAATTAACAAACCAGGATGCCGGCAGTCCGTAATCATTGGCCCGCGCCGCCACTTGAGCAACAATCTGCGGATCAGGGAACAACGGCTGGGGCAGAGGACGGGAAGCGTCGATATTGAGTCCAATCCCGGGCAGAATCGTCAGATCGCGCTGCAAATCGACGGCATTCAGAGCGCGCCAGAAAGCAGCGGCGTAATCATGGACATTCACTTCGGGCCCAAAGAGAATGAGCAGCCGCGAGCGCCGCAGCAAATCACTGTTGCGCAGGCGAGCCAGGAGCCCGGCGCCATCGCCCATCGGATCGGCGGCCACCAGCGCGCAGCCGTGAAAGATCCCTTCGATGGGCATGGCGAGAGCGACGATTTCAGGACAATCGATACGCAGCAGCGGCAGAAAGAGTTGCGGGGTGAGAGCCGCCAGATAGCAATCTTCCATCGGCGGCGGCCCGACCACGGTCGCCGCAATACAACAATCACGGCGCCGGTGCAGGGCCGCGAGGCGCAGGCGCGGTACCAGAGCCGTCGGCGCATAACTGCCGCTGTGATTACCAAAGGGGCCTTCGCGGCCGACATCACCAGGAACGACGTGCCCTTCCAGTACGACTTCGGCTACGGCCGGGACAAGGAGATCGAGGGTCACGCAGCGCGACAGCGGCAACGCTTCGCCGGCAAGGAGACCGACAAAAGCGGCTTCGTCAACTCCCGCCGGCAACGGTGCGGCCGCCGCCCAGAGGAGGGCCGGCGGCG
>DIKR01000025.1 GCA_002424625.1 Desulfuromonadaceae bacterium UBA5613
CGTGATGCCATCACCGAAGTGCCGGCCAGTCACTGGCGTCCTGAGGATTACTTCAATCCCGACCCCAAAGCTCCGGATCAGGTCTATGCCAAAATGGGCGGGTTTCTCCCCCCTGTCGATTTTCATCCGATGGAGTACGGTATCCTCCCCAATGCCCTGGAAGCGGTCGATACTGCCCAGCTCCTCGGCCTGGTTGCCGTCGAGCAAGCTCTGGTTGACGCCGGTTACAGCGCTGACAAGGAGTTTGATCGCGACAAGGTCAGCGTCATCCTCGGCGTCACCGGCAGCCTCGAACTCGTCATCCCCCTGGGTGCCCGGCTCGGTCATCCGCGCTGGCGGGCCGCTCTCAAAGAGGCGGGTGTCGCTGACGACATCGCCGCCGATGCGATCCAGCGCATCAGCGATTCCTATGTCCCCTGGCAGGAAAATTCTTTCCCCGGTCTCCTCGGCAATGTCGTTGCCGGTCGTATCAGCAAGCACTTCAACTTCGGCGGCACCAATTGTGTCGTCGATGCCGCCTGCGGCAGTTCGCTGAGCGCCCTCAACCTTGCCGCCCTCGAACTCAGCGCCGGCAAGGCCGACATGGTCGTCACCGGCGGGGTCGATACCTTCAACGATATCTTCATGTACACCTGCTTCAGCAAGACGCCGGCCCTCTCTCCTTCGGGACATGCCAAGCCTTTTTCTGCGGACAGTGACGGCACCACCCTCGGCGAAGGTCTGGGGGTTGTTGTCCTCAAGCGTCTCGCCGACGCCGAACGCGATGCTGACCGCATCTATGCTGTCATCCGTGGTATCGGTTCCTCCAGCGACGGGCGCGGTTCGGCGATCTACGAACCGAGTGCCGCCGGGCAGGAGAAGGCGCTGCGTCGTGCCTATCAGCAGGGGGATGTCACTCCGGAGACGATCGAGCTGGTCGAAGCGCACGGCACCGGCACCAAGGTTGGTGACGCCGTCGAGGTCAAGGCCCTGCGCCAGGTCTTTGGTGAAGGAGAGCGTCCCTGGTGCTCTCTCAGTTCGGTCAAGTCGCAGATCGGCCACACCAAGGCCGCCGCCGGTTCGGCGGGTTTGATCAAGGCGACCCTCGCCCTTTACCACAAGATCCTGCCGCCGACCCTCAAGGTGCAGAAGCCCCAGGACGTGGTTGTTGCCAATGGCAGCCCTTTTTATCTCGATACCGCGGCCCGCCCCTGGATCGCCAATCCTGTCCACCCGCGCCGCGCCGGTGTCAGTGCCCTCGGTTTCGGCGGCAGCAACTTCCATTGTCTTCTCGAAGAGTATCAGGCGGAGAAAATCGTCGTCGACGAAAGTGGCGAGGTGCAGATTGTTGCCTTCAGCGCTGCTGATGTTGCGGGATTGGAGACTCTCCTGCGGGCCTTTCCGGCCGACGCCGCCTGGGCGGAGCTCCGTCTCGCTGCCAGTACGAGCCGTCAGCAATTCGACCCGCAAATGGCTTGTCGTTTGTCACTGGTGATGGAAAAAGGGAGAAGCAATCCCCCGGCGCAGATCAAGAGCGCTCTGAGCATGCTGGCGAAATCAGGGGCGCAGAGCTCCTGGCAGACCCCGGACGGCGTTTACTTTGCGTGCGGCGGAGCTGCCGGCAAGCTGGCGATCCTCTTCCCTGGTCAGGGAGCACAATATCCGGGGATGCTGGCGGAACTGGCACTGCAATTTCCCGCCTTCTTTAGCACGCTTCAGGCCGCCGATCAGGCATTTGCTGCTGCGGTCGGCGTCAACGGTCAGCTCGCCGAAGCGATCTATCCGCGCGGCAGCTTTGACGATGCCAGCCGCCAGGCCGAGGTGACCCGGCTGCAGGCGACCGAAGTCGCTCAGCCGGCCCTGGGTGCCGTCAGCCTCGGTGCCCTCAAGGTGCTGAAATCCTTTGCCCTGCAGGCCGATGCTTTTGCCGGCCACAGTTATGGCGAACTGACCGCTCTTTGTGCCGGCGGTTACTTCGCAGAAGAGGCTCTGCATCATTTGTCCCGCCGCCGCGGCGAACTCATGGCCGCCGGCGAGGGTGATCGCGGCACGATGCTGGCGGTCTCCGCCCCCCTCGCGGAAGTCGAAAAGCTGTTGACCGAGGAAGGTCTCGATCTCGTTCTTGCCAACCGCAATACGCCGGAACAGGGCGTCCTTTCCGGGGCGACAACGGAGATTGCCAAGGCAGCCAAACTGCTCGAAGCCCGCGGTCTGCGTTACAAAGAGTTGACCGTTGCCGCAGCCTTTCACAGCCCCCTGGTTGCCGCTGCCAGCGCTCCTTTTGCCGTCGCCCTGGCGAGCACCGAGTTTCAGGCCGGCCAGATGCCGGTCTTTGCCAACAGCAGCGGTCAGGCTTATCCGGCGAGCGCCGATGCTGCCCGGCAACTCCTGTCCACCCAGCTCGCCAGTCCGGTCGAATTTGTCAGCGAGGTTGAGAGCCTTTATGCCAGCGGGATTCGCACCTTTGTCGAGGTTGGCCCCGGTGCGCGATTGACCGGCATGGTCAAGGCGATACTCGCCGGTCGCGAGCATCAGGCCTTGGCCCTCGATTCCTCCGGCGGGCAGCGCTCGGCCATTCACGATCTCGCTCGCACCCTTGGTCAGTTAGCGGTCTTCGGCTACGGGATTGATCTCAGTCGCTGGGATGCCGATTATGCGCAAGAACGCAGCAAAGTGGCAAAGAAGAAGGGGATGGTCGTCCCGCTCTGCGGCGCCAACTACTTCAATCCGCCGGCGAAGCGTCCGGCCCGGGCACCGCTACCAGCGGCTGTCGTTACTTCGGCGCCGCTTCCTCCAGCGGCAATCGGGGCACCGACACCGACTGCCGCCCCGGCGGCACTGCAGGATGCCCTGCACCTCACTCAGCAGAGTATGCAGGCCTTGCAGTCGTTGCAGGAACAGACTTCCCGCTTGCATCAGCAGTTCTTGAGCGGTCAGGAAGCAGCGACTCGCTCCTTTTTGACCCTGATCGAACAGCAGCGGCACATGCTTTACGGCGGGGCGCCGGCGGCGGCAATGCCGGTTGTCAGTTTTGCCGCTCCGGTTGTGGCTTCAGTCGATGGGAAGCATGAGAATCATGGGAGTTATAATTCCCAGAATTCCTATGATTCCCAGGCTCTTCCTGTCGTGACGCCACCGTCTACCTCGTCCGATCGGGTCAATGCCGTCCTCCTCGGCATCGTCGCCGAGAAGACCGGTTATCCCCTGGAGATGCTCGAACTCGATATGGCGCTTGATGCCGATCTCGGTATCGATTCGATCAAGCGAGTGGAGATCCTCTCGGCCCTGCATGAGCAACTGCCGGAAGCCCCGGCGATCCGCCCTGAACACCTCGGTACCTTGCAGACCCTGGGCCAGATTGTTGAACATCTCCTTGCCGGTCTCGGTCATGCTCCGGTGTTAGCTTCAGCTGATGGGAAACATGAGAATAACGGGAATAATAATTCCCAGAGTTCCCCTGATTCCCATACTGCGACTGTTCTCCTCGCCGTCATTGCCGAAAAGACCGGCTATCCCTTGGAGATGCTCGAACTCGACATGGCGCTCGATGCCGATCTTGGTATCGATTCGATCAAGCGCGTCGAGATCTTTGCGGCGTTGCAGAGCGAACTGCCGAACGCGCCGGCGGTGCGTCCCGAGCAGCTTGGCAGCTTGCAGACCCTCGGTCAGATCGTCCATTATCTGGTTGCGGTCAATACCACCACTCCCGCCCCGCCGCCGGCCGCGGTCAAGAATGAACAGATTGACCGGACAACCGTGGCGCAGGCTC
>DIKR01000125.1:0-2087 GCA_002424625.1 Desulfuromonadaceae bacterium UBA5613
CGCGGATCTTGTCGAGGGCGGCGACGACCTCCGGGCGGGCGACGGCGAGGCCGAGGCGCATCCCGGCGAGGGAATAGCTCTTGGAGAAGGTACGGGTGACGACGACGTTTTCGTACTTCTTCACCAGCGCCATCGCCGTGAAGTCGGCGAAATCGACGTAGGCTTCATCGATCACCAGCATGCCGGCGCAGCGCTGCGCGATCTCCTCGATGTAATCCAAGGGGAAGGCGAAGCCGAGCGGTGCGTTCGGCGAGGTGAGGAAGAAGATCTTCCCCTCGAAACGGGCCGGGAAGTCCTTGATGCGGAAATCCTCGGTCAAGCAGAAGGTGCGAATCTTCGCTCCCTGGATCTCGGCGAGGGTGGCGTAGTAGGAGTAGGAGGGGTGGATGTAGGCGACCTCCTCCCCTTCGCCGGCAAAGGCGCGGATGAGGTTGTTGAGGAGCTCGTCCGAGCCGTTGGCGGTGATCACCCAGGAAGGGTCGAAGCCGTAGAGCTCCGCCGCCACCTGGCGCATCGTCTTGCTGCCCGGGTCGGGATACTTGCGCAGATTCTCGCCGTCAGCGCCGATCTCGGCAAGGAGGGCGGCGCGTACCTGCGGCGAAGGCGGGTAGGGGTTTTCGTTGGTGTTGAGTTTGATCCACGGTTCATGGTCCGGGGGCTGGAAGCCGGGGACGTAGCCGGCCATGTCGCGGATGGTTTTGCGTAGGTAACTCATAACTTCTCCAAACTGAGATTTTAGCTTCCCTTCTCCATCGAGGGAGAAGGTGGCCGCAAGGCCGGAAGAGGGGGAAAAGACTGTCAATCCCTCGAAAGTTCCATATAAATCACTTCCAAAGCACTTTCAATCCCATTGAGCACATCATTATTCCAGAAGCGGATCACCCGAATGCCCGCCCCCGCCAAGACCTTCGTCCGTTCCCGATCATAGCGTCGCTGTTCATCGTCATTGTGCCCGCCACCATCAAGTTCGATAGCCAGCTTCGCCGGATGGCAGTAGAAGTCGAGGATATAGCCAGCGAGCGGGTACTGACGGCGAAATTTGTAGCCACAGAAGCGCTGGTCGCGCAGGAGGTGCCACATGAGAGCTTCTGCGTCGGTCTGGCCTTGACGAAGCTGTCGGGCAAAAGTCAGCAGTTCTTGTGGGACGCGCATCGTTCCCCCTCACCCGCCCTTCGGGCACCCTCTCCCTCAGGGAGAGGGGAGTCTATTCAAAATCTAATCAGTTGTAATCTGCCTCATCGATTGAAAGCTTCCCTTCTCCCTTGGGAGAAGGTGGCCGCAGGCCGGATGAGGGGGCCTTTTCAATACTCTTCCAGAATCTCATACAGCGTATTCCGTTTCGCCGGGGTAAAGCCGGCGCCGCGGGCGATTTCGATGATCTCCTCAATCGACAGGCTGAAATCACAACCGGCGGCAGCGACGACGTTCTCCTCCAGCATGGTGCCGCCGAGGTCGTTGGCGCCGAAGCGCAGCGCCACTTGCGCCATCATTGCCCCTTGGGTGACCCAACTGGCCTGGATGTTGTCGATATTATCGAGGACGATGCGGGCCAGAGCGAGGACGCGCAGGTAGGCGACGCCGCTGGCGGTCTCGCCGCCGAGTTCGGTATTCCCCGGCTGGTAGGTCCAGGGGATGAAGGCGGTGAAGCCGCCGGTCCTGGCCTGCAGCTGGCGGATGACGAAAAGGTGTTCGACGATATCTTGCGGCGCTTCGCTGCTGCCGAACATCATCGTCGCGGTGGTGCGCATGCCGAGGTGATGCGCTTCCTCCATCACCGCCAGCCAGTCGCGGGTGCCGATCTTGTTGGGGCTGATCGCCAGGCGGACGCTATCGACGAGGACTTCGGCGCCGCCGCCAGGGACGGAGGCGAGGCCGGCATCCTTGAGGCGCCTCAGGCAATCCGCCATGCTGATCCCCGACTGTCTGGCGATGTGGATGACCTCGGCCGGGGAGAGGGAGTGGATCTGCACGCTCGGGAAACGGGCGCGAATCAGGCGGAAGAGCTCCTCGAACCACTGTATGCGTAGATCCGGATGCAGTCCCCCCTGCATGAGGAGTTGGGTGCCGCCGTGCTGTACCAGACCTTG
>DIKR01000125.1:2127-3317 GCA_002424625.1 Desulfuromonadaceae bacterium UBA5613
TGCGATAGAACGCGCAGAACTTGCACTTGGAGGTGCAGACGTTGGTGTAGTTGACATTGCGGTCGATGACGAAAGTCACACGGTGGTCGGGGTGTTTGCGGGCGCGGATTCCGTCGGCGAGCTGGCCAAGAGCGAGAAGGTCCGCCTGAGTCAGGAGCCAGAGAGCTTCGGCGTGGTCGAGCGGGGTGTTGGCGTTGATCTTGGTTTTGATAGTTTGCAGAGTGTCAGTCATGCTCAATAGCTCCGCAACTCATGGTAAAGGGTATCCCGCTCCACTGGTACCTTGCCGGCCTCGCGGATCAGAGCGCAGAGCTGCTCCTTGGAGAGGGCCTGCGGTGAAGCGGCGCCGGCGTCGTGGCCGATCTTCTCCTCAATGACCGTGCCGTCGAGGTCGTTGACCCCGAAGGCAAGGGCGATCTGGGCGATCTTGAGGCCGAGCATCACCCAGTAGGCCTTGATGTGCGCAAAGTTGTCGAGATAAAGGCGGCTGATTGCCAACGTCTTCAAAGCATCGATACCGCCCGGCCCTTTGGCGCCGGCAATTTTGGTGTTGTCAGGCTGGAAGGCGAGGGGGATGAAGGCCTGAAAACCGTGGGTCTGATCCTGCAGGGCGCGCAGTTTGTGGAGATGATCGACGCGGTCGGCCGCGCTTTCGAGATGACCGAAGAGCATGGTTGCGTTGCTCTTCAGCCCGGCGCGGTGGGCGATAGCGGTAACTTCCAGCCAGCGTTCGCCGGAGATCTTCTCCGGGCAGATCTGTTCCCGCACCCGCGCCCCGAGGATCTCGGCGCCGCCGCCGGGCAGGGAACCGAGGCCGGCGAGCTTGAGCTCTTCGATCACTGCTTCGACGCTTTGACCGGTGATGCGGGCGAAGTAGTCGATCTCGACGGCGGTGAAGGCCTTGATGTGCAGCTGCGGTGAGTCGGCGGAGATGGCGGCAAGCATCTCCAGATAGAAGTCGAAGGGGAGGTCGGGGTGGAGGCCGCCGACCATGTGCAGTTCGGTGGCGCCGCTCGCTTGCGCTTCCGCGGCCTTGCGGAGGATCTCCTCCAGCATCATGGTATAGCTGCCGTTCTCCCCCTCCTCCTTGCTGAAGGCGCAGAAGGTGCAGCGATTGACGCAGATATTGGTGTAGTTGATGTGGCGGTTGATATTGAAGTAGACCTTGTTGCCGTGCTGGCGGCGATTGG
>DIKR01000052.1:0-656 GCA_002424625.1 Desulfuromonadaceae bacterium UBA5613
CTCCTGAAAATTACGTAAACTGCGTGACGCGGATAAAAAAATTCACTTTCCGTCGGAGGGGGTATCCGCATAGCCAGCGCAGGTCCCGACCAGATGACGATGAATAGCGGTGAGCATCTCCGCCTCGTCCTCAATCCCGCTGGCGGCCGAGAGATTAAGGACCAACGGCAGCAAGCTCTGCAGCAGGTTACGCAGATTACCACACCCCGATGGACCGCCGAGGGCGACCATCAATTGACGACTCATCCCCGGACCGATCGTCATGCCGATCAGGGTAGTCAGCGGCACCGCAACCTCTTGGCAGGAAGGACTCGGGGCCTGACGGAAATCGACGCTGATGGCGCTAATGGTCAGATTGGCGATGGAGACCTCGACCTCAAGGACAATATCGTGAAAACGGTCCTTTATGGTGCCGGTCAAGAGCGCGATGCCGTTCTCCCGCTTGAGAAGATGGACGCTGATCTGACGCTTAAAATCCTCCATGGCATTACACTGCATGACAAATCTCCTGAGGGAAAAGGCCGGGATGAACGGATGCCCCGGCAGCGCGATTGCTTCAGTTCACCAATTTCACCTTGGGGATAAAGATCTGCTCCGGATCAAGGACCTCATGAATGAGGTGCAGCTCTTCGCGGGTCGGCGGTAAGGTCTCGCCG
>DIKR01000052.1:783-1295 GCA_002424625.1 Desulfuromonadaceae bacterium UBA5613
CCGCCGCGGAAGGCGGCACCATAAAGTTCCTGGCGCGGCACGATCTCACCGCCCGGCCACTTCTTCACCCGCCAGCCGGGACTGGTGATGTAGCTGACGTTCTCGACAAAGCGGCGCGGCTCATGAACCATGATGAAGACGGTGCGCTGCGCAAAGGAGTTGATATCGGGATTGCCGCCGCTGCCGGTGAGTCGCAGCTCAGGATTGAGATAATCACCGATACAGGTGGTATTGACGTTGCCGTATTGGTCTACCTCGGCACCGCCCAAAAAACCGAGATCGACATAGCCGCGCTGGGCAATGCTGAAGGCATCATAAAGACCCGAGGCGCGGGAAGCGCCCATCTCGCAGCGGGCGTCACCGACCGAGGTGGGAATCTCCGGCGGCCGGCCGTCGAGGGTGCCGGCTTCGAAGATCAGCTTGAGGTTCGGGGCATGGGTCTTCTGGGCGAGCATGATCGCCACCATCGGCAGACCGGTGCCGGCAAAGACAATCTCGTTATCCGCCACCTC
>DIKR01000052.1:1416-2315 GCA_002424625.1 Desulfuromonadaceae bacterium UBA5613
CCCAACCGAGCTTCTCCAGATAACTCAGATGATCGTGACCATGGATCCACTCCTTGGCAAAGGCATCGAAGCCTTCCTGGCTGCGGGTCTTGGCGTAAAAGTCCTTGAGAAAAGCACCATCGACGTCGTAACGCCCGAACATGCCGGTCGGGTGGGCGCCAAAGGGGCATTCGACAATATGGTCGACCTCAAAGCTGGCAATGGTGTTGTGATCGGCGTTGCGCCGCAGGTACTCCTCAGGAACGATCTCCTCGGCCATGACAATGGTGAGATCAGCAACTCGGGCGGCCTCGGGATCGGAGTAGTACTGGCCGTTGACCCGCACCGTCCCTTCCTCGCCGACCTGCTGCACACACATCACGGCGATGTCGACCTTGGCCGCCGGGACGAGAACCTGGGCGCCGGCGCCGTAGAAGGGATCGTCGCTAAAGACGTACTTGTGCTTGGCGATGCGCTGGCCGTCGCGTTTGCCGGCAAGGCCGAGCATGTCGTAGGCCGGGTTGTGGATATCGGTGCCGAGGGAGGTCTGAGTCGCGGCGTAGGGAGCGCCGGAAGCGCCGGCGGCGAAACGGAACATCATCTCGGCGTGGCTGTAGTCCTCGACGATGATCTCTTTGGCGCCGACCTTGCGCGACAGATTGGCGCCGTATTTGCCGTAAAGTTCATGGCCGACCCAGCACGATTCCCAGATGTCGACGCAGCCGGCACCGACGAGAAATTCGGTGTGCGGTCCGCCCTGAACCTCAATGAGGTGCAATCCCCGGCGTTGCTGGCGGATCAGCTCGCAGACGATCGCCATCGGCCGGCGCCAGATGGTGAAACCGGAGAAGGTGAGACTTGCGCCGTCCTTGATGATCTCGGCGGCCTGTTGCAGGGTAATCCGTTTGTTGTTCATACCA
>DIKR01000052.1:2357-5541 GCA_002424625.1 Desulfuromonadaceae bacterium UBA5613
TGGATCTCGTTGGTCCCTTCGTAAATCGCAGTGATGCGCGCATCGCGAGCATAGCGTTCGATGGGAAAATCCCGGGTATAGCCGTAACCGCCGAGCATCTGCAGCGCCTGGTAGCAGGCCTTGTTGGCGGCCTCAGTGGCGAAGAGCTTCGCCATCGACGCTTCCTTGGCAAAGGCTTTGCCACTTTCCTTGCGGTAAGCAGCACTCATCAGCAGCAGCCGCGCCGCTTCGAGTTCGGTATAAGCATCGGCGATTTTCCACTGGATTGCCTGAAAGCTGCTGATCTTCTGGCCGAACTGCATTCGTTCGCCGGCGTAGCGGCTGGCGTAGTCCATCGCCGCCAAGCCAATGCCGAGGCCAAGGGAGCCGATACCGATACGGCCGCCGGCCAGTTCCGCCACCGCTGTGCGAAAACCGTCATTGAGCTTCCCCATCAGGGCACTGCAGGGAATGCGGCAGTCGCTGAAGATGACCTCGTTGGTCGCCGAGGCATGCTGCCCCATCTTCTGCTCCTCCTTGCCGATGATCAGCCCCGGCGTGCCAGCCTCGACGAGGAAACAGCTGATTCCCTTCCCTTTCGGCGCACTCCGGTCAGTCACTGCCCAGACGACAAAGACCCCGGCGTAAGGCGCGCTGGTAATGAAGATCTTGCTGCCGTTGAGAACGTAGCTGTCGCCATCCTCGATGGCCTGGGTCGTCATCCCCGAGGGATCCGAGCCGGCGCCGGTCTCGGTCAAGGCAAAAGCGCCCGCTGCAAATTCGCCGGAACAGATCCTGGGGATATAAGCGCGGCGCTGTTCTTCGCTGCCGATCGCCTGAATCACCTCGCAGACCATGTTGTTGACTGAGACCGTCACTGCCGTCGAGGCGCAGGCGCGGGCAATCTCGGTCATGGCAACGCTGAAGGCGACAACTCCGGCTTCACAGCCGCCGTAGGTCTCCTTGACGTTGAGCCCCATGAAACCGAGCTCGGCGAGTTTCTTGAGATTGGCCAGGAGGGGGGCACGATCGTCCACCTGATCGAGCTGCGCTGCTACCGGCTCAAGCTCGGCCTTGGCAAAATCTCGTGCGGTCTCCTGGATCAATCTTTGTTCTTCATTCAGATCGAGAAACATTTCAGCTCTCCTTTTCTCTGTCTTTCCGTTGTCGCCGCGAGCGCATATTCAACTGCCGACCCCAAGGACAGACCTTGATGCAGATCCCGCAGATCGGCTTCTCAATCAATGGCAGATTCTTGAATTCGCGGACGAGTTTGTCGGCACACTTGTTAAAATCGAGGGCCTCATCGCGTGAGGCATAATGGAATTCCACGTTGACGTTGCGAATCGCCTGGGCCACACAGGCATCGGTGCAGGCCCGGCAGGTTCCGCAGCGGTTCTTGAGCGGCGCATCCGCAAGTAGCGGCAGATCGGTGAGAACCGTTACCAGCCGCACCCGCGGGCCGAACTCCGGGGTGATAATGAGGAGACTCTTTCCCTGCCAGCCGAGACCGGCAACATTGGCCACCGCCTTGGCGGAAAGGTGGGAAGTGAAGTTCACCATGTCGAGAGGGAGAGACGCCGGAATCGGCAGGGCCTTCCCTCCCTGAGCTTCGATCCAGCAGCAGAGGCGCAAGGCAATGGTGTCAAGCAGAGCATTGGCCTGCTGGTAGACTTGGGAATAAAGGGGGGTCGGGCGATCAACCAGTTGTTCAAAGACCGCGTCGGGGAGTTTGACGGCCAAAGAGATGGCAGAGCGAAAGGGGGCAAGGAGGTCGGGCGGGGTCGTTTCAATGCCGGCCAGGAGCTGGAGATCCGCAATCCCGACCAGATCGGCACCGAGGGTTCGCGCTTGCTCTTTCAATTGCTGTGTCACGCTTTTGGTCATTTCGTCCTCCTGAATAGCGACCCCTGCAACCGCCTTTCATGAATTACACCCTACAGACCTTCAGCCCCGACCGCCTGCGCGCAGCCCAGCCCCAGGGTCGCGGTCGTCTTTCCCTTGCCATTGCCATTGCAGACCTGGATTAACCTCCGTTCCAGACTCATTTCGCCAGCCGCGCGGTAAAGGCCGGGACGAACTGCATCACGTCGGCAACAATGAGCACATCGGCCACCTCGTTGATCGGGGCGTCCTTATCCTTATTGATCGCGACGATGAACTCTGATTTTTTCATCCCCGCCATATGCTGAATCGCGCCGCTAATGCCGCAGGCGACGTAGAGCTTGGGGGCAACGCTTTGGCCGGTGGTGCCGACCTGATGGCTGTGATCGACCCAGCCGGCATCAACCACTGGCCGACTTGCGCCGAGTTCGCCGCCCAGGGCCTTGGCCATTGCGGCAATTACCGGCACATTATCTTTCTTGCCGACGCCGCGTCCGGCGCTGACAATGACCTCGGCGCGAGTAAGATCGACATCCTTGGCTTCGGCCGGCTCGTAACCGACGAATTCAAACTGCGCGTTGGTGGCGGCGACCGCCTGCGGCACGACCTGCGGCGTCCCTGCCGGCATTGCTGCGGTAAAGGCGCCGGCCTGAATGGTGAGAACTGTCCGCGCCGTCGCCGGCTGCACAAGCCGACGCATCTTGGCATTACAGCAGCCGACCTCAAAACCACCGTCGACGATGGCGACGACCTCCGAGATCTGGCCAGCCTGCAGCGCCAAGGCAACCCGCGGGGCGAGATCCCATCCATAGGAGGAGTGAAGAAAGACCACGCAGTCCGCCTTGGCTTGCTCTGCTGCCGCCACAATCAAGTGTTTGTGCAGGTCGGGGTTGTACTCGTCGCAGACAGCGACGTCAGCAAGATAAAGAGTGCCCGAACAGGCCGGTAACTGGGTGCTGCTGCCGACGAGAAAGAGCGAAGCCTCGACGCCGAGGCGCTCGGCAAAGCCGAGGAGTTCATAAGTGCTGTCGAGGAGTTTTCCTTCGCGATATTCGCCCACCAATAATGCTTTCATTGTCGCCTCCTAGCGTAGGACCGCAGTCTTTTCCTTGAGAATGCCGAATAACTGCTCAACCAGCGCACTGATCTCCCCTTCGAGGACCAGTCCTCCCCCTTTTTTGGCCGGCGGATAGAAGCGCAGTGTCGTGGCGCGAGCACTGTCGCTGCTGAGGCTGGCGACGGTCAGGGCTTCGATCTCTTTCTTTTTGGCCTTCATGATATTGGGGAGGGTCGGATAGCGCGGCACATTCAGGCCGAGCTG
>DIKR01000052.1:5588-6145 GCA_002424625.1 Desulfuromonadaceae bacterium UBA5613
GTGATGACGCCGGCGTTGTAAGCGAAGCCAACCAGAGTGGTGACGCAGCCGTAACCGAGACGCTCCGCCAGAGTCACGCCGACCTGAGCACTGCCGCGGTCCTGCGACTGCATGCCGGTGAAGATCACCTCGTAGCCTTTGCCGCCGGCATATGTCGCGAGGATGTCGGCAATCTGCCAGGGATCCTTCTGCGCCGCCGCTGAGTCCTGAATATGCACAGCCCGGTCGCAGCCCATGGCCAGGGCTTTCTTCAAGGCCTCAACGACCCGATCCGGGCCGATCGACAGGACGGTGAGCTCCGCCGTGTCGCCAAGCTGCTCCTTGAGCCGGACCGCTTCCTCGACCGCGTACTCGTCATATTCATTCATGCGCCAGGCGAGGTCGGTTTCGTCGAACCAGACGCCGGCGGCGTTCGGCTTGAAACGCGACTCGAGATCGGGAACCTGCTTGATACAAACGAGAATTTTCATAAATACCTCCGATTATTCGGTTTTTTATTCTTACGTAGGGGCAGGCCCCCGTGCCTGCCCGCTTTTTGTTCATCCGCAGAGACTGGG
>DIKR01000052.1:6237-6746 GCA_002424625.1 Desulfuromonadaceae bacterium UBA5613
CCGTCCTCGAACATGGTCAAGCAGAAAGGACAGTTGGAGACCAGCAGCGGCGCGTTGGTGGCCTGCGCCATCTGCACCCGTGCCACATTGATGCGACTACCGATCTTTTCCTCGGCAAAGATCCGCCCGCCGCCAGCGCTGCAACAGAAACTCTCGGCCCGGGAGCGCGTCATCTCCGTCAGCGTGCCGCCGGCGGCCTGCAAAATCTGCCGGGGCTGGTCATAGATATCCATGTAGCGGCCGAGATAGCAGGAGTCGTGATAAGTGGCGCTAAAGGGCGCGGCAATCAGGGGCAGGCGCTTCTCCGTCACGAGCCGGGCAATGAAGGTGGTGTAGTGTTCCACCGGGATGTCGAGACCAAGATCACGATAATCGCGGCCAAGGGTATTAAAGCAGTGTGGGCAACTGGTGACGATCTGCTTGACGTCATACCCCTTGATGGTTTCGATATTCTCGGCGGCCAGCGTCTGGTAGAGATATTCGTTGCCGAGCTTACGGGCCGGCTCGCC
>DIKR01000052.1:6788-11570 GCA_002424625.1 Desulfuromonadaceae bacterium UBA5613
AAGTTGCGCGCCACTTCCTGATTACGCCGGTCAAAAGAGGCGTAGCAGCCGACAAAGTAGAGGAGATCGAAAGCTTCGCCACTCCCCAGGACCGTCACCGGCAGATCTGCAGCCCAATCGCCGCGCGCGGCAAAACCGAGCCCGAAAGGATTGCCGTTGACTTCGAGGTTGCCGATCGCGGTGCGAACTTCATCGCCGGGGAAGGAGCCCTCCATCAGCGTGAGATTACGGCGCATCTCCAGAATTTTGTTGACATGTTCGATCTGCGCCGGGCAGATCTCCTGACAGGCGCGGCAGGTGGTACACGACCAGAGGACCTCTTCGCTGATCGTCGGGCAGAGTGAACTCGTTGCTCCGACAGTCGCGAGCTCACCAATCTGTTTGATCAGGCGCATCGGCGAGAGGGGCTTATCGGTGGCATGTGCCGGGCAGCGATCCTGACAACGTTTGCAGCTGGTGCAGGCATCGCTGTCAAAGATATCCTTCCAGCTCAGATCGTTGATGCGGGCGGCGCCGAATTGCTCGGCGTTCTCATCTTCCATATCGATCGTTGCGAGCCCCCCTTTGGGGCCGAGATCGGCGAATAAATAATTAGCAGTGGTGGTGAAGATATGACGCAGCTTGGTAAAGGGGATCGCCGCGATCAGGGCGAGGGCGAGGAGGAGGTGCAACCACCACAGCCCCAGATGCAGGGCGGCAAGCTGCGGCCCCGAGAGCCCCAGGAGTGCCAGCCCGACAACCTTGCCGACCGGCGACCAAAGCGCCAGCTGCGGATTGGAGGGGAGTTCGGTCGCGGCCATGCGCGCCCCCTCAATGACGAATCCGCTGAGCAGGATGGCAAAGAGGAGGCCGTGCAGCAGGTAGTCGTCACGGCTCGTCTCCAGACCCGGCGGGCGCAGGAAAAAACGCCGCACCAGTAAGCCGCCGAGCATCAGCAGGGCGAGGAGGCCGGCAAGATCGAGGACCAGGGAGAAGCCGCGATAAAAGTTCCCCTTGAGAAAGATTGTGTTGAAGAGGGGCTCGGTCACGTCCGCTTGGAGCATGATCAGCAGGGTGCCGATAAAGAGGAGACCAAAGCCCCAGAAGAAAAAGGAGTGGAAAATCCCGGCGAGGGCGCCGCGCCGCACGCTTTGTTGCGTCAAGAGATTGCGCAGCAGCAGACCACAGCGCCGGCCCAGCTGATCGAGACGCTGCAGCGGCTGTCCCTGCCGGTAGTGCGGCAACCGCCGCCAGATCCCCCAGAACAGAAGCGCCAGGGTGGCGAAGGTCAGCAGGTACATCGGCAGAATCGCGCCGTGTCCGACATTCCAATAGATTTCTCTGGTCGCATCCATAAATACCATCCCGTTACAAGTGCAAGCTGACGCGTCAGGAAATGAGGAGTTTGGAGATCACCAGCCGCTGGATTTCGTTGGTCCCTTCGTAAATCTCGGTGATCTTGGCGTCGCGGTACATGCGCTCGATCTCGTAATCGACGATAAAACCGTAGCCGCCGAAGATCTGCATCGCTTCCTTGGTGACGTAGGTCGCAGCCTCGGAAGCGAGCATCTTGCACATCGCCGATTCCATGGTGTAGCTCTGCTTGGCATCTTTGAGACAAGCGGCCTTGTAGGTCATCAGCTTGCTGGTCTCAATACGGGTGAACATATCCGCCAACTTGAACTGAATCGCCTGAAACTCGCAGATCGCCTGATCGAACTGCTTGCGCTCCTTGGAGTAAGCGAGGGCGCGCTCGAAGGCGCCTTCGGCAATGCCGAGGGCCTGCGAGGCGATGCCGATGCGGCCACCATTCAAGGTATCCATGGCAACATTGAAACCCTTCCCTTCCTGGCCGAGGAGGTTCTCCACCGGGATGCGCAGGTTGTCAAAAGCAAAGGCGGTGGTGTAGCTGCCGCGAATCCCCATCTTGTTTTCATTCTTGAGGATGGTAACCCCCGGCGAACTGAGGTCGACGATAAAGGCACTCACCCCTTTGTGCTTTAAGGAACGATCATGGGAAGCGAGGAGAACACCGGTGCCGAGATAGCCGCCGTTGGTGATGAAGATTTTGCCGCCATTGATGACGAACTCGTCCCCTTCCCGCTGGTACATGGTCGCGGTTCCTCCGGCGTCACTGCCGGCGTTGGCTTCGGTCAAGAGGAAGCAGCCGATCTTTTCACCGCTGTTCAGCGCCGGCAGCCACTGCTGCTTCTGCGCTTCGGTGCCGAAGGTGTAGATTGGTCCGGAACAGAGGGAGGTGTGGGCGGAGATGAGGACACCGCTCGAAGCGCAAGCTTTGGAGACTTCTTCGACGACAATGGCGTAGGAAAGCATGTCGAGACCGGCGCCGCCGTACTCTTCGGGGAGGTAACTGCCGAGAAAGCCCATCTCCGCCATCTTCTGCACCAGGGCCTCGGGGATCATATGCTCTTCGTCGATCTGCATGGCGATCGGTTTGATCTCCTTCTCGACGAAATCCCGCACCGCATCGCGCAACACTTTATGATCCTGGGATAATTCAAAATTCATGATGACCTCCTGATACGACCGGCGACGCGCCGCGATGAATGGTTATTTTCCCGAAAAGACCGCCTTGCGTTTGTCGATAAAGGCAGCCATCCCTTCCTTCTGGTCGGCACTGGCAAAGAGGACGCCGAAGAGGGAGGCCTCGTAACGACAGCCGTCCTCCCTGGCCATGTTCAGGCCGTTGGCGATGGCGTCCTTGGCGTAGCCGACCGCCAACGGTCCGACGCGGGTGATGGCGCTGGCCGCCGCGTGAACCGCGGCCAGTAACTCTTCCGCCGGGCAGAGTTCGTTGACGATCCCCCAAGCCGAGGCCTTCTGCGCATCGATGATCTTGCCGGTGAAGATCAGTTCGTTGCTGCGACTCTTGCCGATGAGGCGGGCGAGGTTCTGGGTGCCGCCAAAGCCGGGGATGACGCCGAGGGTGACTTCGGGGAAACCGAATCTGGCTTTATCACTGGCGTAGATGAAATCACAGGCAAGGGCGAGCTCGAGCCCGCCGCCGAGGGCAAAGCCGTTGACGGCAGCGATGACCGGCTTGGTCATTGTTGCGATAGCCTGCAACACCTGCTGGCCCTGCTGAGCAAAAGCGCGGCCCTGGCAGGCGGTCAGCTCCGCCATCTCTTTGATGTCGGCCCCGGCAACAAAGGCTTTTGCCCCGGCGCCGGTCAGGATCACCACCTGAACGGCAGCATCCCTCTCCAGCTCGTAGAAAGCGCATTCCAACTCGCGCAGGACTTCACTGTTAAGGGCGTTGAGACTCTGCGGCCGGTTGATCGTCACCGTGGCGATCTTGTCGCTGCTTTCAATGAGCAGGGTTTGGTAGTCCATCGGTTCCTCCTACTGATACACGTAAAAGCCGCGACCCGACTTCTTGCCGAGGTAGCCGGCATTGACCATCTTCACCAGGAGCGGACAGGGACGATACTTGGGATCCTTGAAGCCGTCGTAGAGGACCGTCATGATCGCCAGGCAGGTGTCGAGACCGATGAAGTCGGCGAGGGTCAACGGCCCCATCGGCTGGTTGGTGCCGAGCTTCATGCCGAGATCGATATCCTCGGCGCTGGCGATCCCTTCGTAGAGGGCGAAGATCGCTTCGTTAAGCATCGGCATCAGGACGCGGTTAACGATAAAGCCGGGGTAGTCCTGGGAGACCGCCATCTCTTTCTCCAGCTTCGCCACCAGTCCGGAGGTCACCGCAAAGGTGGCATCGCTGGTGGCATGGCCGCGGATGACTTCGACCAGCTTCATCAGCGGCACCGGATTCATGAAGTGCATGCCGATAACCTGCGCCGGCCGTCTGGTGACACTGGCGATCTTGGTGATCGGAATCGACGAGGTGTTGGAGGCGAGGATCGCTGCCGGCTTGGCGACGGCATCGAGCTGACGGAAGATCTCCAGCTTGAGGGCCTCGTTCTCGGTCGCCGCTTCGACGACGAAGTCGACCTGATGAAAGTCGGCCAGGGTCAGGGTGGTGCGGATGCGGCTCAGGGTGGCGCTCACCAGTTCTTCCGGGATCGTCCCCTTCTTCGCCTGCCGCTCGAGATTCTGGCGAATTGTCGCCAGGGCTTTTTCGAGCTGCGGCTGGCCGATATCGTAAAGGAGCACTTCGAAACCATACTGAGCAAAGGTATGGGCGATGCCGTTCCCCATCTGTCCGGCGCCAAGGACGCCGATGTGCTTGATCATGATCTTCTCCTCCTAAACGCGTTCAAAGATGACAGCGACAGCTTCACCGCCGCCGATACAGAGAGTGGCGAGACCATAACGCAGCTGCCGTTTATGCAGCTCGCGAATAACCGTGGCGGCAAGACGCCCGCCGCTGGCGCCGATCGGGTGACCGATGGCGCAGGCGCCGCCGTTGACGTTGACCTTCTCCAGCGGCAGCCCCAGCCCCTTGATGGCGAGGAGGGCGACCGAAGCAAAGGCTTCGTTGATCTCGAAGAGATCGATGTCGGCCAACTGCAAACCGGCTCTGGCGCAGACCTTTTCGATGGCCCCGATCGGTGCTTCGGGAAAATTGTCAGGATGACGACTCTCCGTCGCCGTCGCGACGATGCGCGCTTTGGCGGTGAGGTTATATTTCTTGAGTCCGGTAGCATCGGTGAGGAGGGTCAAAGCGGCACCGTCGTTGATGGTCGAAGCGTTGCCGGCAGTGATGGTGCCGTCCTTCTTGAAAACAGTTTTGAGGGCGGCCAGCTTGGCGGGATCACCTTTGAAGGGTTCCTCGTCGGCCGTGACGACCTCATCTCCCCTGCGCCCCTTCTTCACTACGGGGAC
>DIKR01000026.1:0-464 GCA_002424625.1 Desulfuromonadaceae bacterium UBA5613
AACCAGTCGCGGCAGGTGACGCGGTTGCCGGTCCAGTTGTGAAAATATTCGTGGCCGATAACCTCGCGAATCCCCTGATAATCGGCATCGGTGGCGGTCTCGGGACAAGCGAGCACGTAACGGGCGTTGAAGATATTGAGCCCTTTATTCTCCATCGCTCCCATGTTGAAATCGCCGACCGCGACGATCATATAAATATCGAGATCGTATTCAAGGCCGTAGACCTCTTCATCCCAGCGCATCGCTTCCTTGAGGCTGGCCATGGCATGCGCACATTTGTCGATGTTGCCGGCTTCGGCATAGATGCGCAGATCGACACTCCGGCCGCTCCGGGTAATATAGGTGTCGGCCAGGGCGGCGAGATCGCCGGCGACGAGAGCAAAGAGATAAGAAGGCTTGGGAAAGGGATCGACCCAGCGGGCAAAGTGCTGGCCGCCACTGAGTTCGCCGCTCTCGACAAGATT
>DIKR01000026.1:540-3239 GCA_002424625.1 Desulfuromonadaceae bacterium UBA5613
GGAAAGTAGGTGATGCGGCGGAAGCCTTCGGCTTCGCACTGGGTACAGAAGCGGCCGCTCGACAGATAAAGACCTTCAAGGGCGGTATTGGCCTGCGGATGGATTGCCGTCTCGATCTCCAGGGTGAAGGCGGCCGGGCAGTCGGAAAGGACCAGACTCTCGTCGTCGCGCTGATAAGCAGTCGGATCCAGAGCACTGCCATCGCGGCGCAGAGCCCGAAGTTCGAGATTGCGGCCAAGCAGGGTCAGCGTCGTCGCGGTGGCCTGCGGGGCGCGCTGCAGCCGCAGCCGCGACACCACCAGAGTCGTTTCCTCGCCGAGAGTAAAGGTCAGCTCAACGCTCTCGACCCGATAGTTTGGGGGGAGATAGTCACAACGCCGGATGGTGCAGTTGGCAATTCCATTCATGCTCAAGCCTCGAGAAAAGCGCTGATCAGACCTTGAATCATTAGCATGATCAGCAGCGCAGGACAATTTTTCTGATGGAGAGGAGCAAGTCGCCTCGACTCAAAAGGAGTTGATGCGGCGGATAAAGGCAATCAACAGTCCGAAATTGCGATGATTAAAAGGGACGATCAAGCGCGGGATGAGGAGGAGATCCGGCTGATCGTTCTCTTTTTCCAGAGCCACGGCCGAGGTACGGATACGCTGACCGGGCGACAGGATCTCGCTGAATTCGTTCTGAAGAATGTCGACCTCCTGCGCCGACAACTCTTTGCTCGTGCGGATGACCAGATCTTCGCCGATGTAGCGGCTGGAGTGGTAAACCCGATAAAAGTCATCAATGACCTGCACCGCTTCTTCCGGGCTGCGGGTCAGGGTGAAGAGACCAAAATCTTCACCGGAGATCAGACCGCGTTTGAGCAGGGTGTTACGCATGAAGCTGAAGAGGTTCTCCCAGTAACCGCCCTGATCATCGTCGACCAGAACCAGAGGAATCGGCGGGTTCTTGCCGGTCTGAATCAGGGTCAGGGTCTCCATCGCTTCATCAAGGGTGCCGAAACCGCCGGGAAAGAGGGCGACGGCATCCGCTTCTTTGAGAAAAGCAACTTTACGATTAAAGAAATATTTGTAGGTAATCACATTCGGGCTGTTGGCCATGACCGGATTGGTGCTTTGTTCAAAGGGGAGGGAGATATTGATGGCAAAGGAATTTTCTGCTCCGGCCCCCTCATTCCCCGCTTGCATGATTCCGCCGCCGCCGCCGGTAATCACCATGTAGTTGCGCTCCACGAGCAGGCGGGAGAAATCGAGACATTTCTGGTAGATTGGATCCGTCCTCTCGGTGCGCGCCGAACCGAAGATCGTCACCTTGCGGCGACTGCGGTGCGGACCGAAGACTTTCGCGGTAAAGCGCATCTCTTTCATCGTCGTGCGCATCAGTTTAAGATCGGCGGGGTAGGCGATCTCCTGTCCCGCCTTCAATGCCGAGAGGATCATCTCGCGCACCATCCGACTCGACTGCGCTTTTGTGCCGGCAAGACCGACCTGGGCGATCAGCGCATCGATCTGTTCATCGATAACACCATTACTCCGATCAAAATGGATGTCCATCAGCTCTCCTTGGTGAGGATTTTATCGCAGCGCCGGAGAAAAGGGGCCGCACCGAGGGTCTCGGCGCGAATCAGCAGCCCCTGCGGACCGGCCCCGGCATAACGGCTCGCAAAGCTTTCGTAAAGGGCCCGCAGCGCCGTTTCCAGCGTCGCCAGGCGTTGCCGCTGTGCTGCGGGCAATGTCTCTTCGACCTGCTCGCAATTGAAGGTAATACAATTAAAGGGCCGCCGCGCCGGCGGGAAGAGACAACCGGCCGGTCCGAGCTGCGGACAGGGCGCGCTAAAATCGGCAGGGAGTTCCTCACCGGCCAAAAGGTAAAAGAGGAGATTGACCAGGCCGGGATGATTCTTTCCCTGACCGCAGCAATGCTCCGGGCAGCCGGCACACACAACTTCGCTGCCGTAGGCCTGCACGCAGGCGTGCAGTTCTTCCTGTAACAGGGCGATCGCCGCCAAACGGGCGGAAATCCAGCCCTTTTCATGTTCGTCAAGGGCGGCAACTTCGCAGCGCAAGGCCGTGACGAGCTTGCTCCAGCGCTGTTCGAGGCTGGCAGCCGCCTGATTCATATCCTGAAATCCATCATCGACATGCACTAAAAAAAGATGGCCGGAGAAGGCCGTAAGCCGGGTTCTGTTCTGTGTTGCCGTTACCCGCAACACAGTGACGATCATTCCTCTAGGACTGTCGTTGCCGACAGCCTCAAGCAACCGTACCCGGGAGCTTCGGACGGGCCGTCCTCAAGCGCTCCCCTATTTGGTCTTGCTCCGGATGGGGTTTACCGAGCTTTCGACGTCACCGCCGAAACTGGTGAGCTCTTACCTCACCCTTTCACCCTTACCCGCAGATCGAAATCGAGCGGGCGGTCTTCTCTCTGTGGCACTTTCCCTGGGGTCGCCCCCGGTCCCCGTTAAGGACCATCCTGCCCTGTGGAGCCCGGACTTTCCTCCCGTCCCTTACGGAACCGGCGATCGTCTGTCCTTCTCCAGCCATCTTTTTGTAAAAAAACAATCAAACTTCGCCGATATAAAGGAGGCGGCTGCACAAGGGGCAGCTGAGAATCTCCCGGGTGGTGTAAAGATTATTATAGAGCTGCGGCGGCAACAGCATGTTGCAGCCGGTGCAGGCGCCCTTCTGGGCAACGACGAC
>DIKR01000049.1:0-6487 GCA_002424625.1 Desulfuromonadaceae bacterium UBA5613
ATCGAGACCGTCATCGCCCACGATAGTTACCTGATTAACCTCGCCGCCCCGCCGGGGGAGAATCGTGACAAGTCGCTGGCTGCTTTCGCTGATGAAATGCAACGCTGCGCCACCCTTGGCGTCCCTTATCTGGTCATGCACCCCGGCGCCCATCTCGGCGCCGGCGTCGAGGTCGGTCTTGAACGGATCAGCGCCGCCTTTACCGAGATTTTTCAATCGGCGCCGGAGGGGGTGACGGTTCTTCTCGAAAATACCGCCGGGCAGGGGACCTATCTCGGCAGTCGCTTTGAAGAGTTGGCGGAGATTATCGAGCGGACACCGACCGGTCGTTTCGGCATCTGTTTCGATACCTGTCATGCTTTTGCCGCCGGCTACGATATTGCCGACGCCAAGGGTTACGCTGCGGTGATGAACGATTTCGAACGGATTCTCGGCGGCGAACAGCTGCACCTCTTCCATCTCAACGACAGTCGTAAGGGGCTGGCCAGCCACGTCGACCGGCATGAAGGGATTGGCAGCGGCGCCCTCGGCCTGGAGGCTTTCCGGGCAGTCATGACCGATCCCCGTTTTGCCGATATCCCGAAGATTCTTGAAACGCCGAAGGGGGAGGACGAGATCAGCGGCGATGTCGCGAATCTTGCGATCCTCCGCCGCCTCGCCGTAGAGGAATAGACGATGCGGGCAGTGGTGCAGCGGGTCAGTTCGGCACGGGTGGTGGTGGCCGAAAGCGCGGTTGGCGAGATCCGTCAGGGACTGATGGTCCTCCTCGGGGTCGAGAAGGAAGATACGGAGGAGGATGCCCGTTACCTGGCCGGGAAGCTTGCCGGACTGCGGATTTTTGAGGATGATTCGGGGAAGATGAATCTCTCGGTACAGGAAACAGGCGGGGAGATATTAGTCGTCAGTCAATTTACTCTGCTCGGTGATTGTCGCCAGGGCCGCCGTCCCGGCTTCTCGGCGGCAGCGCCGCCGGAAGAGGCGGATCGCCTTTATCTCCTTTTTTGCGAGCTGTTGCGCCAGCACCGCATCTCTGTTGCAACCGGGGTCTTTCGTGCCGACATGGACGTCCATCTCGTCAACCATGGTCCGGTCACCTTTATCCTCGACAGCCGCAAACGCTTTTAACAAAGCTGCCGCGTGATCGCAGCGGCGATTTGGACGGCGGGCTGGACTTCCCGTACCCCTCCCAGTTCCACCGCGATTTTGGGCATGCCGTAAACAGCGCAGGTCGCTTCATCCTGAGCGATCGTATAAGCCCCCGCCTTTTTGAGGGCCAATAACCCTTCCGCACCATCTCTTCCCATTCCGGTCAATAATGCCGCAACCACCGAGGTTGGATTCTCCCTGGCCAAAGAGGAAAAAAGATTGTCGATCGACGGCCGGCAGCCATTGACCTGCGGTGCATTGGTCAGGACGATGCGGCTGTTCCGTACCTCCATATGTTGATCGCACGGTGCCACCATCGCTACGCCGCGTTCGAGCGTGTCTCCCTCTTTGGCAATGCGGACATGATAGTCACTTTCGGCATTCAGCCATTCGGCAAAACCGGCGGCAAAGCCGCTGGCGATATGCTGGACAATGACGATGCTGGCCTCCCGGTTCGCCGGGAGCTCCTTGAGAATCTTCATCACCACTTTCGGCCCGCCGGTTGAGGCGCCGATGGCGACAATGGAGCGGCAGGTGGATAAAACCGGGGGGAAGGGGGCGGTCACGGTTTTTCTTTGCGGCGAACGAAAGTGGTGGATGACCCGGACCCGGCTGAGAGTGTGAATCTGGGTGAGGAGGGTACTGGCAAAAGTGTTCCAGGCGGCGCCGGAAAGGCCCTCGGGTTTGCGCATGACATCGAGGGCGCCGAGGCGAATGGCGTTGAAGGCATTACTTTGCTCGCCCGCCGCACGGTCGGAGGAAAGGATGAGAATCGGCAGGGCTGAGACCTTCATGATCTCCTGTACCGCGGTCAGTCCGTCCATGACCGGCATCATTACGTCCATGATGAGGAGATCCGGCCGGAGCTGCGTTACTTTTTCTACGGCCTGCCGCCCGTCATAAGCTTCACCGACCACGGTGATTTGCGGGTCCTTGGCAAGCAGATCTTTGAGGATACTCAAAGTCAGGAAGGAATCGTCGGCAAGGAGAACGCGAATCATAATAAAGGATTATCCTATCAAGGTTTCAACGGTTTCAAGCAGGGCGCCCTGATCGAAATTTCCTTTGACAATATAGGCCTGGGCACCGGCTTTCAATCCAAGGCGTTTGTCTTCGTCCGTCGCCAGGGACGAGACGATAATCACCGGTGTCCCCTTGGTCCGTTCGTTGCGCCGCACCGCTGCGGTTAATTCAAAGCCGGTCATCCCCGGCATCTCGACATCCGAAACGATAAGATCGTAGTCCCCTTCAGCGAGGCGTTGCAGAGCGTCCGGCCCGGAGCAGGCGACTGTGACGCGATAACCGTGCGCTTCAAGGATGTTTTTTTCCATGGTGCGCGTGGTGATCGAGTCATCGACGACCAGGATCCGTCCTTTCGCTGCCCGGCGGCGCCCTTCTTCATGCGTCTGGCGCAAGGTTGTGCTCCCCTGGCTGCGGACGGAGTTGAAAAGGTCCGGAGCGGCGAGGATCAGGACCGGAGAGCCATCTCCCATGATCGTCACCCCGGAGAAGAATTCCACCCGCTTGAGTTGTTTTCCCATGCCCTTGACGATCATCTCCTTGACGCCGTAGGAATGACTGACCAGGCAGGCGAGCTGCCGTTCGCGGCTGGAAATGACCAGAACGGTCTGCTTCTCCCCGCTGTCGGGTTTGTCGTCAGCAAGGCCAAGGACCGCAGCCAGAGAAATGATCGGGATACTGCGGCCATGCACCCGCACCATCTCGCGCCCCCCTTCGCTGATGACGTCGGCGGCATCGATGCGCAGGATCTCGCTGACATAATGGAGGGGGATGGCCAGAGTGGTGCCGGCGCAGTCAAAGAGAAGGCCGCTGATCATCGCCATGGTCAAGGGTAATTGCAGGCGCATCTCGGTGCCGCGTCCGTGTACTGAACTGATGACGATATCTCCCTTGACCTTGTCGAGGCTGTTCTTGACGACATCCATCCCCACGCCGCGTCCGGAGATGTCGGTGATATAGTCGCGCGTCGTAAAACCGGGCCGCAGGATCAGGTAAGCGGCTTCTTCGTCACTGGTCTGGGCCGCCTGGGCGGCGCTGAGGAGGCCGCGTTCGACTGCTTTGCTGCGCACCTGGACAGAGTCGATGCCGCGGCCGTCATCACTGAGGGTCAGGCTGACGTAACCGGATTCATAGCGGGCGACAAGATCGACTTTTCCGGTCGGGTTCTTGCCAGCCCGGAGGCGTTCATCAGCCGTTTCAAGGCCGTGATCGACGGCGTTACGCAGCATGTGCAGCAGGACCGGTTTGAGGATTTCCAGCATCATCCGGTCGAGTTCGACCTGGGCGCCAGTGATCGACAGATTTAATTCTTTGCCCTGTTCGCGGGCCAGGCCCCGCGCCATGTGGCCGAGATCGTCGGTAATTGTTGAAAGGGGCAGCATGCGCAACTCCATGGCACTGTGGTGCAGCTCTTGCGTCAAATAAGAGAGATTGCCGAGATCGCCATCGAGGGCGGTTGTCAGGGTGGCCAGGCGCTCCTGGATATCCCGTAAAGAGCGGACGTTTTCTGCGCGCTTCAGTTGCCGCACAAACTGCTCGAGTTCGCGGGTGAGGCCGCGCAGTTCTCTGCCCCGCTCTTCAAAGGCATGGCGGGTGATGGCGACTTCGCCGAGATGGTTGATGATCTGGTCGAGTTGCTCAACGTCGGCACGCACCGTGAGCATTGCCAGAGGAAGGGCTTCGACCGGGGGGGAGGCACTGACCAGCGGCGTGATGTCGACGCTGGTCAGTGCCTCGCCGGAGCGCAGGGCGGCGACCAGGGCATCAAGGGAAAGGTCAACGTTTTCTCCGGAGAGCGCATATTTGGTCAGGGTGTCCAGGGCTTCCGTGGCATAAGCCAAAAGATCGATGAGCGTTGGCGTCAAGGGCCGCTTCCCCTGCTCGATTTCGCCGAAGAGATCTTCCATAACATGGGAGATACGTCCAATATCGTCGAGTTCGAGCATCATCGCCGAGCCCTTGATGGTATGGGCACTGCGTAAGAGATCATGAATGCGCGCGGCGGAAAATCCTTCATCCTTGAGGATCAGCAGGCCGTTGCGCAGCGCTGCCAGGTGTTCTTTGGCCTCTTTGACAAAGAGATCGATGTATTTCCGCGTCTTCACCTAAACCTCTTCAGCGACCAGAGATTGAAGACGCTCGGCCAATGCCGTTAATTCGGCAATCGCCTGGGTCGTCTCCTTACTGCTGACCGCCACCTGGGCGGCGACATCCCGCACTTCGGCAATCGTCTCCGCCATCTGCTCGCTGGCTGTCGTCTGTTGTTGCGTGGAGAACTTGATCTCGCGCGCCGCTGCGGTCGTTTCATGGACCATGCGACTGATCTCTTGCAGCGCAGCGGCGACGCGCGCCACCAGTTCGCTGGCGCGGTCGACTCCCTTGCTCCCCTCTTCAGTGAGCATAATCGTGCCATTGGTCGCTTTCTGGATGGCATTGACGAGATTTTTGATCTGACCGGTGGCATCGGCGGTGCGCTCCGCCAGCCTTTTAACTTCATTGGCGACGATCGAGAAACGTTTTCCTGCTTCGCCGGCACCGGCCGCCTCGATCGCGGCATTGAGGGCCAGGAGATTGGTCTGGTCGGAGATTTCATCGATGATATCAACGATGCCGCCGATCTTCTGCGAATCTTCACCGAGTTGCAGCATTGCCTGCGCCACCGATTCGATCCTGGTCTTGAGTTCGCCCATGCCGGTCATGGCGTTGTCAGCTTCGTTCCGGCCGACCTGCCCGGCGGCATTCGCTTGTTGGGCATGGGATTCGACGAAGATGGCGTTCTCGGCGACCTGGCGGGCGGTGACGGCAATCTCTTCCGAAGTTGTCGTCGCCTGCTGCACCGCCGAAGCCTGGCCATTGGCGCCGGCTGCTTGCTGCGCGGAGATCGCCATGATTTCGCTGGCACTGGAAGAGAGCTGCTGAATCGCCTCCTTGACACTTTCGATGAGCCGTTCGCTCTTTTCGACTTCGCTGCGCAGGTTGCGGACAATGACCTGAGTCATCTTGTTGAAGGCACTCGCCAGCTTGCCGATTTCGTCGTCGCTCTTGATATCGATGGTTTCATTGAGATGGCCGGCGGCAATGCGGTCGGCGACGACGGTCAATTCCTTGAGCGGACGCACCAGGCGGGTGACGACAAAAGCAATGGTCACGGTCGAAAAGAGCAGAATCATCCCCATACCCAGGAGGATATCGTTACGCAAGGAGGTGACGGCGGCATCGATCCGTGTCATTGAATAGCCGATGCGGAAGCCGCCCCAGTGTTTGCCGTTAACATAGACCGGGGCGCTGATGTCCCACATCGTCTCACCGGTATCGCGCTTGTAAATTTGACGGAGGATCTTGTTGTTGTCGGCGCCGGTGTATTTGCCTGCGGCCAGTCCAACCGGATCATCAAAGATCCGCTTGGTGCGATTGCCGACCTGGTCTTTGGTGTTGTCGCTAGTCAACGGCAGGGAAAATTTGCTGTTGTGGACCGGCAGGTAGCCGTTTTTGTCGACGAGAACGGCAAAGACTACGGCATTATCTTCTTCGACTAACGTATCCTGCGTCCGCAGGATCGCCTGATCGAGATAGCTGTCGTATTCAGTGTGGTATTTTGGAATGGCGGCGCCGGCCAGGGGGCCGGCAACGATCTTGCGGTAGTTGGTGTCAAAGACCTGGGCTTCGGTCAGTCGGCCGCTGTTGATCGCCTGCTCTAACACCTGGCGCATGGTTGTGGCGCCGAAGATTGCCATTGTCCGGCCACGCAGGAGCATGTCGGCTTCAAGGACTGCCGTTCGCTGACGGATCAGCACGGCAGAAAAAATACCGCAGACAACGACAAGAACAACGGTTAAAGAGGCAACAATTTTCAGTGAAATACTGCTTTTTAAATTCATCCTGCGGTCCTTTTTGGGCACGTCTGATAGCTGATAAGTGAGACCGCTTTTCCGGATTAAAGCGCTTCGGTCATGATATCTACGATGAGTTCGGGGCGATCGAGGAGCTGCTCCAGATCAAGGAGGAGGAGTGTTCCGCTTCCGTAAGGGGCGCGGCCGCTCAGGAGTGCGCTCCCCAAACCGGGAAGATCCGTCTGGAGAGGCTCAATGCTGTCCAGGGGGATCGCCACAATCCCTTTGACGCCATCGGTACACAGGGCGGTTGTCAGACCGAGCGCTTCGACGACAATGACCTGAGAGCGGGGTGCAACAACTGGTCGGGGGAGACCAAGGAGGGGACGGAGGTCGGTGATGGCGTGAATTTCCCCGCGCAGATTAAAGAGGCCGAGAAAGTGTTCAGGCAGTCGAGGCACCGGCACAAAGCGCGGTAAGCGTAGGACTTC
>DIKR01000049.1:6553-7960 GCA_002424625.1 Desulfuromonadaceae bacterium UBA5613
TCAACCGCCCGGCGGTAGTCATCGCGCATCTCTTCGAGGATCCCGCGAATATCGTATGATTCTGTTGTTGTTTGTTTCATGTGGTTGTCCTTTGCCTGCAGTGTCACTTTTCCAGCTGTTTAAGTTCTGCGCCGCAGCGCTCAAGGAGCCCTGTAACCGTCCAGTCCTTAGCGTCGGGAATGGCTTCCCCCTTCTCCCTTTTCATCAGCAGGCGCATGGTCGTCTGTAGCGAGCGCAGGGCCTCGGCTTTTCCTCCGATCCGGCGATAGACGTGAGCAAGATGGTAGTGGGCCATGACCGCTTTGAGGTCGAGCAGGATCACGCGTTGAAAATCTTTGATTGCTGCCAGGCTTTGTCCCAGCTGGTCATGAATCAGCCCCCGTAGAAAGTAAGCACGGCAAGAAAGATCATCTGTTTGCAAGATCTGTTGACATAAGGAGAAGGCTTCATCAAGACGACCTTGGTCGGCAAGGGAGAATCCCTGATCTAACAACTGGTTGGTGGTCTTTATTGGCGGGGTGATACTGGCTGCACTTTTTTGTGACGATGTTTTATTGTTTACTTTATCGGCTAAAATTATGCCACTTTTTTCTTTGATCTTCTCAGTGACAGAAGGGAGGAATTGGCTATTTTTATCTATTTTTTCGAATAAAATAAACCGTGGTTTATTTTCATTTTCATCCTGAGCAGCATTGCCCTGTGCCGCTCTGCCCATTTCATCTTCACCACCGGCACGGTAATAGGTGCCGCCGTGTTGATGGCGTGTAAAGTCAAGAAACCCTGCTCCCAGGGTTTCCGCATGTCCTAAAAAGAGATAGCCGCCGGGACGCAAGGCGCGGCGCAGGCGACTTGCCACCGCCCGAACCGTTTCCGGGCGAAAGTAAATCATGACATTACGGCAGAAGATCAGATCGCATTCAGTTGTTCCATTCTTCGGATCCGGGTAGGTCTCGCTCTTCAGATTCAGGAAAGCGAAGCGGGTCAGTAAGCGGAGGCGATCAGCCACTGTCCACCCTTTTGTGTCTTTGTGAAACCACTCCGTTAAAAGTCCGGGGGGCACATTGCGCAGGGTGCGCTCCTGGAAATTCCCCTGCCGTGCGGCCGCCAGAGACTGATGGCTGATATCGGTGCCCAAAATGGTGATGTCCCAGTCGGCAAGTTGGGGAAAATGCTGTAGAAGAGTGATGGCCAGTGAATAAGCTTCCTCTCCTGTCGAGCAGCCCGCCGACCAGATACGTAAGCGGCGCGACGTTTGGTTGCGTTTGATCAGTTCGGGAATAACCTGTGCGATGAGGGCTGCAAAATGAGGTTCAAAGCGAAAGAAGGACGTTTCGCCAATAGTCAGGAGGGCAACCAGCTTTTTAAATTCCTGTCGTTTTTCTGGAAAATTCTGCAGACAGGCAAGGT
>DIKR01000016.1 GCA_002424625.1 Desulfuromonadaceae bacterium UBA5613
GAGACGTTACCGCCGGCATCGATCGTCATTTTCACGTCATCAAACATTCTATCCATGCCCTGGCCGATAATGACCGGTCCCGCGATCGGATCGACAGTGGCAACGCCATATGCGTCCAGCAACGGTGCCATCGTCTGTTGCATCTGCTGCCGTGCAGTACCGATGTTTCCGGAAATGATCCCCATCTGCGTACCATCCGGATTGTTGTAAAAGCTGTTAAACGCCGACATGTCGGCAAAGTTTGCCGCATCCGCCACCATCAGGTGCGTCAAAGGGTTGATGTTCGTCGTCCCCGGGCCGCTGCTCATTGAGTAGAGCGTGCCGGCTCTGAGCATGTAGGGGGGAGTTTTGCCACTCACATTGAAGGAGAAACCGCCGCTTTGGGCATTGATCGTCGTACTCATTTCCGGATTACCGGCAGAATCTTTCAGAAATGCAGTGCCGCTCAGGGGTGCGCCGCTCGCTGCAACCCCTGAGACTGTTGGTGCGGGGGTATCGTTGCCATCCCCCCCGCCGCAACCGTTTAAAATAAAGATGACGACTACCAAGAGCAAATAAAGAGGGATTTTTTTTGTTTTCATGACGTTCTCCTTCGTTGGTTTTCCGTCCCCTGATCGCTCAAGGTTTGGTTTGTTAAGCCTATCGCGAAAATACTTATTGTCAATTGCGTGGTCGGGTCAGATCCTTGGCGCGGGCGAGCGGAAGCGGCCCGGCTTTTCTGTTGAAGGAAACGCCGCAAACAGCTAGGATGCCCACTCACTCATCCCCAGAGGGGCATCCATGTCCGGACTCTTTCTCCATAGCTCCAATCGCCTCGAAGTTTTGGCCAGCGAACTCGCCAAGGTCCTGCACACGCCTCTCTCTTCGCCGTTGGCGCCGGAGATTATCGCCGTGCAGAGCAAGGGGATGGAGCGCTGGCTCTCTCTGCAACTGGCGACGATTGACGGCATCTGGGCGAACTATCGCTTTCCCTTTCCCACTGCCCTGATCCGCGAACTCCTCGCCAGCCTCCTCGGAGAGGTGGCGGAGTCGCCGCTCCTCGTCCCTGAAAACCTCACCTGGCGGCTGATGGAGATCCTCCCGGCCAAACTCGCCACCCCGACCTATCAACAGCTTGCCCCTTATCTGCACGATCACACGGGCGATGATCTGCGCCTGTGGCAGCTCTGCGGACGGATTGCCGAGACCTTCGACCAGTATCTCGTCTACCGCCACCCCCTGCTCAACGCCTGGGAAGAAGGGCGCCGGTTGCACCTCGGACCCCATGAAGAGTGGCAGGCCGACCTCTGGCGCACCCTGGTGAGTGGCGTTGATGCGCCGCTGCACCGCGCCAAACTCACCGAGCTCTTTCGCGCCAAACTGGCGAGCGATCCTGCTACCCTGTTGCCCCTTCTCCCCGAGCGCATCACCCTCTTTGGTGTCTCGACATTGCCGCCCCTCCATCTCGAACTCCTTGACGCCATCTCGGCGCTCATCCCGGTCCACCTCTTCTTCCTCAACCCCTGCGAAGGCTACTGGCTGGAGATCCGCTCGCCGCGCGAAGCCGCCCGCCTGCTGCGCCGCGCCGCCGATCAAGGGCTCGACGCCGAAGAGGTCTACATCGAGGCCGGTCACCCGCTCCTTTCCTCCCTCGGCCGCAGCGGTCGCAACTTCTTGAGCCGCCTTCTCGATCTCAACGGCGTCGACAACTCGGTCTTTGTTCCGGCGAGCGGGGAGGGGCTGTTGCCATCGCTGCAACGCGACATCCTCGGTACCGATTGGCCCCTCGACTGGCCACCGCCGGAGAAACATCTGCTCGTAGCGAACGACAACTCCCTGCAGATCCACGCCTGCCACGGCACCCTGCGCGAAGTCGAAGTCCTGCATGATCTCCTCCTCACCGCCTTTCGCGAGATCCCCGACCTCACCCCCCGCGACGTCCTGGTCATGGCCCCGGATATTGAGATCTACGCCCCCTACATCGATGCCGTCTTCAGCCGCGCCGGGCGCGAGCGCACCGCCAGTATTCTCCCCTACAGCATCGCCGATCGCGGCCAGCGCAGCAGCGGCGAACTCCTCATCGCCTTCGAGCGCCTCTGCAGCCTTCCCGGCAGCCGCTGCGGCGCCGCCGAACTCCTCGATCTGTTGCAACTGGCACCGGTGGCGCGGCGTTTCGGGCTGAGCCCCGGCGATGGCGAAGTCGTGCGCCGCTGGATACAAGAGGTGCGCATCCGCTGGGGCCTCGACGCTGACTTCCGCGCTGAAGAAGGGCTCCCCGCCAACCCCGCTTGTACCTGGCAGGCCGGTCTCGACCGCCTCCTCCTCGGCATCGCCCTGCCGGAGCACGGCGAACTCTTTGGCGGCATCCTCCCGGCAACCGGCGGGGAGGGGAGCAACGGCATTATCCTCGGCGCCCTCTGCGACTTCATCGCGACGCTGCGGCGCTGGATCGATCTCAGCCGCACCCTAAAGACGCCGCAGGCGTGGAGCACTGCCCTCACGGCTCTCCTCGACGACTTCTTCGATCCTGGGGAGGAGAGCGACGCATTCCTGCGCCTGCGTCGTCTCTGCTCCAGTTTCGCTGAGGAAGCGAGTCTTGGCGCCTTCAGCGGCGCGGTGAGTTTTGCGGTGATCCGCTCGCGCCTGACCGTCGGTCTTGCCGAACGCTCGACGCACGGTTTCCTCAGTGGCCCTATTACCTTCTGCACCCTGCAGCCGATGCGCAGCGTCCCTTTCCGCGTCATCGCCCTGATCGGCATGAACGACAACGACTTCCCGCGCAGCAGCCATCCGACCGGCTTCGACCTCATGCCGCAGAAACCGCAGCCCTGCGACCCGTCACGGCGCGACGAAGACCGCTACCTCTTCCTCGAAGCGCTCCTCTCGGCACGGCAGCGTCTCCTCATTACCTGGCAGGGGGAAGACCCCCGTGACGGCAGCAAATCACCGCCCTCGGTGGTGGTCGGCGAACTCCTTGATGCCATTGAGGCTAGTTTTTGTCTCGCCGACGGCAGCAGCGTCCGTGACCACATCGTCACCCGCCACCGCCTGCAACCCTTCAGCCCGGTCTATTTCTCCGCCGACGGCGCGCTCCGTTCCTACGATCCT
>DIKR01000112.1:0-658 GCA_002424625.1 Desulfuromonadaceae bacterium UBA5613
CCCAATCTCCCTGAAGCGGAAGCTCTCACCGGTCTGCCGATCAGCGACGAAGACGGAATGGCAGAGGCGGCGCGGGCGCTGCAAGGGCTCGGGGCGGCCAATGTGCTGCTCAAGGGCGGCCACCTGGAGGGTAGCGAAGCAGTCGATCTCCTCCTTTGCGGCGACCAGTTACATCGCTTTGTCGCCCCGCGCATCGCCACCACCAACACCCACGGCACCGGCTGCACCTTTGCCGCGGCGATTGCAACTTTCCTTGCCCAGGGCTGGCCGTTGCCGGAAGCGGTCGGCTGCGCCAAGACTTTTCTGCAGGCCGCCATCGTCAGTGCTCTGCCGCTGGGGAAGGGGCACGGCCCGGTCAATCACTGGCAGGGGGCAAAAGCCGTGACGCGTGACTTGTAACGCGTGACCGGCCAAAATTTAATTTTCCAGCATTTGTCACCGGTCACGCGTCACGCGTTACGCGTGACCGATTACCGCTCTACCCACGAAGGATTCCTATGACCACACTCGAAGCCGCCCGTCAGGGCCTGATTACTGATCTCATGCAACAAGCTGCTGCTGTCGAAGGGATCGATCCGGAACTCCTCCGCCAGCGCATCGCCGACGGCACCGCCATCATCTGCCACAACAACCGCCGCCCCAATGGCATCCCCCTGGC
>DIKR01000112.1:732-3125 GCA_002424625.1 Desulfuromonadaceae bacterium UBA5613
CGGGTGGCGGTAGCTGCCGGCGCCGACGCGATCATGGACCTATCTACCGGCGGCCCGGTCGACGAGATCCGCCGCGCCATTATCGCCGAGACCGATGCCTGCATCGGTACGGTCCCCCTGTATCAGGCGGCTCTTGATGCCATCAACCGCCAGAAGAAGGCGATCGTCGACATGACCGTCGAGGATATCTTTGCCGGCATCATCAAGCATCTCGATGACGGCGTCGACTTCATCACTGTCCACTGCGGCGTTACCCGCGCCACGGTCGAACGCATGGATCGCGAAGGGCGGATCATGGATGTCGTTTCGCGCGGCGGTTCCTTCACCGTCGAATGGATGGCGCACAACAACGCCGAAAACCCCCTCTTCGAGCATTACGACCGCCTGCTGGAGATCGTCAAACCTTACGACGCTGTCCTTTCCCTCGGTGACGGCTTCCGCCCCGGCTGTCTCGCCGACGCCACCGACCGCGCCCAGATTCACGAACTCATCCTCCTCGGCGAACTGACTCAGCGCGCCTGGGACGCCGGCATCCAGGTGATGATCGAAGGGCCGGGGCATGTCCCCCTGCATCAGATCACTGCCAATATCCAGCTGCAGAAGCGCCTCTGCCACGGTGCCCCTTTTTATGTTCTCGGCCCCCTGGTCACCGATATCGCGCCGGGTTACGATCACATCACCTGCGCCATCGGCGGCACTGTCGCTGCCGCCGCCGGTGCCGACTTCCTTTGCTACGTCACTGCCAGCGAGCATCTGCGTCTGCCGACGGTGGAGGATGTCCACGAAGGGGTCATCGCCTGCCGTATCGCCGCCCACGCCGGTGACATCGTCAAGGGGGTCAAGGGGGCGATGGAGAAAGATATCGCCATGGCCCGCTGCCGCAAGGCTCTTGACTGGGAAGGGCAGTTCGCCCTCGCCCTCGATCCGGCCAAGGCGCGGCGCCTGCGGGCGGAATCGGGAGTCGATGAAGAGCACGGCGCCTGCACCATGTGCGGCGAATTTTGCGCCTACAAAGTGATGAACGAGCGGCGGGAAAAAAAGAACGCCAGCCACTGAGGATAAATTTATGAGCAAAGATCTTTACGTCAAAAATCTTTCGCAGCAAACGACAGAAGAGGATATCCGTACCCTCTTTGCCGTGGCCGGCAAGGTGACCTACATTCACATGGTCGTCGATCCCAAGACCGAGCAGTTTCTCGGTTGCGCTTATGTGAAGATGTCGAGCGAGGCGGAAGCCAAAGATGCCATCAATGCCCTCAACGAAGCGCGTTATATGAATTCGTATATCTCGGTCGATGTCGCTTTGCCGCGCACCCCGGCGGGGAGTGTTCGGCCGACGCCGCCCAAGAAAGCCGCCCGGCCAACGGCCGCAGCTGCGATTCAGAAAAAGCGCGACAAGGCGATCGCCAAAGGCGACTGGACGGCTCCGGCTCCAGGCAAGAAAGCGCCGGCGCGCCGCAAGGAAGGGGAAGGGGAAAGAAGCAGCACCCCGGACTGGACTGCCGCGCCGACCGGGGGTGCAGCGACGCTGCGCCGCAAGAGCAGCGCTCCCCCCCGGAGTGGTACGTCGCGAAAAGGACCGGGTTCAAAACGGGACAAGTAAAACCGGGAATGAGGAGGAAGGATGAACTGTTCGACCCTGGACTTACGAGGAGTCGGCTCTGAGCCAGGGCGGGGAGGATCAGGCTTGTCTCGCGCGGTGGGGGGGATGATCAGAAAGGAACTTGAACCCCGAGCCTGAAGCATTTACCCTCATTCCCGGGTTCAAGATCGAGTCCAAAAGGGCGGACAAGCTCGTCGACTTGATCGGAAGGGAGGGTATAGCCGAGGTTGAACTTTACCGTGCCGAGATCGACATCGACGCCCGCCGTGACTTCCGCTCTCTCCAGAGGTGCGACATCACTGGCGGCAATGGCCGGTCGCTCCAGTGGCGGCAGAAGGCTTGGCACCTGACTGGTGTCGATAAAAGGGGTAATCGCCCCCTCGGATTTTTTCTTTGCCACCATTCCTTCCTGACACGGTTGAGGAGAAAGGAAGGCGGGAGGATCGGCCATAACGATTCCAAATCTCGGCTGGAAGTCCTGCTGGACGGGCGGTGTCAACACCGGGTCGTAAGCAAAGACCGGAGAGACGAAGCTGGCAAGACAAAGGCCAAGAAAGAGGAGGGGCGCGCCGATTCTGCACAAACGATTCTTTTTTGCTGACAATTGTTGCATAACGACCACATCCTCTGGGACTCGTTGCGAACGATACCGGCCATTTTTCGTGATGTTTCGCTTGTTCAATTCTATATTATAACTCTTCCCCCCTTTTAAAGCACGAAACGTTCCATTTTCCCGGTTTTCCCTTGACTTTGCAGGGGATTTTGCTAAGTTGTGAGGCTTGTTTTTGCC
>DIKR01000112.1:3259-10202 GCA_002424625.1 Desulfuromonadaceae bacterium UBA5613
CCTTTATCCTCCACGATGGCCCTCCCTATGCCAATGGTCATACCCATATCGGCCATGCGCTGAACAAGATTCTCAAGGATGTCGTCATCAAGAGCCGGCGCATGAGCGGATTTTATGCTCCATACGTTCCGGGCTGGGATTGCCACGGTCTGCCGATCGAACTCATGGTCGACAAACAGCTCGGCAACAAAAAGCGGGAGATGACCAAGGGGGAGATCCGCAAGGCCTGCCGGGCTTACGCTGCTGACTGGGTCGAGATCCAGCGCCGCGAATTCGAACGCCTCGGCGTCCTTGGCGAGTGGGAGAATCCCTACCTGACCATGACTGAAGGGTACGAAGCCGCCACCGCCCGTGAATTGGCCCGCTTTGCCGAGCGCGGCGGTCTTTTCAAGGGGAAGAAGCCGGTGCACTGGTGCTCTTCCTGTGTCACCGCCCTCGCCGAAGCTGAAGTGGAATACGCCGACCACACCTCTTATTCGATCTACGTCAAGTTTCCCTTTGCCGGGACTTTGCCGACGGAACTCTCCGCCTTTAGCGACAAAGCCCTTGCCTTTGTCATCTGGACGACGACCCCCTGGACGATCCCCGCCAACCTCGGCATCTGCCTCAATCCTGATCTCCCCTACGCCCTGGTCGAGGTGAGCGGCGAGTATCTGGTGGTTGCCGAAGGCCTGGTTGAAGAGGTCGCCAAAGTCCTCGGTTGGGAGTCGTACCGCATCGCCACGACTTTCGACGCGGCCCTCTTTGAAAAGCAGACCTGTCGCCACCCCCTTTACGACCGCCCCTCGCTCATCGTCCTAGGGCAGCATGTCACCCTCGAAGCCGGCACCGGCTGTGTCCACACCGCCCCTGGCCATGGCCATGATGACTACCTCACCGGCCTGCGCTACGGCCTGGAGATCTACAACCCGGTTGATGACTATGGTCGCTATCGTCCTGATGTCGAGATCTTTGCCGGGATCAAGGTCAATGAAGCGCATGCTCTGGTTGCCGAGAAACTCGATGCGGTCGGCGCTCTCCTCAAGTTCGGCAAGATCAGTCACAGCTATCCGCACTGCTGGCGCTGTAAAAAGCCGGTGATCTTCCGCGCCACCGAGCAATGGTTTATCTCCATGGAGGCGAACAACCTGCGCGATCAGGCGCTCAAGGCGATCAGTGATGTCGAGTGGATTCCGCGCTGGGGCAAGGAGCGCATCTTCGGCATGATCGAAAACCGTCCTGACTGGTGCGTCAGCCGCCAGCGCAGCTGGGGGGTGCCGATCACCGTCTTTTACTGCGCGGCCTGTGGCGAAGCCCTGGCCGACGGCAAGACCATGCACCATGTCGCCGACCTCTTTGAAAAGGGCGGCAGCGATCTGTGGTATGAAAAGGAGGTCGAAGAACTTCTGCCGATCGGGACGCTCTGCAGTCAGTGCGGCCATGACAAGTTTACCCGCGAAAGTGACATCCTCGATGTCTGGTTCGATTCCGGGGTATCGCATGCCGCTGTCCTTGAGCGGCGCGGCAACCTCGGCGCCCCGGCCGACCTTTACCTCGAAGGCTCGGACCAGCATCGCGGCTGGTTCCACTCCAGCCTCCTCGCGTCGATCGGCACCCGCGGCATCGCCCCCTACAAAGCGGTCCTCACCCACGGTTTCGTTGTTGATGGTCAAGGCAAGAAGATGTCGAAGTCGCAGGGGAATGTCGTGGCCCCGGATGAAGTGATCAAGAAGTACGGCGCCGAGATCCTCCGTCTCTGGGTGGCGGCGCAGGATTATCGCGACGATATCCGCATCAGTAACGAGATCCTCGAACGTCTTGCCGATGCTTACCGCCGCATCCGCAATACCGCCCGCTATATCCTTGGCAATCTCCACGACTTCAAACCCGAAACCGACTGGGTCAGCGATGGCGATCTCCTCGAGATCGATCGCTGGGCCCTCTCCAAACTCGAAGGGCTGATCCAGCGGGTGGAGCGTTGCTATCAGGAGTATGAATTCCACGTCCTTTACCACGCCGTCCATAACTTCTGCAGCGTCGAGCTCTCCTCTTTCTATCTTGACGTGCTCAAGGATCGCCTTTACACCGCC
Source organism: Desulfuromonadaceae bacterium UBA5613 (assembly GCA_002424625.1). Lineage (GTDB taxonomy): Bacteria > Desulfobacterota > Desulfuromonadia > Desulfuromonadales > UBA2197 > UBA2197. The sequence goes on from DIKR01000112.1 coordinate 5,329, forward strand.
AAAGCCGGGAGTGTGGCGCGGCGCAGTGCCCAGACTGCCATGTACCGGATCCTCGACAGCCTGACCCGGCTGATTGCACCGGTCCTTTCCTTTACCGCCGATGAAATCTGGTGGTGTCTCCCTGGCGAGCGGGAAGGAAGCGTCCATCTTGCTACCTTCCCGAAGATTGAAACCAGTCTTCTTGATGCCGCTCTCGAAGCCCGCTACGAGCAGATCCTCATGGTCCGCTCTGATGTCTCCAAGGTCCTCGAAGTCGCCCGCATCGCCAAGACCATCGGCCACTCCCTTGATGCCCGCGTCACCATCTACGCCCCGGCCGGCCCCTGGCGCGACCTTTTGGCTGCTTATTGCGACGAGCTTGCCACCCTCTTCATCGTGTCTCAGGTCGTACTGGCGGAGATCGCGCCGAGCGGCGGCGTGGCTGGCGAAGAGCTCAAGGAGTTGGTGATCCACGTTGAAAAGGCAGCAGGCGACAAATGCGAGCGTTGCTGGAACTACTCGACCAGTGTCGGCGCCAGTTCCGCCCATCCCGCCCTGTGCCCGCGCTGCGAAGCCGTTATCGGTTGATGGTTCGTGTAAAACCGACCACCCCCAGCCCCTCCTTAAGCAAGGAGGGGAGCTAAAAGCTTAAAGGTTGAATCCCCCTCCTTTTTCAAGGAGGGGTTAGGGGTGGTAAGCTGTCAGCTTAAACTTGTTTAAATGACTTTCGTCGCGATCATGATCCGCGCTCCCAAAAGGAATATCTCGTGCCCTTTCGCACCCGTCTCCTCCTCATCGTCGCGCCGCTGCTGCTGGTTCTCGACCAGCTCAGCAAGATTTATATTGACCGTAACTTTTTCCTCGGCGAATCGGTCACCGTCTTTGAGAACTTTTTTCACATCACCTACATCCGCAACAAGGGGGCGGCCTTCGGCATCCTTGCCGGCAGCCCCTGGCGCGTCCCCTTCTTTGTCAGCATCGGCGTGATTGCCTGCGTCGGCCTCCTTTGGTACCTCTATGCCACCCGTGCCGACCAGAAACTGCTGCAGATTTCGCTGGTGATGGTCTTTGCCGGCGCCATCGGCAACATCATCGACCGGGTGCGCCTCGCCGAAGTCATCGACTTCCTTGATGTCCACTGGTATCAATACCACTGGCCCGCCTTCAATGTCGCTGACTCGGCAATTACCGTCGGCGTCGGGCTGATGATCCTTGATCTCTGGTTTGAAGAGCGGCGGAACAAGAAGGCTAAACAAGCGGAGTAATTCTCCACCATGGATACCTTCTCCCTCCCTGCTCATCTTTCTCGCCGGCGCTGGTCCCTCTTTGCCGTCCTCGCGCTCATCTACATGCTCGTCTACTTTTACCGGGTCTCGCTGGCGGTGATCGCCGGCGATGTCAGCCAAGATCTCCAACTCACCCCCGAGGAGCTCGGCACCCTTTCCGGCATCCTTTTTTACGTCTACGCCCTGGCTCAACTTCCCCTCGGCCCCCTCATCGATCGTTTTGGCGGTCGCCTGGTGATCAGCGGCTGCGGTCTGCTCACCACGGCCGGCGGCCTCCTCTTCAGTCAGGCGCAGAGCTTGAACGCGGCCATGATTGCGCGCATGCTCATCGGTGTCGGCACGGCCTCGGTCCTGATGGCGACCTTTGCCATCTTCAGCCGCTGGTACAGCCGCCAGGAGTTCGGGCGCGCGTCGAGTTTGATGATCGCTTTCGGCAATCTCGGCAATCTCTGCGGCACCGCCCCTCTTGCCCTCGGGGTTGCGGCGGTTGGCTGGCGGCAATCCTTCCTCTTTATCGCCGTGTTGCAGGGGATTGCCACCCTCTTCATCTTTATTCTGGTGCGCGATCGTCCCCCTCTCCCCGTGGCAGCAGTCGGGGGGGAAGCCCCGCGCAAGATCGGAATCTTTGCCGCCTGGCGCATGATCTTCAGCAGCGGCAGCTTCTGGTTGCTGGGGATGCTTTGCTTCTTCTGGTACGGAAACTATTTGGCCATTCAGGGGCTGTGGGGCGGGCCGTATCTGCGTGAGCTCATGGGCCTGAGCCGGGAAAAGACCGGGCAGATGCTGATGTATGTTTCCATCGGTTTTGTCATCGGCAGCTACTGCAGTGATGCCTGTGTGCGGCGCTTCTTTGCCGGATCGCAGAAGTGGATGCTCATTGTCGGCTCCTCTTTCCTGGCTTTGCTGATGACCGCCTTTCTCGGCTGGGGGGAAGTTCTCCCCCCTTGGTTGCTTGCTCTCACTCTTCTCCTCCTCGGCCTTGCGGTCTCCAGCGGCGTCCTCATCTATCCGATCATCCGCGCCAGTTTCCCGGTGAGCATCGTCGGCACCGCTCTCACCTCCCTGAACTTCTTCGTTCTCCTCGGCGCTGCCGTCACCCAACAGGTGATGGGGATGATCATCGGTGCCCAGACCCCGCTCGGCGTAACGCCTCCTCCTGCCGCCTACCACAGCGCCTTCCTCCTGCCGATCGTCGGGCTGGTGGTGGCGATCGGGCTTTATACTTTTGCGCACGACACCTCAAAGCCGGATTTTCGATAAGTATAATTCTTGTCGCGCCCTCAAAAAAGGGCTACGTCTCGTGACGTAACCCTTTGATAACAAAGATCGGAGTGAGCGACTTCTGCTTCCGAAGTCCGCTGACAACAGATAGCACTTCAGTAGGAAAAATCGCCTCAACAGAACATGCATATTACGGCGTTATTTTTTGACGTGACAACGTTCACAGTTTCCCTTGGCTTCAAAGGCTTTTTGTCCGTTATGGCAAACACCGCAAAGTCTGCCAGCATAAATCTCTTCCATGGTGATCTTTACGGTTCCCTGCTTCATCTTGGGGAAGAGTCCTTCCTTGTGACAGTCTTTGCAACTTGCGACTGCCTCTTTATGAGTTGCGCCATCAAATATCACAACGCCGGTTTCACTCCCCTTAAATTCGAGGGTCTTGCCTGAAGAAACGGCGAATGCGCTGCTGGCAAGAAGAGCAAGAGAAGTAGCTGTAATGACGATGATAAGGTTCCGCATAGGGTGCCTCCTGATGAGATGTTGTGTTTAATAATACAAAATACCTTGGAATATTCAATCGATCGAGAAAATTAAATATCCGGCCGATTCAATCGCTGCCGTCTTCCGCGGGTTGCTGCCCGGCGGAGAAATGCCGGTCGCTTCCTTGCTGTTTTCTGGATAGGTTGTGAGAGATTGAAAGTTTATCGGAATGAAGGTGTCTGTCTTGCTCCTGTTCGGGAATTACATTAAGATGAGCCAGTTTTAGAGACCTTTCGAGGAGTCAGCCGTGGGCTATCGCAATCTGCAAGCAGTCGTTCAAGATCTTGAAAAGAACGGGCAGCTGCAACGTATCAATGTCGAGCTTTCGGCAAATCAGGAGATCGGACTGATTCAGCGCCGCGTCTTTGCCGCCGGCGGTCCGGCTCTCCTCTTTACCAACGTCTCGGGTTGTGGCTTCCCCCTCCTCGGCAATCTCTTCGGAAGCATGGAGCGGACCCGGTTTATCTTTCGCGACGCACTCCCCCGGATCGAGCAGCTGGTCAAGAGTAAGGTCGATCCCATGACCCTGTTGCGCGCCCCCGCCGGGATCCTCCCCGCCGTGGCCGGGGCCTGGCATCTGCTGCCGAAGAAGGTTGCCGCCGGCCCGGCTCTGGCGCAGCGCATCGCCCTGTCTCAGTTGCCGCAACTTAAATCGTGGCCGGATGACGGTGGCGCTTTTATTACCCTCCCCCAGGTCTACAGCGAATCGCCGGCGCGCCCCGGAACAGCCGGGGGGAACCTCGGCATGTATCGGGTGCAGATCAGTGGCAATGACTATGACCCGGAGCGGGAAGTCGGGCTGCATTACCAGATTCATCGCGGTATCGGTGTCCACCACGCTGAAGCGATCGCCCGTGGTGAGCGGCTGCGTGTCAATATCTTTGTCGGCGGTCCGCCAAGTCTCAGCATTGCTGCCGTCATGCCGTTGCCGGAAGGGATGAGTGAACTCGCTTTTGCCGGCCTCCTCGGCGGCCATCGTCTGGCGATGATTGCGCGTCCCGGCGCCCTGCCGATTCCGGCCGAGGCTGATTTCTGTATCGTCGGCAGCATTGACCCGCAGCGCACCAAAGAAGAAGGCCCTTTTGGCGATCATCTCGGCTATTACAGCCTGCGCCATCATTTCCCCGTCCTCGATGTTGAAGCGGTCTATCACCGTCCCGGCGCCATCTGGCCCTTTACCACCGTCGGCCGGCCGCCGCAGGAGGATACAATCTTCGGCGCGTTTATCCATGAACTCACCGGCCCGCTGATTCCGACGGTTCTGCCCGGGGTCAAGGCGGTACATGCCGTCGATGCCGCTGGTGTCCATCCCCTCCTTCTCGCTCTCGGCAGCGAGCGCTACGTTCCCTATGCGGCAGAACGCCGGCCGATGGAGCTCCTCACCCAGGCGAACGCCATCCTCGGTCAGGGACAGCTCTCCCTTGCCAAATATCTCTTCATCCTGGCTGAGGAGGATGTTCCCGGGCTCGATCTCCACGATATCAAAGCCTTTTTGACTGCTTTTTTGCAGCGCGTCGACTGGCAGCGGGATCTGCACTTTCAGACCCGAACGACGATCGACACCCTCGACTACAGCGGCAGCGCCCTCAACCAGGGCTCGAAGGTCGTCCTCGCCGCTGCCGGCGGGGTGCGCCGCGAATTACCAGTAAGCGTTCCGGAAAATCTCCGGCTCCCCGCCGGTTTCAGGGCGCCGCGGCTCGCCTTCCCCGGCGTCCTGGTGATGACTGGCCCTGCCGCGGCCGGGGATCGCGGCGTCCCCGATCCCCGGATCGAGGATTTTTGCGCTGCTTTGCCGCCGGATCATCCGCTCAATCGCTTTCCTCTGGTTGTCATTGTTGATGAAAGTGA
>DIKR01000130.1 GCA_002424625.1 Desulfuromonadaceae bacterium UBA5613
GAAATCCAGCTACACCCTGGCCGTCATGGCCGTCCTCGGCGTGTTCGCCTTCGTCTCCGCGATCCTGATCGCCTGGCCTGCCCTGGCCTACCTCGGCGCCAAGCTGATGAACTAAACGCCCCGCACCCCACGCACCAAACGCTGCGGCCGCCCCCTTCCCGGGGGCGGCCGCTTGATTTTTGCGCTTTAATGGGTGTCCCCCTCCTCACCGCCGGCGCCCGCCGCTGAACCCGTGCCAAAGCGACCGGCGATCTCCGCCATCGCCCTCAGGCGGGTATCCACGCGCTCATTGACCGACCCCTCCGGCCAGCGGCCGTCATCTCCCCGCTCCCCGGCTGCCACGCCGGTGAGGATTTCGATCCCCTGGTCGATGGTGCTCACCGCCCAGACCTGAAACGACCCCTCGCGCACGGCCGCGATGACCTCTGGCTTGAGCATGAGATCCCTGCGGTTCCCCTCGGGGATGATCACCCCCTGCCCGCCGCTCAGCCCTCTGGCCTTGCAGACCGTGAAAAACCCTTCGATCTTCTCGTTGACGCCACCGATCGGCTGGACCATGCCATGCTGGTTGACCGAGCCGGTCACGGCGATCCCCTGCCGCACCGGCAGTTCGGCCAGGCTCGAGAGGAGGCCGTAGAGTTCCGTAGTCGAAGCACTGTCCCCCTCGACCCCTGCATAAGACTGTTCGAAGCAGATCGAGGCCGCCAGCACCAGCGGTTTGTCGCGACCGTAGCGTTCGCCGAAGAAGCCGTTGAGGATCATGACTCCCTTGTCATGGATCGGCCCCGACAGCTTGGCTTCGCGCTCAATGTTGACGACGCCGCCGCGGCCGACACAGGTGCGCACCGTCACCCGTGACGGCTTGCCGAAGCTGTAATCGCCGAGTTGGTAGACCGACAGACCGTTGACCTGGCCTATCACCGCCCCTTCGGTATCGATCAGCAGCAGACCATTGTCGATCTGTTCCTGGATGCGCTCTTCGAGCTTGTTCGACCGGTAGATGCGGGCCTCCAGGGCCAGGTCGACATGTCCGGCCATGACCTTTTCGCACCCTGCGCGTTCGGCAAAATAGGCCGCCTCGCGGATCATGTCGGCAATATCGATGAAGCTCGACGAGAAGTGCCGCTGGCCGCCGCTGAGGCGTGCCGCGTACTCGATGACGCGACCCACGGCGCCCGGGTCGAAATGCGGCAGGTGCTCCTCGTTGCACTTGCTGGCTATGAACAGCGCATACTGCTGGACGTTCTCCCAGGTGTTCTTCATCATCATGTCGAAGTCGACCTTGACCTTGAAGTATTTGCGGAAGTCCGGATCGAGTTCAAAGAGCACGTAGTAGAAGAGCGGCGTGCCGATCAGCACGATCTTGCAGTCGAGGGGGATCGGCTGCGGCTTCATGGAAACCGAGGCAATCAGCCGGAACTGCTCGGTTATGTCCTCGATCTTGACTTCGCGGTTGCGGACGCAGCGCTTCAGGGCCTCGTAGGTGAAGAGGTTGAAGAGCACCTCGCGGCAATCCAGGATCAGGTAGCCGCCGTTCGCCTTGTGGATGGCACCGGGCTTGACCATCTGGAAACTGGTCACGGCGCTCCCCATCTGGATCACATGCTCGATGCGCCCGAAGACGTTGAAGTAGGTGGGGTTGGCCTCGTAGACGACCGGCGCCCCCTCGAGGCCGCCGTTGTCGATGAACAGATTAACGAGGTAGCGCTCGAAGGAAGGCTCCTCCTGCTGCGCCGGCATCCCGGGGAGGGAGATCTTCACCCCCTTCTGCGGGCGCAGTTCCTCGATGCGGTCGACGATATCGCGCTTGCAGTTCTCGAAATGCTCGATGATGCGGGCGAAGCTCCGGTACTTCTGCTCCAGCCCCTCGAAGAGGTGGCCGATGGCATAGAGCAGCACCTTCCTTTCCATCTCCACGGTTTTTTCCCGCAACTCATCGTCGAGCCTGCGCAATTGCCGGATCACTTCGTTGATCCGTCCTTGCAGCTTCCCCCCCAGTTCCTCGAGCCGGGCCTTCTCCCTGTCGCTGAGGGCCTCGTATTCCTCCTGGCTGAGCGGCTCGCCGTTGCGCACCGGTACGATCACCAGCCCGCTCACGCGGCGCTGCAGGACGAAGCCCTTGGCATTGGCCTCCTTCTCCAGCCGCTCAAGCAGGGCCCCTTTCTGCTCCTGGATGGCGCTGGCGATCTGGCTCTTCTGCTCCTCGTACTCCTTCCCTTCGAAGACGTTGGGGAGTTCCTCCTCGAGACGCTCGACCAGGTGGTCGACGTCCTTCTTGAACTCCTGCCCCATCCCTGCAGGCAAACGGATGTACTGCGGATTGGTCCCCTCGTCGAAATCATGGACGTAGCACCAGTCGTCGGGGACCGGCCGATTCCTGGCCCGGGATTTGAGGATCTTCTTGATGGTCGAGGAGCGGCCGGTGCCGGGCTGGCCGAGGACGAAGAGGTTGAAGCCGCCGGCCTTGATGCCGAGGCCGAAATCGATGGCGGTCAGGGCGCGGTCCTGACCGATCGTTCCCTCCAGGGGGGGGAGGTCGCGGGTGGTGGCGAACTCGAACTGGTTGTGGTCACAGTGCCAGTACAGGTCGTCCGGCCTAAGGCGCAATTCATCCATGGGGAAGCCCTCCTCGCTTGAACAAGGATAGCATTCCCCGCTGGTTTCACAACGCCGAGGACCCGTGCGAGGTTTCGCGGCGCCGCTGCGGCGCGCGGTCTATTCGACCCTGACCTGTGCCTCGATCTCCCTGCGCCTGAGTTCGTCGGCGATGCGCTCCGCGACGACCTCGTCGACCTTTCTGGCGATGTCGATGCCGAACAGGGAAGCGAAGAACACCTTCAGCCGCCCCTTCTCCCGCGTCGCGACAGCCTTGGCGTCCTTGATTTCGATGATGATCATCGCGCGTTGCCTCCGATCAGCCGGTGACCGCCAGCAGCAGCGCCGCCGCGGCCAGCGCCAGGGCGACGGCCGCACCGGCCAGGCAGAGATTCACCCGGTTGTTCATGGCCTTCATGACGGCGGACATGTCGTTGAGCTGACGGGCCATATCCTTGATCAGCTCGGCCTGGCGGGTCTCGTTCTGTTCCAGCAGGGAGACTCTATCCGCCATGGCCGCCGAGCGCCGCCCCTCCCTGACGCCCTCCGCCAGCTGCCTGGCGATCACGATCAACTCCGGGGCCTTCTTGAGGATGCCTAACAGAATCGGGTTCATCACGGGTCTCCTCCCCCGGCCGTGGCCGGGCAGTCAGCGGGGTTCGCCACGCGTAGTCTCACCCGGCACAGGTCATGACCCATCGTATTTGCCGGCCGCCTTGCGGCGGCGGCGGGCCTTCTGGCGGCGAATGCGCTCCGCGGCATCATCCCTTGCGGTTGTCTGGCCGCGGGCCGCCTCGATGCGTTCCAGCAGCAGGCGGCGGGCAAAGAAGCGGTTCAGCGACTGGCTCCGCTCCCCCATTGCCTTCACCTCGATGTCGGTGGGGCGGTGCAGGAGCTGCACGCAGGTGGAGGTCTTGTTGACGTGCTGCCCCCCCTTGCCGGAAGCGCGGACGAAACGCTCCTCCAGGTCCTCCTCCCGGATCCCCAGCGCCTCCATTCGGCGGCGCAGCTCGGCGTTCTTCTCGGGGGAAACGGCAAAGGTAAGTTGGGACATGGCAGTACCTGCGATGCACGCCTGGCGGGCGACTCAAAGGTGCCGGAGAAAATCCCCGATCGCGGCAAAATAGGCCTGCTGGTTCGCCGCCAGGATGGTGTTGTGGTCGCCGCGCTCGAAGATCAGCAGTTGTTTCGGCTCGCCGGCCCAAGCATGGAGACGCTCGGCGTGATCGACTGCCACCAGGTCGTCGTGGCGGCTGTGCATCACCAGCACCCGTCCGCCAAACGCAGCGAGCTTGGCCCGCTGATCGAGGTGGCGGGCGATCTCGGCCTGCAGCTCGGGGAGGGTCGCCCCGACCTCTGCGGGTGCGATGCGCACCAGGATGCGTTCCAGGGGATCGGCCAGGCCGCTTTCGATGATCAGCCCGGCGGCGTCGGGGTAAAGCGCCGCGCCGTGGAGCGCGTAGAGGGAGCCGAGCGAACGCCCGAAGAAGATGATCTGCCGCGGAGGCACGCCACTGGCGTCAACGATCCGCGGCACATCGTCGAGCATGGCCACCAGGGCCGGTTCGCCTTCGGACATCCCATAGCCGCGGTACTCCGCCAACAGCAGGTTGGCGCCCAGAGCCGCGATGCGCTGCTCGAAATCCCCCAGGTAATCGGCAACGCATTCCCCGTTGCCGTGGAAATGGATGATCGTCGGCAGTTCCGCCGACCGCTGCAGGAAGCGGCAGCCAAGCCGGCCACCGCTACCGTCGATGAAGAATGGCTGGTCGAAACGGCTGGGCCACGGGAAGAAGTAGCGGCCGGACAGGACGGGATGATCAAGATAGCGGGCGGTCATGCCATGCTCCCACCGATCCGGCTCAGGCAGCGGCCGGACCCGCTCTAGACGTTGAACAGGAAGTGGCAGATGTCACCGTCTTCGATGACGTACTCCTTGCCGTGCAGCTGCATCTTGCCGGCCTTTTTCACCCCCTGCTCGGATCCGGTCGCCACCAGGTCGTCGAACTTCATAACCTCGACCCGGATGAATCCGCGCTCGATATCGCTGTGGATCTTCCCCCCGGCCACCGGGGCCTTGGAACCCTTGCGGATGGTCCAGGCCCGGCACTCGTCCTGGCCGGCAGTGTAGAAACTCATCAGCCCCAGGGCATCGTAGAGAGAGGCATTGATCCGGTCGAGGCTCGGTTCGCTGATCCCCATCGCCTCCATGAACTCTCGGCGCTCCGCCTCGTTCTCGATGCCGGCGATCTCGCTTTCGATCGCGCAGGAGATGGTGAAGACCTCCGGGCCGAAGTCCTTGCCGATCTCCTCCTCGGAGACGTTGTAGGCGTAGAGCAGTGGCGTCCGGGTCACCAGGTTGAGGCTGCGGATGACCTGTTCCTCTTCGGCGTTCAGGGGGACTGTGCTGAGGAACCTCTCCTCTTCCAGGGCGGCATTGAAACGCTGCAGGATATCCTCCTCGAGGGCCTGCTGCGAAGACTGTCCCCCCTTCTTCTCCTTGGCAAGGCGCTGCAGCCGGGTCTCCACCAACTGCATGTCGGCCAGCAGCAGTTCGCTTTCGATCATCGCCCGGTCACGCGCCGGATCCACCGACCCCAGGGGATGGAACACCTCCGGTGAATCGAACGCCCGGATCAGCAAAAAAAGCAGGTCGCAACGCCGGGCCGGATCCATCCACAGGCGCGACGTGCTGCCATCGGCAATGTCGGGGCAGAGCACGAACTGGTTCTCGGCATAGGTCGTCTTTTTCGGCTTGTACAGGGCGCCCAGGGTATCCACGCGGCGGTCGTGGATGAGTGCAACGCCTTCGAGGGCTTCTCCGGCCTTGCGGGTGGCCGGCACGGGACGACCGGTGAGGAGGGTGAACAGGGTCTTCTTCCCCGTCTGGGCGAGCCCCAGGATGGCGATTTTCATGAAATGTTCCCTTCAAGGCACATGGAATGTCAGGAGAGCCTGCAGCGTAATGTAGCGGAACGAGGGCTGGGGAGCAAGTCGATCCCGGCAGCGACCAGGGCGTTAGGCAAACACGTCCAGGCCGGCCCAAATCTTCGCCAGCAGGCGGGCGTCCCCCAGGGCGCGATGCAGCCGGCATTCGCGGGGGATTTCGCCGATCACGTGGCGGGCGACCTCTTCGAGACGATGGCTCCGCAGGCGGGGGAAATGGCGGCGGCTCGCCGCCAGACTGCAGTGGATCGGGTTGCTCAGGGACCGTTGCAGCAGGCCGAGTTCATGGTGCAGGAAACGACGGTCGAACGCAGCGTTGTGGGCGACGAGCGGGGCCGCGCCGATGAAGTCGATAAACGCCGGCCACACCTCCTCCGGGGTCGGTTGGCCGGAGAGCATGGTCCGACTGATGCCGTGCACCTGCCGGGCCGCCCAGTGAATCTCACAGTCCGTGTTGATCAGGGTCGAGAATTCAGCCTCGACCAGACCGCCCCTCACGGCGACGGCGGCGACCTCGATGATCCGGTCGCCCCGGGCAGGAGACAGGCCGCTGGTTTCGGTATCGAAAAAGATCGTGCGCATCGCTCCAAACCGCCTCTTTCTCAGCCGAATTAAAACAACAAGGACCCTGGTTTGACCGCAACCGATGATCGGTTATAATGACGTCCTATAGCGAACCCGGATGCCCTTATGCTGCAGATGAATTGCCAAAGTTGCGGTGGGCTCATCAAGTCGCCTCATCTTGCCGAGGTGCAGTTGTTCGTGTGCCCGCTATGCAAGGACATTGTCGTCGTCAATGACGTGGTCATTGCCGAGCAGACATCTTCCTCGCCCCTCCGATCGGCCCTGAAAAACCTGCTGCTATCCGCAAGAGATAAATTTCGAAGCTACAGATCACAAAACCAGGCTTCAGAAAACCAGCTTATTATCAATAAACGCCTGGCGATCCTGCTCAAACGGGAGGATTTTCGCCTCAACATCGCTTACGACCTGCTCGTTCAGGTAAAGTTCGACGATGACAGGAGATCGGCCCGACTGCTGAACATGAGCTCGACCGGTGCCGCTGTCGAATTTTTCGATACCGGGCAACGACCGGAAGACCATGGCGAGGTGGGTTTGCACTTCACGCTGCCCGGCCAATCGGACCCGCTGTCCCTGACGTGCCGGGTCGTGTGGAGCAGGAGAACTGCCGAGGCGCCGCAGCCTGCCACCGTGATCATGGGGATGCAATTCAAGGAACTCGACGAACAAACCCGGCAGCGTCTCTGGGATTTCATCGTCGATGCAGAAACCGTCGGTCCCGCCTGAGATTTTACTCCCTTGCCGTTTCTGCCCGGACGTGGGCAACAGGCTTACAGTTCAGCCAGACAGCTGAGAGATCAACTCCTAAGGCCGACACTGTAAAAATACAAAATCCACACCAGATCTGCACAGAAAAACCCGTCCACCAACCGAGTGCAGATGCTGGGCGGGTTTTTCTGTACTAAATGGTGGGGTGGCGGGAATCGAACCCGAATCCGCATTAGAACTGGCTCATTATTCAAAAAGCGAAACGTCTATATTTCAGTATCTTATATCGCCAGCCCTGCATTTTGCCCGTCCCATAATCCATAAAAACGGCCTATAATTCCATTCAATTTTGAGAAAGTTTCGAGAAAGCTTGACCAGCGTCCTGACAGTCGTTGGCAGCCGCGGCTGCCGGTTTGATCTTCAGCAAGGAGGGTGCCATGCCCAGCAGCCAACTCCCCGATTTCGGCTATCTCCGTCTCAAGCAGATCATTGGCGACCCGACGACCGATCCCCCCTGCCCTCCGATCATCCCGGTGTCACGGGCGACCTGGTACCAGGGGATCAAGGACGGCCGTTTTCCCAAACCGGTTAAACTGGGCGCGCGGATCGCCGTCTGGCGTGTCGAGGACATACGCGCACTGATTGAGGACACTGATTGACCGGCAAAAAGGCCAGCCTCTGTCGAGGCTGGCCCTCCCTCTAGTCGGCAAGGTATTTGTCGACGAACGGTCGCGGCTTGACGATCTCTATGCCATGGTATCCGGCGACATCCAGCAAGTGCTTGTCGCCGCTGACGATGAGCCGGCTGCCGCTGGCTAAAGCGCAGGCAAGGAACTTGTCATCATCCGGGTCGGCGCAGACAGCCGTCGGGAGAGGCTCAGCCTGATACATCTCAGAGGCAACCATGAGCAGTTCGAGGATTCCGGTGAGGTGACGGACAGAAACTGCGTCTTCAATTCCACGGCGACGCGCCGATACTCATCGAAAATTTAAGGGGACAGCACCAGTTTCAAACGGCCGTCGCGCGATCGTTGGAGAATCCTTTTCGGAGGGCCGCCGAAAAAAACCGCAGAGATGAACACGTTGGTTTCAAGGATCACCCTGATTTGCGGCTGCGCACCTTGGCAATGGCCGCATCGACATGCGATGGCTTAAGGCCGGCCGACTTGGCCTGCCTCCTGGCCTCGGCAATCAGGGTGTTAAACTCACCCATCGACGGGGGCGAAATCGCTTTAAGGATAACCACATCGTTTTCGCCGACCACGACGAATTGCGCACCGGCCTTGAGCCTCATGCGCGTACGAACTTCTTCAGGGATAACAATCTGCCCCTTCGATGACATCTTGGTAGTCGCCAGGGTCGCCATGAAAACCCCCTTGATATTGTCTTACTGGTAAGATTATGGGCGCGGACTCAGAGAGACACAAGTGAGAACTAGACGAATTGAATCCAAGTTTTCGACGCGAATAGACGAGCGATTCTGAATAGAAAGTCGGATAATTCTTCTTCTGACGCGCATTTCTCTTAACAGAAGCATCACTCGAAATATGATAGAAATTGATCTAATTCGCCACCAGATCCCATACATGCATTTTCAAATTCGGACATACGTATTTTAACTCTATATCTTTTTTGTTTACCCCCTCCGCGATACTGAGTCTCCTCTATTATATTTCTTTTTATTAACTCAGGCACGATCTGTTCCATAAAATGATTAGCCTCAGTTCCGAGTTTCAGCTTGAATGTATCCTCGTTTATAAAAGTGCTTCTATAGAAAATTCGCGACGCCCTCTTTAGAAGAATCATGTCGTCACTATCCTGATGACATGTATTAACATCCTCATGTTTAACGTTTTTTACTGTTATACCGTGTTGTTCAAGGGTATCCACTATACACTTTGGATCGAATATCTGCTGTTCTGATTCAGTAATCGTGATTGATGTTGGGATAGTCTCATCGAATTCGACATTAAAAAACTCTGAATTGTGTTCAATTTCGAAGCCTGCGAAATTGCATTCCTTAAATAAACAGCATGTTATTGTCGTGTTGAAGGTATTTGTATTTTGGAATACGCAGTTTGAAAAAGTTATATTGCTTAGTGTCTTTGATCGAAGTATATCACCGTGAAACATCTGGTTTGCGACATGTAAATTACTTCCGGTGTAGTTATCTAACATGTACATTATAAGCGTTGATACGTTTTCTCTGACATATGATATTGGTGCTTCTGCATGTGATACATTTTGCAAATATTTTATACATTGCTCGATAACCACATTATGTCGTTTGATACCTTTAGCTGATAACTCTAAAATTAGATCAGACAATGTGGTTTGTCTAAGAATTCTACGCAAATCGTGAACACTTTGGTTAGCAGTGTATTCGACAATCTTAAGCCCAAGAAAATACAATCTAAATTCTTCGTGATCAAACTGAAATTCATCACGATTGGTTGTTGACTTAATGATAAGTGAATGCTGCTTGGCTCTTTCTACAATCTGCCGGGCTAGTACAGGTGGCTTATTTAAACTTTCACAATATAACTCTGTAACCATATCGAACACAGAGGATGAAAGCGAATCAGTTGATGAAATCCACATCTCCTCTGCGATGTTTGATAGCAATGCGTAGTGTTCGCTCTTACTTAATAATGGTTTTGCTAGATCACCGGTTCTATCAATCCATTTTTCTCCGACCTCGCGGTCGATGATTACATCTATAAACTCTTTAAAATAGTCTTCATTTGAGAGCCCGAGGTTACGAATCACATCATTTTCTTCATTGTCACTTTCAATAATTGTGAATAAGCGTTTTACAAGCACAGCCCTACTGATGAGTGGATGATTATCTTGGCCGAGCTTTGCTCGTATATCCTCATATAAATGATCGCAATCTGTAACTCCGCGCCTTAGACCATAATCGCAAAATTGCTCTTTCCTCCATCTGTCAATTGATATTTTAGAAAATGACACATCGCAACTTGGAAAGGAGTCGAATAACTGACTTTGCGTCTTCATGCTCTTGAATTCGAAGTATGCTTTTCGCGCTGCGACGACTATTCTCCCGGAGGAGTCTAATTTCTGCAATAAATTTCCCAATGCGGAGATTGCTTCTCCGGTTGGTGTCTCGATAAACATTTCTTCAAAACCGTCCAATGCGAAAACGATATAACCTAATTTTGCGAGCTCCATGATTGAGTCATAATACAAATATGGGAACCTCAGCCTATTTACGAGGCCCCCGATAATAACATCATCTAACCGCATAAATGGTTTGCCACCCAGTTGAACTGGAAGTAGCAGCCACTCTGTTTCATTTTTTGTGTATCGTTCTGCTTGCTTACGAGCGAGTTGATTAATAATTGTCGTTTTCCCTTCGCCAGCATCAGAAGTTAAATAGAGAACTGATGTTTCACCGGCAAGAGGTCTCGACAAGAATTCATAAATGCTATCATCGACCGTCCTACATTGTTTTTCACTTTCCAAAGGATCATATTTAATATCATCCAAAATCCTTCCTGACGGACTCACATAATTAACCTCTTCTGGTATATAGGATAGAATTCGATGCGCCAAGAGAGGTAGTTTGCCGACTCGCTTAGCCAGCCACCTTTCTGCCTGTGTTACATTACCGTTCTCAATTACAAAGACATTTCCATCTCTTAATTCGATTTTTCCTTCCAGCAATTCATCATGAGCTTGCACTAGAATCGTGCCAGACTTGATTATGCAGTCGTCTGGATTGTCGGCGAACATTCTGATCTTTTGCCTAAATGTATCGAGCAACATATACCCTCCTACATCACTATGTTGTGATAATGTGCGTTCAACAATCTGGCATAGCAGCTTCTTTGTGACCTCATATTATTCGTATCGATATGATAAATATCTCTATTTATGGCACATGCATGCATATAAAATGGCATAAAGTCGTCATCTGACGAAACAATACATACATAGTTATTACCATTGTTTTGCAAGAGAAATATTGTATCGGCGCCAATCATAGTATCGACGAGTTTTTGTTCGTCTCTTTCAATAATATTTTCCAGCGTTAGCAGACATTTACCATGATTACATCTTCTGTGATTTATTATATCAGAAACACCAATCAGTGGACATTCACTATCGTGGCACCCGATGCTTATTGGGTGCTTGAAACGAAAGTCAATATTCGTATTTCTCGTTCTATATGTATTATAGATTTGCTCGCGTTGGTTGATCAACAGTGTATACGCCATCTCAACGTTAACAATATACTTATGAGCTACTTCGTTCCTTACATATGAAAACGTTCTCGGGAATGATACTGATATAGCCCTGACTATTTCTTGCGCTGGCCTGGTAATATTATTACCAGCAAACCATCCACCATATAGTCTAACCATTATTCTATCAATTTCTACTCCAGATAGTTGCATGAACCTTTCACAAACGACCTCTACGATATCCACAAGTCCTCTGCGGTATTCTTGATATCTATTTTTTTTGAGATTATCATGATCTACTAAAATATAAATCATAACTACCTGCTTATCGTCATTTATTAAATATTAGATCTTTTGACTTTTATCAGCGTCTCGCATCTAAAAACAATCATTTTCTTGATGTTAAACACAACATTAATACATGTCTAAAACGCGTTAGACAGCAAATTTACAATCAATAACGGGGGGGGAATACTAATTCAACGAAGTGTTTATTATCAATCATACCATACCAATTTTCAACATTTATTCGTATTTCACCGTCCGTATCACATATCTTGCCCCAGTGATAGCCTGCACCGTTGCACCATAAAGCTATCATTGAAGTCACTTTGTTATTTTGATAGTATTTTATCGCAACATTAATGATGCTTCTGATAGACAAGCTGCCATCGGAGGACTGCAATGGCCATTATTGGTTATGCGCGCGTCAGCACCCTCGAACAGAACCTTGATACCCAGCTCGACCAACTCGAGCAGAATGGCGTCGAGCGACTGTACAAGGAGAAAGCGAGCGGGGCCGACACTCGGAGGCCAGAACTTGCGGCTATGCTCGACTATGTTCGGGAAGGTGACACCGTTGTCGTCACCAAGATCGACAGGATTGCGCGAAGCACAAAGCACCTGCTGGAGATTGTCGAAACGCTAGAGCGCAAGAAAGTGGCGTTCAAGGTGTTGAACATCAACCTCGACACGTCGACCCCGACCGGGCGTCTTATGTTAACGATGCTCGGGGCGATCGCGACCTTCGAGCGGGAACTGATGCTAGAGCGTCAGCGGGATGGGATTGAGAAAGCCAAACGGGCTGGACGATACAAAGGGCGGGCGCCGACGGCAAGGCGGAGGCAGGCGGAAATTGTTGAGCTTGCGGGCCAGGGGGTGACCAAGCAAGCAATCGCTTCCCGTCTCGGCATTGGTGTCGCAAGCGTCTATCGTGTACTTCAAAGTGTAAAGTAGCCTGCCATCTGAATACATCAAGGCTGACTGGTCAATCAAAATCTCCCCTACTCCGGCACTCCCACAATCGCCGACACCACCCGAGTATGGATCGGCTGAGCCGAGGGGATACCGGTAAATGCTTCGATGATGCTCGCCGTGGTCATCGGGCGGCCCTTCAAATCCTTGCGGATATCCTTCAGCCGCAGCGGCTTGTAGCGCTTGCGACTCATCAGCTTTTCGTACCAGACACCGCGGATCAGGTCGAGCCAAGCCTCGGCGACCGCATCCAGATCGGGGCGTTCGTCTTCCGTGGTGGGGATGCTGAGCAACTCCAGGGCAGCACGAACCACCTCCAGACGCTCGCGGTCGCTGCTCTGCTCGGCAAGCTTCAGGTAGTGGCCGAGAACCAGGCGCATCTCTTCCAGTGCCCGTTGCTTTTTGCGCGGCAACAGCATTTCCTCGGCATCGAGCACTTGCCCCAGGAACTTGGCAATGAAGTCCGATGCCTTCTGATCCATCGGGCGCGTCTCGACATTCCCTGACAGGAATTTCCTGAGCTTGGCCGCAACGTCTTCAAGGTCCGTCTCCGGCTTGGCGTGCAGATGGTCGAGCAAGATCCACTTGGGTGCCCCATGCTCGGCACCTGCGATGGCCATGAACGCCCATGGCTTCCTCGACTTGACCAGACTGACTGTAGATAAGACCCGTGCCTTCGAATTCCTGACGTCAGCGTAGACATCAGCGGGAACCATGCCCGTGACCGAGTCAACTAGTTCGCGGACCGGCTGGAAGGCGTCACGCAGTCCATCCCACGATTGGCCGGCGCGCTCCATCTCGGTCAACTGCTGGATCATCTCTTCGGCCGTCGACGGACCTGTCGCCTGCATCTCCTCGGGGATCAGGTCTTCAGGCAAATCCAGGTTGGAGCCGAGGATTTCCTTGACCTCCGTATAGCGCTGATAGAATTTCCGGTCCGCCTTGAGGGAAAACTCCTCGCTGTCCTTGGGCCACCACACTTCGATCTTCTTGTGCGGGCTGTTCATCCGGTCGACGCGACCAACGCGCTGCTCGGCAATGCGGATGACGCTGGGCATATCCAGCAGCACGACGGCGGACGCCTGTTGCAGGTTCAGCCCTTCCGACATGGCGTCGGAGCAGAGTGCGATGACCTGCTTTGCCTCCGATCCCAGGGCAAACAGCTTGTTGACCTTACGCTTCTGATTTTCCTTGGCGCCGGTCGCCACGATGACCTCGCACCCTGTGGCTTCCTCCTCAATCATCTTCTTGAAGACGTCCAGCGTGATCAGGCAACTGTCGAAGGCAATCAGGAGTGAATGCTTTTTCAGCAGTGCCGACAACAGTCGGGCCTTGGAACGTTCCCGCCGGTCGGTCATCTGGTCGGCCAGCGCCAGGATTTTATTATAGATGTTGACTTCCTCGAACACAGCCTGCCGATGCTCGTCGGCGTTGGTCAACCAAGAGGGGAGAATGTCATGCAAAGAGCTACGATGGATATGACCGGCACTGTCGTGCAGTCGTCCTAGCACGTTGCCGGTCTCTTCGTTCTTGATGAATTCGTTGATCTTATACTGTTGCGCCGCGACATCCGTTCCCAGCAGGTGCTCGATCAGGGCCGCGCGCGAAGACCGCAGGCGTGACATCAGGTGGTAGAGAGCCAGCCCCCTTGCGCCTTGCAGCCGTCCCCGGACATATGCCTGCTCATCGACAATCCCCTTGAGCGTCTCCGGGATGTCCAGGCCAGAACGCAGATTGGCCAGCCCCCTGAGCTGCCCGGCCAATTCGCGAATCTGCCGGGCAATCTTCTGGTCGTCGGTGTTTTCCTCTGTTTGATAGGTTTCGGAGTGATGTTCCGGGTAGCGGCACATCCTACCAAAGTCGTCCCGGTAGGCCTCCGGGTTGGTGTCGACCATCGCATTGAGCATGACCTTGGTGCGACGCAGGGTAAACCGCTGCACCTCTCTTTGCATCTCCAGGCGCTCTTCGCGCGTCGTCATGAACTTGCCGCCCTGATTGCCCAACCGCTGGGCCAGCCGGTCGAAGAGTTTCAGGGCGGAATCATCCAGGTTGTCGGCGCCGAGCAGGTCGACGATCATCAGCAGGTCGCGGACCCCCTTATTGATTGGGGTCGCCGTGAACATGACCACCACGTCGGCCATGTTGCCATGCAACCCGCGGGTTCGCGCGGATTTCGGGTTGAGGAAATTGTGGGCCTCGTCGATGGCCAGTGACTGTGCCCGCCGGATGGCATGAACCACATTTTCATGCCGATCGGAGCGCTGATGGCTGATCTTCCCGTGTGAGAGGGTTTCCAGGGTGAGGCCGCACGACACTGCCTCGCGCCGCCATGCGTCCTCCACCTGCCCCGGCGGGCAGACCAGGGCGGTGATATCCTTGCGCACCCGCCCCGTGCTCCAGATCCGGTCCATGACCGCGCGCAGCAAATGTGCGCCCATCCGGGTCTTACCGGACCCGGTGGCGTCGGCGATCAGCACACTGCCGACGTTCTCGACCATCCACAGGGCCTGCGCAATCCCGACTTTCTGGGATGGCCACATGTCCCGCCCGCTAGTCACGAGATGAGCCTTGACGTATTTCCGCGCCCAGTCCCCTTCCAATAGCTCGCCGCAGGCACGGCCAAGAGCCTCCTGCCAGGACACCACACTCAGAAGGGCTCTCAGCAGGTCGAGCAAATCGCCGTTGTAGTCCTCACCGAGAGCCCAGTAGTTTTCGGCAATCTGCTGTGCCTCGCGGTAGCGCTTCGGCTCCTTCTGATGGTGGAAGCGGGCATTCGCCTCCAACTGCCGTTGCATCCCCGTGTAGCTGAAGTTGCTTGACCCGAGCGTGACCGCCTCGTCGGCCACATAGATCTTACTATGCAGCTTGCGCCGCTCATCGGCGATGTAGCGGCTATGCAGGCGGCCTTTTTCGAGCATGTCGATGACCTGGACGACCTTGTAGCAGAGCCGCAGGGAGATGCCGGCATTTAACCAGTAATCGGTGACTTCCCGGGGAAAGGTCTTCTTCTTGAGGCCATAGTCGGTACGGCGCGCCGGCGATGGTTCGCTGCCGATTAGGATGCGGATCGTTTCGGGCCGGTACGGCGCGAGGTCGGCGACAAAGTCGATGAGGTAGTCAAGGGAGGTGAAGCCGGTGACAATGAGGGGAGAGGCGCTGCTGGCAAGGTCCTCCCTGACAATCTGCTCAACGCGGGTGCTGCCGAAGTTGAAGGGGAAACGGTCGGCGTCAGGCCAGTCGCCGACACTGCGAACGTTGGCCTGGATGTCGACTTGGTCATCGAAGAAGCTGATTTGGCCGGTGTTCGAATCCTTCAAGCTGGCCTCTATCGGTTAATTTTAACGTTTTCTGCACCAAAGAATCTTTCCACGTCTTATCCAAAAATGGCTATTACATCCTACTTTACGCCATATTGAAGGGTACAGACTGACGGTCCCATCATCATGTTCTTCAACTGACCATTTTGGCCGCTGTCCATCCATCAAGCACAATTGGAGAACCGCTCCACATCCGCACGGGCAGACCATCGCAGCATACCACAAATGGTTACCTTCACCTGCAATATAAACAGTTCTGCAATGTATCTTGTCTGGCAAATACTCAACCTTCGCCACTTTATATCGAGAAAAACTTGCGACGATACTTTCTTTGACGCGCCGTATTAACCAGGTCAGCCCTTTCACGCCACGACTCCTTCCCTGTAATCACTCAGAGCTGGCATATCCAAGGGCGGGACTACGTCACCACGCCCGACATGTTTGGTAAGTAATGTACAGGGCGTGTCATGTGCGGCATGCTCGTAAATTCCGTGACTGAGACTGAACGTGTGTTGATTGTATTCGGCGTTCGGATCTAATCGAAAAGGGTGAATACGGGACAGCAACTCATTGACCGCCAGGGCCGCATAGAGCATGTTGACCGATATCACTGCGGGCTTTTCCTCGTTGACACCTTCGATATAGCCTGCTTTCAACTGATCAGCATAGGCCACAGGATCAGATCTATACAATGCGGCGGCATGTACTTGATCGAGGTTGTAAACACGCCTACTGAGGAGGCTCGACCCCCCAGGCTTGAGATAATGAACGGAACCGCATACCTGCTGAATTCCGCTGACGCCGTCTGCAATGAGCTTTACACCTACGTCAAAATACGGGAGGAGGTAAAACGTGGCCAGTCTGTTTAGAAGATGCCGGCCATCGATGCTGTCCATGCAGCCAAACACCACATCGCAACCTGCTACCGCCCTGATGGCAGACTCGTTATGGAGATCTACGGAAAAGGCCGTCACCTTGGTCCCGAAACCTATCCTCGAGATGGCGCGCTCCATGATCTTTACCTTGAACTCGCCACGCTTGGCATCTCTCATCGTCGCTTGCGGAATGCGATTAAGATTTTTTCTTTTGACACGATCGGGATCGACCAGGACCAACTCACCAACGCAGTTGCGTCCCAATTGTTCAGCAACCAGGCTGCCGGTTCCGGAGCAGCCGATCACTGCGATCTTCAGGCGACTGAGCAACTGATAAGTTCTGTCGCCGAAAGCCTGGGCAATACGAGTCCCATGGTCAGGAACCACTCGCGACCTCTTCTTGGCAGGCCAGAAAATGATGTCATCACCCACCAGTTTGATCAACCCGATGGACGCAAATTGGCCATTCTGCCCCATCGATCTACCAAACATTTCACCGTCCGGGAGCATGACCGCGCTGGCATGAACACTTCCGTCGTCAAGCCAGTTATCCAATATGCCGAAGTATTCACGATCAGACCGATCGTCGACTTTTGAGAACGCGTGATAGCCCGTCGGGTGACTATGAATTTTTAATAACGCCATACCTGACTTCTCGGCCTGCACAATCAAATTCTGCATTTGGCTGGTGTTCCAGACAACTTGCTCATGTGTGCGGACCGGACAACTCTCGTAGGGGATTTCGACAACATCCTTAACTAGCAGGCCATGCTCACCCTCACCACGCCGGCGGCCGCACAGAGCAAAAACCACTGCTTCACGACCGTCACCCGGAAAAAGGTGTGACTTGATCCGAGCGTGCTGTCTATCAGTGAGCGACAAAACCATCCTCATGGCAGACATCAGATGGCCTCCTTAGCCAGCCATTCGTTTACGAGCAACAAATGTGCTTCAAGATTATCTACACCGGCCCTCCACGGGTTTTGGGTGGTTCTGTGCCTGGACCAACGTTGCCAAACTCTGCCGTCAAAAGCATCTTGGCATATTGCCTTGATCGCACCGCCATCAACCCGTTCCAGGGCGGGGGAAAAATAGACCATATCGATCTGAGTGTCCGGATAGCTGTTTTCTATCCGGACATTAAGATCTACCGCCGTCTGTCGGTATCCCGAGGGGATACCATAACCATAGACGACAACCCTGCGCACGTTGCCTTCAATAACGGTCTCCCACACAAAGCCAAGCCGATCAAGAAACTGGCAATCCTCCTCGGGCAGTGCGAAATCCCTCCTAGACATAACATTGCCCACCGGTAACAGCAGAGCCTTCCGTCTGGTCCAGTGGGAGAGTCATAAATCTCTCGACGCCTGGGGCCCGAAAATCCACCACCTGACTGTACTCAACCTTCTTCGTCTCTCCACCTTTCAGTTTCTGATACAGCGAAAAGCGCTCAACTGGTTGCTTTTGGGCAAGGGCAAGAAGCTGAGCACCTGTCATCGCAGGATCTGAGACGACATAATGCTCCTTGTCGACCCGGATGCGGTACTTCTCGGCGGCTGGGATTTCCTTGCCTTCTTTGGCATACTGCTCGACGTCGACGATGGAGGGATCCGTTACATGTTGGTCAGTCATTGTGAGTCTCCTTCATTTAAGGGATTGGGCAAGCGCCCTTTTTCCCCTATGCTCCGGCGATCCACCTCCTCAGACATGTTCTGCACATTTTGTTAAATATTTTTTTTGTGTCCGAACAGTGGTAGTTTGAGAGCATTGAGCTAACAAAGGGCCGTTTTTCAGGGGGGCCGATGACATCTCCCGTTTCTGCAAGTTCCATTTTGTCGACCACAGAAATTGAAGAAGCCATTTCTTCACTATCCGACGCAGCGTGGATACGTTTGCATAAGGTCGCAAAACGATACTGTCTAGGGTTGATTGACCCTGACGATCTTCTTCAGGAAGCATTTTTATGCGCTCTCGATGGTAGTAGAAATTGCCCTCGGGACGTCGATGTTGTCCGCTTCTTGGCCGAGGCGATTCGTAGCCTCGCCTCCAGTCACTTCAAGTCACTGAAGCGCAAATCCGAACTCTTCATCATTTCCTCTGCTGACGACGATGATCAAAAGTTTGACCCTGTATCTGACAAGCCAAATCCCGAGCAAGCGTTTATCTCGGATCAAGAAGCGGCTGCTATCAATTCCGCAATATTGGTATTATTCAAAGACGATGAAATCGCTCAGATTATTATTGAAGGCGATATGGAGGGAATGGATCCAAGTGAGATCTACGAGCTTACGGGTCTTGATAAGACGGCATTTGCTTCGAAACGTCGCCTGATCCGCCGCCGAATTGATAAGGCATATCCTAAAGGGTGGAAACAATGAGCACTAAGAAAAGACCTGTCGAGATGCTTGATCATCTGACAAATGCTCTTGTCGAAGAAATCCTCAGCACTTCTGACGATGATATTCTGAAAGAAGTCGCTGATGATAATGGAAATGCAAAAGCAGAAGCCGACAAAGTACGTGCGGTTTATGAAAAGGCCCGCACATCTATGTCGAAAAAGCGCCTTATTATGGCTAAAGAAGCTGTTCTCAAGGAAAAAACACTGGCTAACGGACCCTCAAGTATCAATCACCACAACGCTCGCCGCATACTTGAAGGCATTTTGCTCGAGCATCCTGAAGCCGCCAAGGAATTTACTCTTGCTGCTCGAAAAGAGCAGGAACTGTCAGACTCAGACATTGTTGGCATGCTTGAAGATCTCCAGGAATTGGGGCTGTACCATCCAGAGGATGATCCGGACGGCGACCGATGAAAGGACTGTCAATAGCAGAAAAGCTACTGAAATCGCTGGGCATCACGGAACCTGGTGAAATTGACCTTGAAGCGATTGCCTGGACTCTTGGCATAAAAGTTAAGTTCAGACCTCTTGAGGGGTGTGAAGCGAGAATTATCGGGAGAGGCGACACTGCCATTGTAACCGTGAACAGCAGAAGTGTTGCAGGTCGGCAGCGTTTTTCAATCGCCCACGAAATTGGGCACTGGGAACTTCATCGCGGGCAGATAATGGTTTGCCGTCCAGATGAGGCTGGTGACCTTATACAAAAAACTTCTCCGGCAGAAAAGGTTGCGGATCGCTTTGCGGCCGACCTGTTGATGCCATCCTATTTGTTCCGACCAGCCTTAAAAATGTATCGTCGTCTGGATTTCGATATCGTTCGAAAAATTGGCGACATGTTCGGGGTGAGCCTTACCGCTTCGGCCATAAGATTGGTAGGCAGTGGTGAACACCCCGCCATCCTCCTCTGTCACAACCAAAATGGGCGACGTTGGTTTGTGCGTTCATCTTTAATTCCGACACGCTGGTTTCCTCGGATTGAACTACAGCCAGAAAGCTCGGCTATGGATATATTATTTGGCAAACGGTCACATGACCCTCAACTTCGATGTGTTTCCGCAGATGCTTGGTTTGATCGGTATGATGCCCATAAGTTCGAAATCGTTGAGCAAACATTCAGAATAAGCGCTGATGAAATCCTCACGTTATTGATCATTGAAGATGATGAGATGCTAGAGTAACAACAATCACGCCACCAACAATTCCCGCACACTGGCTTCCATCAACTTCTCGCTCTTTTGCCGGGCCTGGTTGAGCTTGGCTTCGAGGGCGTCGCACAGGGCCATGAGTTGGTCGACCTTGGCGACGATGCGGCACTGTTCAGCGAGAGGGGGGAGTGGAACCAACAGGTCTCGTAAGTTCTGCAAATTCAGACCAGGTTTTGCGCCGTAACTACTTTCGAGCAACAGCCTTCTTCCGCCGCACTCGCCAATCAGCCATTTGTGGACATAGGGGCCATACTCTACTTTATCCAGGCGGATCAGGGCGACATGCTGGCTCACATATGCCTCGCCTGGGTCTTCCTCAATCAATGCAGCCTTCGCAACATTCGCACCGGTTATCGTGACGAGCAAGTCACCGTTCGTTACCCTCGTCCTGAGTCCTTCTGTCCTCTCAGGAAGGCTCACAAAAGCACGTTGATCATATTCCAGCCTGTCAAACTTGATATCCTGTGAGCGAATGAAGGTGGCACCCGATTCGGCATAGAACTCCTTCCATCCCCTTGAACCGCTTGTAATCAGAGACGTCAACTCGCCGAGGGGTTTCCAGACCCAACTGCTTGGGACATTGAACGGCACATCGCCTTCGGTAGTCCGTACTGGTTTTTTGCTTTTTAGCCCCTCCGCCGGCTCATCCCCCGGATCCTGCGGCACCAGCTTCCCCTGCACCGCAAGCTGGAGGATGGCGGCGCGGAGTTTGGCGATGGTGTCGGGGTGGTCGTAGAGTAGGTCGAAGTTGGCGCAGATGCGCTGCCAGTGGCTGGCGAAGTCGGCGGGGCCGCCGGCGTTCAGGAGCGCGTCGAGGGCGGCACTGTTGAGGCGCACCTGTCCCTCCTGCTGCTTCCGCTGGCGGACTTCGAGTTCGTCGCACAGGGCCATGAGCTGGTCGACCTTTGCGACGATGCGGTGTTGTTCGGCGAGAGGGGGAAGAGGTACACAAATGGAATCGAGCTGCTTTTTGCCAATATTGTTGATCCCAATACCTTTACCCTGCCCTGCGGTAGTCTCACGGTATAAGGGCGTTTGAAAAAAGAAGGCTAAATAGGCGGCCAATTCAATGCGCTTTGGCCGAACTACACCACAGAAAGCTCCAAAGGAGCCGTGAAAGTCTTTCTTTGCTTGGGCAGCTTTCCCAACAAGGTTCGCACTACCACTTGACATTGCTATTACGAGATCATTTTTCTTAACCATCTGGACTTCATTTATAAGCCCTTCCGGAACATAAACAAGGTTTTCGAAGTTCAATTCACCATCAATATTATTTGCCCTTAGCAGCGGCAGAAACCCTTGACGAGATGATTCGGTGGCTACTTCCTTCTTATACGTTACACCCCTTAACACATCCGCCAAGTCACCAAGCAAACACCAAGTCCACCCTTGAGGTGCGCTAAAAGGCTTGTCTATTTCATTTGTATTGTTAAGCACATTACAATCAAAAAAATTTGAAATAAAAACCGAAGCCGGCTCATCCTTCGGATCCTGCGGCACCAACTTCCCCTGCACCGCAAGCTGAAGGATCAACTCCCGCAGCTTCCGCACCCCGTTGGGCGCATCGGCAAAATGGCCGAAGTTGGCTAGGAACGTCTCGACGGTCATGCCGACGGCTCCGACCGATCCAGCGCCGCCATCAGTTCCTTCTTCAACGCTTCGCGCTTAGCGGCCACATCATCCAACAGCCTCCGGTAGTCGGCGAGCAGTTCATCCGGATCGCCATGGTCGTCAGCGACTGTGTTCGGGTTCTTGATGTCGAGGTTGTAGCCGGTGGCCTTGATCTGCTCGACCGAGACCTTCCACGCCTGCTCGCTCTCTTGCCGGTCCCCCCACCAGGCCTTCTCCGGCGCGAACTCCTCGATGCGCATCGGCTTGGTCTTGGAGTAGCTCTTGTATCCCGGCGGATAGGGGTGCTCGTAATACCAGACCTCTTTAGTCGGCTCCCCCTTAGTGAAGAAC
Source organism: Desulfuromonadaceae bacterium UBA5613 (assembly GCA_002424625.1). Lineage (GTDB taxonomy): Bacteria > Desulfobacterota > Desulfuromonadia > Desulfuromonadales > UBA2197 > UBA2197. The sequence goes on from DIKR01000130.1 coordinate 22,051, forward strand.
AGCAGATTGGTCTTGATGCCGGTGTAGGGGTTGAACACCCCGTTGGGAAGGCGCACCACAGTGTGCAAATTGCACTCGGCGAGGAGTTTCTCCTTGATGCGGGTCTTGACCCCCTCGCCGAACAAGGTGCCGTCGGGAAGGACGATGGCAGCGCGGCCGCCATCCTTGAGCAGGTGGGTGATCAGCACCAGGAAAAGGTCGGCGGTCTCGCGGGTGCGGAACGCCGCCGGGAAGTTCCCCTCGATGCCGTCCTCCTCGGTGCCGCCGAAGGGCGGATTGGTCACCACCACGTCGACGCGGTCCTTCGGCCCGTAGTCACGCAAGGGGCGCGACAGGGTGTTGTCGTGGCGGACGTTGGACGGCACCTCGATGCCGTGCAGCAGCATGTTGGTGGTGCACAGCAGGTGCGGCAGCGCCTTCTTTTCGACGCCGGACACCGATTGCTGCAAGAGCTGCTCGTCCTCGGCGGTCTTCACGTATCGGGAGCGCACATGCTCGATGGTGCAGGCCAAAAAGCCGCCGGTGCCGCAGGCCGGGTCGAGCACCTTCTCGCCGAGTTTCGGGTCGACCATGTCGACCATGAACCGGGTGACGGCGCGGGGCGTGTAGAACTCCCCGGCGTTGCCCGCGCTCTGCAAGTCCTTGAGGATCTGCTCGTAGATGTCGCCGAACTGGTGGCGGTCGGCGGAGCGGTTGAAGTCGATCTCCTCGATCTTGTTGACCACCTGGCGGATCAGGGTGCCGTTCTTCATGTAGTTGTAGGCATCCTCGAAGGCGGAACGCACCACCAGGGCGCGACCATTGGCGCCGGCGTCGAGGTCGAGATCCTTGAGGGTCTTGAACAGGTCGTTGTTGATGAAGTCGAGCAGTTCGTCGCCGGTGATCCCCTCCGGGTCGGCGGCCCAGTTGCGCCAGCGCAGGCGCGCGGGGATCGGTGAGCGGTAGTCATTGCCGAGCAGTTCGAGCTCCTGCTCCTGGTCGTCGAAGATCTTCAGAAAAAACAGCCAGACGAGCTGGCCGATGCGCTGCGCGTCGCCATCGACCCCGGCATCCTTGCGCATGATGTCCTGGATCGATTTGACGGTGGTGGAAATGGACATGGAGTTTTAACCTGTTCAGGGAGTGAATTCAGTTGGATTGGACGTAAAGCCCTGCTTCCAGCTCGCGGATGGCGGCCTCGTAGCGAGCCTTGCCGCCGAAAATTGAGTTGATGATCTCCTTGGGCGTGCCGAAGCGGTCGAAGGGCTGTACCTTGAGGGTCTTGGCATCCTCGATGGAGACAATCCCCTCGTCAGCATACTTGTCGAGCAGGGCATCGAGTACCGCCCGCGCCTGCTCGCCGTACTTGGTAAAGTAGTCGCGCTTGCGCACGTTTTCGGCCCTTTCGCGGCGGGTCAGCGGCGGCTGGCCGAAGGCGACGTGGCAGACCAGGTCGAAGGGGTCGAAGTCCTTGCCGACCTCCTCGGCCAGCGCCTCCAGCAGTACCCCCTGCTCTTCCAGCTCAGCGATCACCACCTGCTTCTTTTCTGCCCCCTTCCAGCGACGTAAAAAGTCATTCAGCGACTGGTATTCCTTGCAGACTGCGTTTTTCGTGTAGTC
>DIKR01000113.1:0-10277 GCA_002424625.1 Desulfuromonadaceae bacterium UBA5613
GCATTTTGTTTGACCCACAAAAAAACCCGACCGCCTCACGGCATCGGGTTTTTCCTGTAAATATCCGTTTTTCCTTAACACCCACAACCGCAGTTATGACAGACCCGTTTATTCTCCCCGTCCGGTTCAACCATCTCCGGCGCAAAGGCGACACGACTGACACCGCGGCGAATGTCCTCCTCAAGATTACAGTTGGCACTCTTGCCGATGACATGACCGAGACAAAGGTTGCCGATGCTGTCTTGCGGCGAACTCAGCCGCACACAGTTGAGGAGATCGGCATAGCCATTAACCTCAAGGATGACTTCTTCCTGCCAGCGTTCTTGAACGCTGATCTGGAATGGAGAGTATTCTCCCTGCAACTTGCTCACCCAGGCATCGAGGCTGGCCCGGTCGAAATCGATGTGCCAGTCTTCCCGCAAAAAACGCCGCCCGTAAAAAGTGAGGGTGATCTCTTTACCGCTCATGGTTTTGCAACCTCATGAACAGGAGTTTCGGCCGGCACGAGCAGCTTGACCTCAAGATCCTGTACCGATTCATTCTTAAGAGCCGCCCGCACCAGCTGGGCGCTCTTTTTGCCGGCCACGCCGGGGCGCAGCCAGGTCAGTTTTACCTTGGTGCCGACCTTGCCCCAAAGCCGATTTTTGGTCACATCGGCAAACTTGCTGCCGCGCAATGTCACACCGTCGACAGCGATAATCAGATCGCCAGGGCGCAGTTCGGCCTTATCAGCCGGAGATTTGGCCAAGACGGCGATAACGACAATCTCACCGGTGGCGATCGGCACCACCTGCAGACCAACGCCTCCCATCTCCGCCTGCCTGGCCGGTGCGACAGGAGGTGCGGCGACAGAAGGCCAAGACAGACAGAAAAGAACGGTAACCGTGACAAGGAGAAGGCGCGCACAGCGATAGATCATCTTGCTATCCTTCCGTGATCCAGGAAATTTCACCGCAACCCTGCCGCAACACCTCAATGCGGTCGCCGACCAGACTGATCACGGTCGAAGGGTCGCCCATGAGGATGCCGCCATCGACAACCATATCGAGTTGCTGGCCGAATTCATCCTCAATATCATAAGGATCACACAGGGGGTTGCTGCCGGAAAGATTAACACTGGTGGTGACAAGGGGCTCGCCGAGCTCGGTCACAATCGCCAGAGCAATACGATTATCGGGAATACGAATACCGACGGTCTTCTGCTTGGTGGTGAGGATCTCCGGGGTCTGCCGCGTCGTTTCGAGGATAAAAGTATAAGGACCGGGAAGCCGTTGTTTGAGGATACGAAAAGCGAAGTTACTGACCTGGGCAAAACGGGTGATCGCCGCCAGATCGGGGCAGATAAAGGCAAAGGGTTTCTTCGGGTCGCGTTCTTTAATCCGGTAGATCTGCTGAATCGCTTTGCGATTGGTAATGTCGCAACCGATGCCGTAGATGGTGTCGGTCGGGTAAGCGATGACCCCGCCTTTGCGTAATGTCTCGACAATGCGGTTGATCTGGCGCGGCTGCGGATTATCGGCATGAACAGGTATGATCATCGGCTGCCCCGAAAGAATTGGTTTAGAGGAGGTATTTCAGCTCGGCAAGCTGCTGCAAATCTTGATAGATCGCCTTGAGCTGTTCGACATTCTGCAAACGGACGACAACAGTCACACACTGGTACTCCCCCTTGCTGCTCGGGCGCACCTTGATGGCGTCGAGGGGGGCAAAGACGGTGGCACTGATCGTCGAACGGACGCTGGCAACAAAGGCCTCATTGTTGGGGCCAAAGGCTTTAAAGATGTAATCGCAGGGGAATTCAACCAGCTCGTCGAGCGGCTTGTGTGTGCCACAGTCACAGCTATGCGCCATGATTATCCTCCGGTATGGCCGAAGCCGCCGGCATTGCGCCGGGTGATATCGAGCTCGTCAACTTTGTTGAACTCGGCCCGGACGACCGGGGCAAGGACCAACTGGGCGATGCGTTCGCCAGGGGTGACCGTTATGGTCTCCTGACCGAGATTGATGAGGATAATTCCGACTTCGCCGCGATAGTCCGCATCGATGGTGCCGGGTGAATTGACGAGAGCAACCCCTTTTTTCAAGGCGAGACCGGAGCGGGGACGCACCTGCCCTTCAAAGCCGGCAGGGATAGCCAAAGCCAGGCCGGTGGGGATAAGAGTGCGCTCCCCCGGCGCCAGACTGACTTCCGCTGCCAGGTCGGCGTGAAGGTCAACTCCGGCTGCGAGATCGGTCATGTACCGCGGCAGAATCGCCGTGCCGGAGAGGCAGCGGACCTGCACCGTTAAAGTCGGCAGTGTCATGCTAAACCTCCTTGCACCGTGAGTTGCGACAGGTCAAAATCATGCGGCTTGACGCGGCCTAGAATCTGCAGATTCAGATATTCATCCCTGATGACAAACTCGGCAAGGCGATGAATATCCTCTACTGTCACCTTTTCAATGCCGCGCTGCAGCTCGCGAATCGGAAAGATCCGGCCAAGGTAAATTTCATTGCGGGCGAGCAGGGACATACAAGTATCGGAACTCTCCAACGACAGGAGGATATTTCCCTGCAGTTGATCTTTGGCAACAGCCAATTCTTCCGCAAGGATCGGCTCGGCCCGAAATTTTGCCAGCTCTTTGAGAATTTCATCGACAGTCTGTTGGGTATCTGTCGGGGCGACAGCCGCATAAACGACCAAAGCGCCGGCATCGGAATGGGCATCGACCGAGCTGTAGATCGAATAAGCTAACCCCAGATTTTCACGGATCGATTGAAAGAGCCGCGAACTCATGCCGCCGCCGAGAATCATGTTGAGAAGATAAGCGGCAAAACGGTTGGGATGATTCTGGGGGAGGAGACGGGTGCCGAGGCAGATATGAACCTGCTCGAGTTCTTTTTCGTGCAGATGCAGATGCCGGCCGTAATCCGGCAGGAGCGTCGCGACTTCCGGAAGGGTTGGACTCATGCTGGAAAAAGCCGCCGTGATCAGATCAACCACCTGGCGATGATCGATATTGCCGGCAGCGACAATGACGATCCCCTCGCCACAATAGCGCTCGCGCACAAAGGCGCAGAGATCGTCGCGAGTCAGGGATTCTATGGAAGCGGCTGTGCCGGTAATGGAGTTGCCGAGGGGATGATTTTGCCAGAAGGTTTGATTGAAGAGGTCGTAACTGAGTTCATCGGGGGAGTCTTCGACCATCCCGATCTCCTGCAGGATGACCCGCCGCTCTTTTTCGAGCTCATCCGGATCAAAGATCGAATTCTGCACCATGTCGGCGAGAAGGTCGATGGCCAGCGGCAGCTTCTCGCCAAGAACCTTGGCGTAATAACAGGTATATTCCCGACTGGTGAAACCGTTGAGAACGCCGCCGACCGAATCGATGGTTTTGGCAATTGCCCGGGCGTCACGTCTATCGGTCCCCTTGAAGAGCATGTGCTCGACAAAGTGTGAAATGCCGCTAACTTGCGGCATTTCATGGCGGGCACCGGTCTCGATCCAGATCCCGACGGCCGCAGAGCGTACCGCCGGGATCTTTTCACTGACTATCCGGATACCGTTATCGAGAACCGATTTCTGGATCATGGCCGCAACGATTTACTCGCCAGCGGATTCAGGCTTGCCAAGGGCTTCCTTGCGGGAGAGCTTGATCTTCCCTTGCTTGTCGATGCCGATACACTTGACCAGAATCGAATCGCCTTCAGACACAACGTCGGAGACGTTCTTGACCCGCTCATGTGCGAGCTCGGAAACGTGTACCAATCCATCAGTGCCGGGATAAATTTCGACAAAAGCGCCGAATTCCATGATTTTGCGCACGGTCCCCTGGTAAATCTTGCCGACTTCGGCTTCCTGGGTGAGGTCGCGAATCATCTTGATCGCTTTTTTGCAGGCATCGCCATCAGCCGAGGCAATATTGATCCGGCCGTCATCTTCGATGTCGATCGAGCAACCGGTCGCTTCGATAATGCCGCGGATGTTCTTGCCGCCCGAACCGATGACAGTGCGGACCTGGTCGGATTTCACGTAGATGGTGGTGATCCGCGGTGCGTACTGCGACAGGTCGCCACGGGGGGTCGCGATCGCTTCGGCCATCTTGCCGAGGATATGGATGCGGCCAGCTTTTGCCTGCTCCAGCGCCTGCTTCATGATTGCCCGGTCAACACCGGTAATCTTGATATCCATCTGCAGGGCGGCAATGCCAGTGGCCGTACCGGTGACTTTGAAGTCCATATCGCCGAGGTGATCTTCATCGCCGAGGATGTCGGAAAGGACGGCAACATCATCGCCTTCCTTGATGAGACCCATGGCAATCCCCGCCACCGGAGCCGTCAGAGGGACACCAGCATCCATCAGCGCCATGGAAGCGCCGCAGACGCTCGCCATCGACGAAGAACCGTTCGACTCCAGAACATCGGAGACGATGCGGATGGTATAAGGGAAGGCATCATGCTGGGGGAGGACTTTAGCAATCGAGCGCTCGGCAAGATAGCCATGGCCGATTTCGCGCCGCCCCGGAAAGAGACGCATGCTGGTCTCGCCGACCGAGAAGGGAGGGAAGTTGTAATGGAGCATGAACTTCTTGAACTCCATCCCCTGGATGTTATCCATGCGCTGTTCATCGCTGGAGGTGCCGAGGGTCGCTGCCACCAGGGCCTGGGTCTCGCCCCGGGTAAAGAGAGCGCTGCCGTGGGTGCGGGGGAGGTTGCCGACTTCGCTGACAATCGGACGAATCGTCGTCATATCGCGACCGTCGATGCGAACCTTCTCCTTGGTGACCATCTGCCGTAAGGCGCGCTTCGATATCGAATTGAGAATCGCGGAGACTTCTCCGCCGCGCCCTGCGTATTCGACTTCCATCAGCTCTTTTATCTCGGTTTTAATCTGATCGATCGTGGCATAGCGCTCCTGCTTCGAGCGGATTTTGCTCGCAGCCTTGAGGCGCTCAGCAGCCAACGGGGTGATCTTGGCTTCGAGTTCGGCATCGGCCTTGGCGACTTCGAAAGCACGTTTGCTGACACCGACCAGCGCTTGCAGCTTGGACTGTAATTCGATCAGCGGCTGCAACGCATTGTGGCCAAAGAAGATCGCTTCGAGCATATCGTCTTCGGAGATAAGATCGGCTTCGCCTTCGACCATCATCACCGCCTCTTTCGAGCCTGAGACGATAATATCAAGATCGCTGGCTGCCATCTGCTCGCGGGTCGGGTTGGCAATCAACTCACCTCCGACCCGGCCGACGCGCACGGCGGCAATCGGGCCGGCAAAGGGGATGTCGGAAATAACGACCGAGGCCGAGGCGGCAACCATTGCCAGGGTGTCAGGGTCATTGATCAGGTCCGCCGAGATGACTGTCGGCATGATCTGGGTTTCGAACATGTAGCCCTTGGGGAAGAGCGGACGCATCGGCCGGTCAATGAGACGGCAGATCAGCGTTTCGCGCTCTGAAGAGCCCCGCTCACGACGGAAGAAAGATCCGGGAATCTTGCCGGCGGCGTAGAATTTTTCCTGATAGTTGACGGTCAGCGGGAAGAAGTCTTGCCCTTCGCGCATCTTGCTGGCCGAAACGACCGTACAAAGGACTTTGGTATCGCCATAAGTAACGATAACCGCGCCGTGCGCCTGGCGTGCCATTTTACCGGTTTCGATTGTCAACGGCTGGCCGTTAAACTGCATTGTAACTTGATGATAGGTTGTTTCAAACATGGTCATACTCCTTGTCTACTGAAACTCTCAATCATCCCATGACGATTGAGCTTTTCAACGGTTTAGCACGGTGAAAATAGACTAGGGAGGTTGGCCTGAGACAGTCTTCAATGCGCCAGATCTGCACATTAAAAACTCTCTCGGGACAGCCTCCCGAGTCGCCGACGGTGGAAAGAGATAAGCGCACTCCTCACCGCAAGGAGTGCGCTTATCGGTATTATCTGCGGATTTTGAGAGCCTTGATCACTGTCCGATAGCGTTCGACGTCCTTGCTCTTCAAGTAGTCGAGAAGACGCCGACGTTGTCCGACGATCTTAAGCAATCCGCGCCGCGAATGATGATCCTTGGCATGGGAGCGAAAATGCTCGGTCAGATAAATGATGCGCTCTGAAAGCAGAGCAATCTGGACTTCGGGCGAACCGGTGTCCCCTTCGTGAGTCTTAAACTGTTCGATGATTTCCTGTTTGCGTTCCGTGGCCAGCACTGTGCCACCTCCTTACTAGTATTATTGCCTGTACCGGACTTCAAATGGCCGGTGGTCATGAAGCCTAGATCTTTTATCACAGAAGAAAAAGGCTGTAAAGTTATTATGCGTTGGCGGGAAAGACCCGCAGTAGAACAAAATCGCCGCGCGGCTCGTTTTCACGTTCAGGTTCGAAACGAGCAACTGCGACCAACTGTTGATCACGACAGAGAGTGACGAGAGCACCGGCAGCCGGAAAGGGCTGTATGTCGCTGACTTCACTGCGTTGCGGCGGTACCCCGTTCTTCAAACGAAGCAGCGCCTCTGTTGACAGATCGAGGAGCGGCAGAGAAGCAAGGGCGGCCGAAACCGGCAAAAGCTGCACAGTCTCCGGTTCACACCGTAAACGATCAAGGAGGATTGCCTCTCCTTCGGAGAAGGCGCCGCTCTTCAGGCGGCGCAGTGCGGTCAAATGTGCACCGCAGCCGAGACAAGCACCAAGATCATGGGCGAGAGTGCGTACATAAGTCCCCTTGGAACAGGTGACTTCAAAAGTGACAAAGGGCAGATCGACGGAACAGAGCTCAAAACGATAAATTTCAATCGAGCGCAGAGCCCTTTCGACCTCGACCCCTTTACGCGCCAACTCATACAAGGGGACGCCATCACGCTTGAGCGCCGAATACATCGGCGGCAACTGTTGAATCGGCCCGAGCAGGGTAGAAATCGCAGTCTCTATCTGCGACCGGTCGATACCATCGATCGAGCTGCGGCTGAGAATAGTCCCTTCTGCATCCTGCGTATCGGTCGTTTCACCGAGCTTCAGGGTGCCGCGATAGATCTTCTCGCCATCCATGACAAACTCAACCAGGCGCGTCGCTTCGCCGATGGCAATCGGCAGGACTCCGGTCGCCATGGGATCGAGGGTGCCACAATGGCCAACACGCCGCACCTTGAGAGCACGACGTATCGTCCGCACCACATCAAAGGACGTGACCCCCTGGGGCTTATCGACGACCAGAAAACCGTTCAATGGCAGCTATCGAGGAGCTGATCGACGCGCTGAAAAACTGTCCTGCGCACAGACTCAAGATCCCCGGCGAGTTGAGCCCCGGCGGCATTATGATGACCGCCACCGCCAAATTCACGGGAGATCGCGCCAACATCGATACGGCCCTTCGAGCGGAAACCGACCTTGAATTGCTCCGGTCCGATCTGTCGAAAGAANNAGTCCGACCTCGACACCATGAATAGAGCGCGGGTAATTGACAAAACCATCAGTGTGCTCAGCGCGGGCGCCGGTGGCACTGTACATCTCGGTTGTGACACTCACTGAACCGTAAAGGCCGCAGGAGGAGATGGTCAAGGTTTGCAGGGCGAGAGCCAACAGGCGCAGGCGCAGTTCCGGTTGGCTTTCATAAAGACCGGCTGCGGCATCCCAGGGGTTGACTCCCAGCGCTATCATTTCTCCGGCAACGCGAAACGCCTCTGCATCAGCATTGGAATAGCGAAAGGATCCGGTGTCAGCCAGAATGGCTGCATAAACACAGAAAGCAATCTCGCGGGACAGGGGGATATTCCCGGCTTGCAGCAGGCGATAGATGAGGACGCCGGTAGCGCTGGCTTGTTCATCGACATAATGAAGCGGGGAAAAGTTCTCGGAAAACGGGTGATGATCGATGTTGACGAGAAGATCGCAGTGCTGCGCCAAATGAGTTCCGGCCCGGCGCAACTCCCCGGCATCGAGGATGAAACCGACATCGAAACGTTCGTCGGGTTCCAGGGTGCTGCGAATCGTTGTCGAGTCCGGAAGGAAAGCCAATGCATCAGGAACACCATCGCAATTATAAGCGACAACCTCTTTGCCAAGGGAACGCAAGGCCAGAGTTAGAGCCAGTGTCGAGGCAATAGCATCACCGTCCGGTCCTTCATGCGAAGCAACGAGAAAACGGCGGTTCTCTTTAATTGTCTTGAGAATCGCCCCGACCATCCTCGTCTTTCTCCTGAATCCCTTTAAGCAACGATTCGATATGATGCCCGTAATCGATCGACGTATCGTAATGAAAAACAACTTCAGGGACAACCCGCAACCGTAACTGCTTGCCGATTTCACGGCGGATATACGGGATGGCACTTTTGAGCCCGGCCGCAGAGTCCTTACGGGCCTTGTCATCACCAATCACCGTGAAGAAAACTTTGGCCAAGGAAAGATCCGAGGTCACGTCGACGGCGGTGATGGTGACAAAACCGACACGGGGATCTTTTAACCCCTTGATAATCAGGGAGGAGATCTCTTTTTGAATCGCTTCCGCGACCTTTTGTGCCCGTTGTATTCCCAAACTTAGTTACCTTTGCTCATACTAAATGGCCATAAACTCCGACGGAATTTTCCGTAGAAACCCCTCTCGATTACAGGGTCGTCTTGATCGCTTCCATCTCAAAGGCTTCGACAATATCTCCAACCTTGAGATCGTTATAGTTTTCAAGACCGATACCGCACTCATAATTGCTGGCGACTTCCCTTACATCATCCTTGAAACGCTTGAGAGAGGAAAGTTTTCCGGTCCAGACGACAATGTTATCCCGAACCAGTCGGACCTGGGCATTACGAACAATCTTTCCGTCCGTAACAAAGGAGCCGGCAATCGTCCCGATCTTGGTGATCGAGAAGATGTCGCGCACGATGGCTTTGCCCAAAGGCTTCTCGCGATAGGTCGGTTCGAGGAGTCCTTCCATGGCATTACGAATATCAGCAACTGCATCGTAAATGATGGTGTAGAGGCGGATGTCCACCCCTTCGCTCTCGGCCAGAGCCGCAGCCTTGGCTTCCGGCCGGATATTGAAGCCGAGCACAATCGCATCCGAAGCCGAGGCGAGAGTAATATCGCTCTCGATAATGCCGCCGACCGCGGTATGAATGACGACCAGACGGCAGGCTTCTGTGGAAAGTTTCAGCAAGGAATCTCGTACCGCTTCAACCGAGCCCTGCACATCACCCTTGATAATAACTTTGAGTTCTTTCGCTTCGCCCTCCTGAATCCGGGCATAGAGCTGTTCGAGCGAAATTTTGCTGTGTTTGGCGAGTTCGACTTCGCGCAGTTTCTGCTCACGATGCTGGGCAACATCACGGGCCATACGCTCGTCTTCAACTGCGTAGAAAGTATCGCCGGCTCCCGGCACGCCGGTTAATCCGGTAACTTCGACCGGGACCGAAGGACCGGCTGCCTCAAGACGGTTGCCGCGATCATCGGTCATGGTGCGTACGCGGCCGTAATACAAGCCGGAGACGACGGGATCGCCGATCTTCAACGTCCCTTCCTGCACCAGGACTGTGGCGACCGGACCGCGCCCACGATCAATGCGGGCTTCGACGATTGTCCCTTTCGCGCGCTTGTTCGGATTCGCTTTAAGGTCAAGGACTTCGGCCTGGAGCAGAAGCATTTCGAGCAACTGTTCAAGATTTGTCCGCTGCTTGGCGGAAACTTCACAGAAAATTGTCTCGCCGCCCCAGTCCTCGCTAACCAGCCCGAACTCCGTCAATTCCTGCTTGACACGGTCGATGTTAATGTTGGGTTTATCGATCTTGTTGATGGCGACAACGATAGGGACGCCGGCTGCCTTGGCATGGTTGATCGCCTCGCGGGTTTGCGGCATGACTCCGTCGTCGGCAGCGACAACAAGGATAACGATATCCGTGACCTTGGCACCACGGGAACGCATCGCCGTAAAGGCTTCGTGGCCAGGGGTATCAAGGAAGGTAATCTTGCGGCCGTTCAATTCGACATCATAGGCGCCGATATGCTGAGTAATGCCGCCAGCCTCCCCATCCGTAACATTAGCCGTACGAATAGCGTCCAAAAGACTGGTCTTACCATGATCGACATGACCCATGATCGTTACGACCGGCGGACGGGGCTGCAGATTTTCTGCTTCCTCCACATCGGTCTGCTTGATCACAGCAGCATCAAGGATCGTATCCTCGTCAAAGGCGACGTTTTCAACTTCATACTGGAAGTCGGCGGCCAGAATTGCGGCAGTGTCAAAATCGAGGGGGTGATTAATCGTCACCATCGTTCCTTGACGCATCAACTCCTTGATCAGATCGTTGGCCTTGACCCCCAT
>DIKR01000113.1:10288-10673 GCA_002424625.1 Desulfuromonadaceae bacterium UBA5613
TGATACGGATAATCCGCTTGATCGCTTTAGAGACCGTAAGCTCGGTCTTCTTGGCGACGGGCTTCTGGGTCCTTTTCTGCCGCCGCTGGCGGTCACCGTGGTCCGGTTCAAAGACATCACGACGGCCAACACGACCTTTAGCACCGGCACCATCGGCAGTCGGTCCGGCAGCATAATCGCTCTTCCCTTTGGATTTCTTTTTGCCACGCACCTCTTTCCCGGGGAAGAGTTCCGCCGGAGGCGGAGTCATTCCAGGACGAGGTGGGCCGCCAGGACGACCGGCGCCGCCACTTGGGCCACCCGGACGGGGCGGACCACCAGGACGGCTTCCCGGTCCACCGGCACCGGGCGCGCCGCCAGGACGAGAAAACCCGCCCGGGCGTTC
>DIKR01000140.1:0-6894 GCA_002424625.1 Desulfuromonadaceae bacterium UBA5613
GCGCCGAGGTCTTCGACGGCGACCAAACCATGTGCGGCAAAGGTGAAGCGCGATTCGTGGATAATCAGGCCGGCATCGACGCTGCCGCTTGACACCGCCGCGACAATTTTATCAAAGGAGAGGACCTGCAGTCGCTCATAGCCGGCGCCGTGCAGTTGCAGCAGAAGATTCGCCGTTGTCAATTCCCCGGGAATGGCGATCAGTTTGCCGCGCAGGCGCTCAAGGCTTGTCGTCTGGCGGGCGACCACCAGCGGTCCGCAACCCCGTCCGAGGGCGCCGCCACTGCGCAGCAGGGCATATTCGTTACGCAGGTGACCAAAGGCGTGATAGGAAATTTTGGTGAGGTCGAGCTCCCTTGCCAGGGCCCGACAGTTGAGGGTTTCGACATCGGCAAGTTCTTCCCGGATGTAGAAGCCGTGCAGGGGGATGCGGCCATGCATCAGAGCATAAAAGATGAAGGTGTCGTTGGGGCAAGGCGAATAGCCGAGATGCAGGGTCGGGGAGTTCATGCGGAGACCTGGCCGGGTTCGGTGCACAACAGAGCAATGAGGGCTTGCTGAGCAATTTCGGCGGCGCCAACGAGATCCCAACGCTCAAGGTTGCGATCTTCAACAAGGTTGGAGATGCCGCGCACTTCACAAAACGGAATATTGTGACGGGCGCAGACCAAGGCGGCCGCGGCCCCTTCCATGTTTTCGCAGATGCCGCCGCTGCGCCGGGAAAGGATTTCGCCGCCGGCGGTGGTCCCCGAACAGGTCGAGACCGTGACAAAGGGGCCGGTCACCAAAGAGATTCCAGCGGCCGCAGCAAAGGGGGTCAATTGCTCTTTGGCGCGTTGCTGCCAGTCATGATCGACGGGGCAGGTATTGTACAGGGGAGGAGAGGAACTGCTGAGAAGAGGGAGGCGCATTGCGGCCAGATCTTGAAATCCCTGTGGCGTCAGCACTCCTTCGTCACCAAAAATTTCGCTGCTGGCCAGGGCGAGATCGCCGACCTGCAACCGGCTGCCGGGAAGGGCGCCGCCGCAGCCAACCACCAGCAGTGCTTGCGGTTGATGCAGGGCCAAAAGGGTGGCAGCGGCTGCAGCATTGGCTTTGCCGACGCCGCTGTGCAAAAGTTCGAGCGTCATCCCCGCTGACTTGCGTTTGTAAAGATGGAACCCGCCCAGATTCGAGATCTTCCACGGTCCCCAGTAGGAGCGGATCAGTTCCGTCTCCAGAGGGACAGCCGCGAGAATGGCAATGGTAGGTCGGATCTGGGCCACTTTCATCGCTATTTATACCAGCCGCAGCGGATCAGGTCGCGGCGCAGATTAGCGCCCTGGGCGGCAATTACCCCGTGGCACCAGAAGCGATCGGAGCGCATCGGGATCGTGCTTGGCGCATCGATCCGCTTGCGTTGATCCTGGAGGAGGCTGCGAAAGATAGCATCACTTTCAGCCATGACCTCTTGCATCTTTTTCTGCAGGGGAGCCGTGACCCCTTCGCAGACAAATTGCAGCAGATCGCGTAGCTGCAGACCATACTGATAGTCGGCGAGATCGCCATCAAAGCCTGCAGCGCAGGCGTTGACAAAGTCATTCCAGTCAAAGAGAAGCACTCCGAAATCATCTTCGGCCAGATCGATAAATTCTGCAAATTCGGGCCGCTCCGCCAGCCGTCGGGCGATCTCGTCCTGCTCTTTGCGGGTCAAAAAGAAGGAAAGGGATTCTTCGACCGGGTACATTTCGAGTTGCTCGATAATCTCCTGGCAAAAAATCAGAAAATCGAGCTGACGCGGAGTCATTGTCGCAAAGGGGGCCGGGAGTTGCATGCGGTGATGACAAAGCAGGGAAAGATGGTCGTGGCCGAAATCTGCCGGGAGCGGCAGATGCTCCTTGTGCGGCAGACCATGGCGGGCCAAAAGGTGGGTGAGGCGCAGGTGATTGTCGGTAAAGCAGGTAACGACCTTCTCTTCCGAGTAGAACATTTCGAGTCCGGCACGGTTGCTGGCGAGACCAAAGCCGACAAAGCCGTCATGAATCAGTCGGGGCAGATAGGGAGTGATGACCTCAAGGATCTCTCTCGTCGGCAAATAGTCAGAATAGTAGACGCGGGGCGCCGCTTCATTTTCGCTGGCGACGCCTCCTTCATTTTCATAAAACTCAAGAACAAAGAAGGCTTCATTCGGGAGGAGCCGGGCGAAGTCCTGAAAAAAACCGGCCAGTTTTCCCGCCCCGAGGATTGCGGTCAGGCGAAAAGCGTCCGGAGAATTTTCCAGTCGTTCGAGAAGATAACCTTCTTTAAGGAGGGGGCGACGCAGACGCCGGGGATTCGGCCAGGGGCGCAAGCCGAGAGGAAAGTCGAAGGAACGGTCTGGCAAGCGGGACTCCGTAAGGACAAAGTATCTTAAGAGACTAATAAGTAAATGAATGGCCGATAAAAGTCAACTTCGGGCAAAGGGGCGGCCGCGGCGTTTAACGCGCTGACCGGTTTAGGCAACGACAGCCTGGGCAAGCTGAAGACGGGAGGAGGCGAGGGAGGAAACAGGTTTTGATTTTGCATCAAATACTTTTTGAAATATTTTTACTGGAAATAAATCGATTTTACTGAGGTGAAATAATTTACCGTGAATAAAATCTTGTTGTTGACATTTTTCACCATTTTCGGTATATCCGCTTCGTAAAACTACTTTATATTTTCTGTCGGTACCTCCCCATTGTTGGGTCTAACCCCTATTCTTGCACAGTCAAAGGAATGAGCCCCATGTCGAAACAAGCGATTAAGCCGTCCCTGAAGAACCCGTTTGATCCGCCCGAGAAGGTCGAATTCAATATCCCCGGTGAAATATCCCGGGCAACCGGTGGCTATGAAGAGGCGATGAAGCAAGGTTACGACCTGATTCAGCGTCCGATCAAATCGGTGAGCATCGAACAGATTGAAAAGCAGCACTTTAAAAAGCGCATGACCGTCTGGGAACGCATCAGCGTTTTGACCGACAATGAGCCGAATATTCTTTTCCAGAACTGGGGAAAAAATCTTGACGGCGCCTCGCTGGTCACCGGCATTCTCAATATCCGCGGTCGTGATGTCGCTCTCTACGGCCACGATTTCACCGTCCGTGCCGGCTCCATTGACGCCACCAACGGTCGCAAGCTGGCCCTCCTCTTTCAGATGGCGGGAGAAAAGGGGATTCCGGTCATCGGTATGAACGATTCCGCCGGTGCCTTTGTCCCGGCCGGGGTTGGTGGCCTTGACGGCTATGCCGAGGCTTTCACTGCCCTGCGCAAGATCAGCGGCGTTGTTCCCTCGATCATGTGCATGTTCGGCTTCAATGCCGGCGGCGGTTCTTATCTGCCGCGGCAGGGATCCTTTGTCATTCAGCCGAACGATACCTTTTTCGGCCTGACCGGACCGGGCGTCGTCAAGTCGGTCCTCGGCGAAGATGTCACCCCGGAAGAGCTCGGCGGTCCCAATGTGCATGGCCAGTCGGGCGTTGCCGACCTGACTGTTGAGGATGAAGTCGATGCCCTGCGCACCGCCATTCAGCTCCTTTCTTATCTCCCCGACAACAACCGGGTCATGGCCCCCTTCCAGTCGACCAGTGACCCTCTTGATCGCAAGACCTGGGAGATCAACACCCTGCTCAAGAAGGCCTTCAACTCGCCGACCGGCTTCAATACCCCCTTTGATGTCTCGATCCTCATTCAGCAGATTTGTGACCATGGCGATTACTTCGAGATGCAGCGTGACCGCGCCCGCAACGTCGTCACCGCCTTTGGTCGCCTCGGCGGCAACGTCGTCGGCTTCGTCGCCAACAACAGCGCCGTCGCTTCCGGCCAGATCGATATCGATGCCGCCTACAAAATCGCCCGTTTCAACCGCTTCTGCAATATCTACAATATCCCGATGATCTTCATGGAGGACACTACCGGCTTCCTCCCCGGCAAGGATCAGGAGACTCGCGGCATCATCCAGGCCGGCCGCGCCATGCTTGATTCTATCGTCGACATCCGCACCCCCCGTATTCTCCTCATTCTCCGTAACGCCTACGGCGGCGCTTATGCGTCCTATAATAACTACCCGACCGGTGCTGATCTCGTCCTTGCCCTGCCGACCACCCGCCTCGCGGTCATGGGCCCGGCCGGCAAGGAGTTCGTCTACAAGGATGAAGTCCGCAAGATGCGCAGCTCCGGTGCCGAGCGCCTCAAGCAGGGAATTGCCGAGCGTGTCGCCGCCGGCATGGACGCCGGCGCAGCCCGCAACGAAGCCGAGAAAGAGACGGCGGAGTGGCTCAAGGCTCGCGATATCGAACTCAATCAGCGCTATGAAAAAGAGTTGATGAATCCCAAGGAAGCTCTCAGTCTCGGCTCGATCTCTTCCCTCGTCATGCCGACCGACCTGCGTAAAGTGCTGGGAGAAAATCTCAATTTCTTCCTCCGCCATTATCAGCCCTCAGCAATGCAGGCGGTTCAGCGCGAGTTCCATTGATCTTAAAACTATCAGACTGGAGATAGAGACCTATGTTTCACGCTTCTGAAAATTATACCAATAATCCACTGATCCATCGCGATCGTCGACTGAGCAGGTCGACTTCCGAGTGGGTCCGTTCCTTTGCTTGTGAAGATCTCAAGCCCCTCATCGTCTGCCGCGGCCCGATCCGCAAAGAGGCGATGGATGTCTACACCGAGATGGGGATCAGCCACTTCGGCATCCTCCTTTCCGAAAAGGATTCGATCGTTTATCCGAATGCTCTGGCCCCGGAGCTGCGCCAGCTCACCGATTCGAGCCGCGTCCACCGCGTTCCCGATTATTCCGGAGCGAGCAAGGAAGAGCGCGTCGAGCGGATCAACCAGATCATCAGCATCGCCCATGATAACAACTACGATTCGATCTTTGCCGGCTACGGCTTTATGGCCGAAGACGAGGAGTTCGTGGCGGCGATCGAAGCGGCCGGACTGAAGTTTATCGGCCCCTGCGCCCGGACCCAGGCCCGCGCCGGCAAGAAGGACGAAGCCAAGCGCACCGCCCTCTCGGTCAATGTCAGCGTCACCCCCGGTATCAACAATGTCACCGCCCGGACGCTGGTCAAGAAGTATCCGACCCGTGAAAATCTGGTCGATCTCGTCAAGGCCAACGGCCTTGCCTGCGACAAAGCTCTCCTCGCTGACAGCAATCTTCCGCTGGAAGCTCTGGCGGATCATATTCTCATGGCCTCCTACGCCAAAGGGATCGATCTTTACAGCATCGACGAGCTCTGTGCCCAGGTGCAAGAGGAAGTCGCCGAGCTCTTCCGCAAACATCCGCGCAGCCGTTTCCGCATCAAGGCGATCGGCGGCGGTGGCGGTAAAGGTCAGCGCATCCTCGGCGGCTCGCTCCTCGCTGCCAAGAATGCCGACGAAAAGATGATCCTCAAGGCGGCGGCCGAAGCGCCGACGCTGGTGCGCGAAGTCCTCAACGAAGTCAAGGCGAACGGGGTTGGCGACAACAAGAATGTCCTCGTCGAGCTCAATATCGAGCAGACCCGCCACAACGAAATTCAGCTCCTTGGCAACGGCGAATGGTGTGTCTCCCTCGGCGGTCGCGACTGCTCGCTGCAGATGCATGAACAGAAACTCCTCGAAGTCTCAGTGACGCAGGAAGGTCTGCTGGCAGCGATTGCCAAGGCCAAGGCAGCCAATAAAAAGTCTGAAGTTGCGGCGCTGGAGAGTGATCTCAACGTCCTCAAGAAGATGGAAGAGGAATCGGCGCGTTTCGGTCTGGCGGTCGGTCTCGATTCAGCTTCGACTTTTGAATGTATCGTTGACCGCGACCGTCACTACTTCATGGAAGTTAATACCCGCATCCAGGTTGAGCATCGCGTTACGGAACTCTGCTACAGCTTGAAGTTCACCAACCCGAAGGACAAGAACGACTTCTTTGTCGTCGAGTCCCTGGTTGAGGCAATGGCCCTGTTGGCCCGCCATAAAGAGCGCCTCCCCAAGCCGGAGCGCTTTGTCCGCTATAATGCTTCGGTCGAAGCCCGTCTCAATGCCACCGATGATTCTTTGTCGCCGCACGCCGGTGGCATGATCCGTTACTGGTCAAAGCCGATCAACGGCGAAGTCCGTGACGACCAGGGGATCTGCCTGGTCAACCCGGATACCGGTATCTTTGTGAAATACAAAGTGGCCGGCGCCTACGATTCGAACATTGCCCTGCTGCTGACCAAAGGGGAGGATCGCCTGGAAAGTTATCAGGCGCTCTCGGATGTCCTTTGCAGCACGACGCTGCGCGGCAGCGCCCTGGCGACCAATCTCAACTTCCACTACGGTTTGGTCAGCTGGTTCCTCGGCCGTAACGTTATGGCCAAGCCGACCACCCGTTTTGTCGTCCCTTACCTGACCCTGGTCGGCACCCTCAAAGAGGAAGCGAACAAACTCGATCCGATCTATGCCTTTCTGCAGATGAAGAAACACTACGACAAACTGATTGCAGAGCGTTTTGCCGATCAGCCCGAGGTTGCCGCCAAAGAGCGCAAGAATATGTCGGCCCTGCTCGATCGTAAAGGGACGTTGATCACCCGCCCGATCGAACGCCTTCTCGCTGACCCGCATCTCCTTTCCGGTTGGCTGAGCGTTAACACCAAAAATTTCCGCTTTGAAAACGGCAAAGTCATCTGGCTGCGCAACCCCCTTGGGGTTCTTAGTGAAACCTACGACTTCTTGCACATGGCGCAGCGCCCCCATAAACCGGCGGCCGAGATCATCTGGGGGCATGATAATGACCTCCTCCAGCAGTCGATCCGTTTTTACCGAACGCTGCGCGAGAAGCTCGGACTGGCGCGCGACGAATACTTCAAGCTCAACGAACTCCTGGCCAGCGATGCCCCGCAAGGGGAATTTGATGCAACGACCTGGGAGCAGATCCGTTCTGC
>DIKR01000140.1:6993-8596 GCA_002424625.1 Desulfuromonadaceae bacterium UBA5613
CTCTTCGATCTTGAGCTTCAGGCGCGGATGAAGAAGATTCTTGTTCCGCCGCCGGCGACCAAGGCCGACGAAATCGTTGCGGTCTGTGGCGGCATGTACTATGGACAGGAAGCGCCGGGAATGCCCCCCTTTGTCACCGAAGGGATGCACTTCGAGCAGGGTGATCCCCTTTATATTATCGAAGTCATGAAGATGTTCAACAAGGTCTATGCCCCCTTCTCCGGGACGATCGACAAGATTGTCATGCAGGGGAGCGATGGCACGATTGTCAGTAAGGGACAGCCCCTCTTCAAGATTACCCCGGACGAGAAGTTCGTCGAAATTGATCAGAAAGAGGTCGATCGCGAACGGCGCAGCCGCACCGGCGAATATCTGACAGCGATTCTCGGCTGATTGAATAAAAGCTAATGGCAAAAAATCCCCCGACCCGGAACGGACGGGGGATTTTTTGCCAAAGAGCACAGAAACAAAGCAGAGAACGTTAGTCGCAATAAAATTATTGACACCCCTTTTTATTTAATTTAAACCAAGGCAACAACGAATTTCTGACTGACAGAGGGCGTAATGGCTATGCAGTTCAATATCGGCGCGAAGATCAAGAAGTTACGCAAGGCACGGAAACTGACGTTGCAGGATGTCGCCCGCGAAACCGGCTTCTCTCCCGCCTTGATCTCGCAGATCGAGAACAACAATGTTTCCCCGCCGATTGCCACCCTCTCGAAGATTGCCCGTTTCTTCGATGTGAAAATTGGCACCTTTTTTGACGATGAAGAAGAAGATCGCAAGTTCGAGGTGGTACGCAAAGAGGAGCGACGGGTCGTCAGTCGAGTCATCTCCAAATCGGGGAGTGGACACGGCTATACCTATGAAGCTCTCTCCTTTCGCAAGCGCAACAAGAAGATGGAACCGTTCATGCTCACCGTCAATGAGCGCCCGGAAGAAGAGACCTTGTACAATCATGACGGCGAAGAGTTCCTTCTCATCCTGCAGGGCAAAGCGGAAATTCTTCTCGAAAATGAGCGCTTGATCCTTGAAGAGGGGGATGCGATCTATTTTGATTCCTCCCTGCGCCATCGCATGCTCTGCGTCGAAGGTGAAGAATTAAAAGTTTTGGCCGTCGTTACCCGTTAACGGCCCCCATCAAAAGAATTCAAGGAGTCCCTGATATGAAGATCCAGGAAGAGAAAAAACGCTGGGAAGCAACCACCCTCAAGAAGGTCATCGACAAACGGGCCGAGCGCAAAAAGGCCTTCCTGACCAGTTCGAATCTTGAAATGGAGCGGGTCTTTACTCCGGATTTCGACGTCCCCGGCTATACAGAGAAGCTTGGCCTGCCTGGCGAGTATCCTTACACCCGCGGCGTGCAGCCGACCATGTATCGCGGCCAGTTCTGGACGATGCGTCAGTACGCCGGTTTCGGTACGGCCAAGGAATCGAACGAGCGCTACCGCTATCTCCTTGGCGCCGGTCAGACCGGCCTTTCCGTCGCTTTCGATCTGCCGACGCAGATGGGCTACGATTCCGACAGCGCCATGGCGAATGGGGAAGTCGGCAAGGTCGGGGTTGCCATCGATACTCTTGCCGATATGGAGATCCTTTTCGA
>DIKR01000140.1:8641-9054 GCA_002424625.1 Desulfuromonadaceae bacterium UBA5613
TGCATGTATATTGCTGTCGCCGAAAAGAACGGAATCTCTTCTGATAAGGTCATGGGGACGATTCAGAACGACATCCTCAAGGAGTACATGGCGCGCGGTACCTATATTTATCCGCCGCAGGAATCGATGCGGATTATCACCGACATCTTCGCTTACTGTAAGGATTATGTGCCGCAGTGGAATACCATCTCCATCTCCGGCTACCACATCCGTGAAGCCGGTTCCTCGGCAGTGCAGGAAGTCGCCTTCACCCTCGCCGACGGCATTGCCTACGTCGAGGCGGCGATCAAAGCCGGCCTCAAAGTCGACGAGTTTGCGCCGCGTCTCGCCTTCTTCTTTAACGCCCATAACAACCTCTTTGAAGAAGTCGCCAAGTTTCGCGCCGCCCGCCGCATCTGGGCCAAGGTGATGAA
>DIKR01000140.1:9164-9715 GCA_002424625.1 Desulfuromonadaceae bacterium UBA5613
GGCGGCACCCAGTCGCTGCACACCAACAGTCGCGATGAAGCCCTCGCCCTGCCGACCGAAGCGTCGGTACGTATTGCTCTGCGTACCCAGCAGGTCATCGCTTATGAATCCGGGGTTGCCGACTCGATCGATCCTTTGGCCGGTTCTTATCTGGTTGAAAGCCTCACCGATCAGATCGAAGCGCAGGCTCTCGCCTACATCGCCAAGATCGACGAACTTGGCGGCGCCGCCGAAGCGATCAGTCGCGGTTTTCAGCAGAAAGAGATTCAGGATTCCGCCTTTGCTTATCAGAAGTCGATTGAGACCAACGACCTGATCATCGTCGGCGTCAATCAATTCATCGTTCAGGAAGGCCCGCCCACCGGTCTGCTCAAGGTTAAACCCGAGGTGGAGATTGCCCAGAAAAAGTCCCTTGCCGCAATCAAGGCGGGCCGCGACAATGCCGCTGTTTCCGCGAAGCTCGCCGCCCTCAAAGTTGCCGCGACCGGGACCGAGAACCTCCTCCCCTTCATTCTTGACGCGGTCAAGGTTTATGCCTCCCTTGGCGAGAT
>DIKR01000059.1:0-1441 GCA_002424625.1 Desulfuromonadaceae bacterium UBA5613
GCGTCGTCGACCATGAGCAGCGTGTCGTATTTCTCCTTGAGACGTACCAGCTCCGCCAACGGGGCAATCACGCCATCCATACTGAAGACGCCGTCGGTGACGATCACCCATTTTCCGCGGCGCTTCGGGAATTCAGCAGCGAGGAGTTCTTCGAGGGCGGCAACATCGGCATGAGGATAAACGATGGTGCGGGCAGAGCTGAGGCGACAGCCGTCAATGATCGAAGCATGATTGAGGGCATCGGAAAAAATGATGTCGTCAGCGCCGAAGAGGCCCTGGAGGATGCCGGTATTGGCGGCGTAACCGCTGTTAAAGAGGAGAGCGGCCTGCGTCCCTTTGAAGGCAGCGATTTCTTCCTCAAAGTCACGATGCGGCGCCAGCGAACCGGAGAGGAGGCGACTGCCGCTGCTGCCGACGCCGTAGCGGGCAATGGCGGCGCTGGCGGCGGCGATGAGCTGCGGATGTGTGGCGAGGCCGAGATAGTTATTGGAGGAGAGGAGGAGGATGTCGCGGCCGTCCATGCGGACATGAGTGTCCGGGGCACTCTCGATGGTGCGCAGCACCCGCCGCATCCCCTGAGCAGAAAGGGCAGCCAGGTCGTTGCGATAACCGGCAAGGAGATCGTTCATCCGTTAAAGACCTCATCATCATGGATCCGTCCGACCCGGCTGAAGAGGACCGGTTCATGTTCGAGAAAAGCAGTGATTGCCGCGAGGTTGAAGGTCGAGCGCTGATAAAAGAAGGCACGGCCGCCCAGCCTGTCCCCTTTTGCTTTCAGATGAGGGAAACGCACATAGCCCCGCAGCGGGGAGGCAACATAACCGGCGGTATAATCGGGATCGTCGGACCAGCAGAGTTCAGCCACAATCCCCGGTGACAGCAGGACTTTGCCGGCCAGGGCGAGGGCTTCGCGCAGATGAGTTGTGTCGCGGCCACTTCCCTGCAGCGCGGCAGTCAAGGCTGCATTTGCCGCCGGACTGAGATCCATGCGGCTGACGCGGAGCCCGCGGGCCGGGTCACTCTCCAGGCGCTCGCCGCTCTTTGCATCGACGAGCATGGCGCCGCGCATGACTTTTCCCTCCGCTGCGGCGCCGCTGGCCAAGGCCTGGATGGCGGCAGATGCGGCAGTGTCACTGACTCCGGCGCGCAACAGTTCGGCCCTGGCCGCAGAACGACCGGTATGAAGATCGCTAACCAGGACTGTCGTGATATCGGGGAGGGGAGCATCCTTGATGGCGCTCGTTGGCAGGGCGTCGATAGCGAGCCGAATCGCGTCAGGATTGCCACGCGAATGATCAAGGGCCCGGGTTATCATCGCCGTAGCAATAGCCGCCAGTTCCTGAGCCGGAGCGATTCGCTCGGCACCGGAGATGTGTTCGCTCGATTGCGCGGCGCGCATGCGGATGCTGAAGAGTTGGCTCATAATGGCGGAAAATTAACA
>DIKR01000059.1:1507-2198 GCA_002424625.1 Desulfuromonadaceae bacterium UBA5613
AATATGCAGGATTGATTTTACTGCACCGCGAAGTTTTCACCCCTTGCTGAAGGAGTCATCAATGAACGTTGTAGCCTTTAACGGTAGTCCCAAAGAGAATGGCAATACTGCAGCCGCGCTGAAACTGGTTGCGACCGAACTTGAGGGGGCGGGAGTCACTGTCAACTTCGTTCACCTCGGAAAAGAGGTGATTCGCGGCTGCACAGCTTGCGGTGCCTGCATCAAGAACCGCAATGAGCGCTGCATTATCGAAACAGACAACGTTAACGATTACATTCAGTTGATGAAGAATGCCGACGGTATCCTCCTGGGCTCGCCGGTACACTTTGCGGCCATTGCCGGCACCATGAAATCTTTTCTTGATCGCGCCTTTTATGTCACCGGGGTCAATAATTCGATGCTGCGCCACAAGGTCGCCGCTTCAGTCGTCGCCGTCCGTCGTTCTGGCGGGGTGACGACTTTCGATGCCTTGAACCACTATATCAACTATGCTGAAATGGTCATGCCCGGATCCAATTACTGGAACGTCATCCACGGCACCCGTCCCGGCGATACCGTCAAGGATGAAGAGGGCGAGCAGATCATGCGTGTTTTAGGACGCAACATGCTCTGGCTGCTGCAGTTGATCGAGGCGGGCAAGAGCACACACCCGGCTCCGGCCCTGGAGCGCAAGATTTATACTAACTTTGTG
>DIKR01000059.1:2264-9229 GCA_002424625.1 Desulfuromonadaceae bacterium UBA5613
CATGGGACGCACTCTGTAAAGGGTGCGGCCTGTGCTGCTTTGAAAAACTTGAAGATGAAGATGGCCGGATCACCTATACGCAGATCCCCTGCCGTTATCTCGATGTTGTGACCCGGCAGTGCCGGATCTTTGACCGGCGCCTGGAGATCAATCCCTCCTGCATCAAGTTGACCCCGGCACTGGTGCCGAAACTCCACTGGCTGCCGATGCACTGTGGTTATCGCGGCGATCTGACCGGGGTGGCCCGAAAGAAGCAGCGCCGCCGGCGTTAACCCGTTCCTTACTGGAAGTCTCCGAGCCGGACGTGTTACCGCTGATTCCGCCCCTTTACCCTTGAGGGGGGGAGGTTCCTTGTGCTACTATGCGCGCCCTGTAACATTCAAATTTGAGCATCGATGGAGCCTGATATGATTGGTAATCTCCTGAAAAAGATTTTTGGCAGCGAGAGTGATCGCGAATTGAAGCGGTTGCAACCCCTCGTTGACAAGATTAACTCCCTGGAAGCGCAGACAATCGCCCTCTCTGACGATCAGCTCCGTGCCAGGACAGAAGAGTTCCGGGGGCGACTGCGTCAAGGAGAGTCCCTCGATGCCATTCTTCCTGAAGCCTTCGCGGTGGTGCGTGAAGCCGGGCGGCGAATTTTGGGAATGCGTCACTTTGACACCCAGCTTATTGGCGGCATGGTTTTGCATCAGGGAAAGATTGCCGAGATGAAGACCGGTGAAGGGAAGACCCTGGTCTCGACCCTCCCGGCCTACCTGAATGCTCTTAGTGGTGAGAGTGTTCATATTGTCACCGTCAATGATTACCTGGCGCGCCGTGACTCGGAGTGGATGGGGAATATCCATCGCTTCCTCGGTTTGAGCGTCGGGGTTATCGTCCACGGGCTCAACGATGCCGAACGCAAGGCGGCTTATGCCTGTGATATTACCTACTGCACGAATAATGAGCTCGGCTTTGACTACCTGCGCGACAATATGAAGTTTTCTCTGGATGATTATGTTCAGAGGGATTTGAATTTTGCCATCGTCGATGAGGTCGACTCCATCCTTATCGACGAAGCACGGACACCGCTGATCATCTCCGGCCCGAGTGAGGGGTCAAGCGACCATTATTACACCGTCAACAAGATCATCCCGCGGCTGGTCAAAGGGGAGATGATCGAGCATCGGGATGGCAAGATCGGTTTGTCGAGTAAAGAATATACCGGTGATTACACCATTGATGAAAAGGCCAAGAACGCCGCTTTGACCGAGCAGGGGGTCCTCACTGTCGAGAAGTTGCTGGGGATCTCCAATCTCTTCGATCCCAAGCATATCGAGATTTTGCACCATGCCAACCAGGCCCTGCGGGCGCACACGCTCTTCCGGCGTGATGTCGATTATGTGGTCAATGATGGCGAGATCGTCATTGTCGACGAATTTACCGGTCGCATGATGCCGGGTCGGCGTTGGAGCGATGGTTTGCACCAGGCGATCGAAGCAAAAGAAGGGGTCAAGATCGAAAGCGAGAATCAGACTCTGGCGACGATCACTTTCCAGAATTACTTCCGCATGTATAAAAAGCTTGCGGGGATGACCGGCACTGCCGATACCGAGGCGACCGAATTCAACGAGATCTACAAATTGGGGGTCTCGGTCGTTCCGACCAACCGCCCGATGATTCGTATTGACCAGGCAGATGTTATTTATAAAACGGAGAAGGAAAAATTTAACGCTGTTGTGGCGGATGTGATCGAGCGCCATGCTAAAGGGCAACCGTCGCTGGTCGGCACCATCTCCATCGAAAAATCAGAAACCCTGGCGCAATTGTTGCGGGAAAAAGGCATCCCCCACTCCGTCCTTAATGCCAAACACCATGATCGCGAAGCTGAGATTGTCGCCCAGGCCGGCCGCAAGGGGGCTGTGACGATCGCCACGAATATGGCCGGACGCGGCACTGATATTATCCTCGGGGGAAATCCCGATATGATGGCGAAGCGTCTTGCCGCCGAAGTCGCCAACAGTGAAGAGGTCTTTGCCGATCTCCAAGAGAAATGCCGTGAGCTTTGTGCCAAGGAGAAGGAAGAAGTGCTTGCCGCCGGCGGCCTTTATATCTGCGGTACCGAGCGTCACGAATCGCGGCGTATTGATAACCAGTTGCGCGGCCGTTCCGGCCGGCAAGGTGACCCGGGTGAGAGCCGTTTTTATCTCTCCCTGGAAGACGATCTGCTGCGCATCTTCGGCTCTCATCGCGTCGCTTTCATTATGGATAAATTGAAAATCCCTGAAAATGAGCCGATTGAGCATGGCATGATCTCCAAGGCGATCGAAAATGCCCAGAAGAAGGTTGAAGCGCATAACTACGAGATCCGCAAGCATCTCATCGATTATGACGACGTCATGAACAAGCAGCGCGAGGTTATCTACTCCCAGCGCAAAGAGGTCCTTTCCGGAATCGGTGTCCGCGAAATTTTCCAATCGATCATCGATGAAACGATCGACACCCTCGTCTCTTCACATTGTCCCCCTGCAGTCAAGGGGCATGAACAGCACTGGGACCTCGACGCTTTAGTCGACGAGTGTTACTCGCTCTTCTGTTTTCGGCCGCAACTACCGAGCGTACAAACCCCCCAGGAGATGCTCGAAGCGTTGCAGGCGGCGGTTAACAAGCGTTTACAGGAAAAGGAAGTTGACTTCACCACGCCAGTGATGGATCAGTTGATGAAGATTCTCCTGCTGCAGGCGATCGACGGACAGTGGAAAGATCATCTGCTCTCGATCGATCATCTCAAGGAAGGGATCGGTCTGCGCGGCTATGCGCAGAAAAACCCCAAACAAGAATACAAAAAAGAAGCCTACAATCTCTTTATGGATCTGATGATCCGTATCCGTCAGGAAGTGGTGACAAAACTCTTTTATGTGCAATTGGTGCATGAAGAGGATGTGGCAAAGATGGAAGCGGAAGAACTCGAACGTAACCGCGCTGCCCTGCGGGGGATGACCGGTGAAGGTGAAGGCGCAGAAGAGCATCGCCCTCTTATCCGGGATGAAGAAAAGGTCGGGCGCAATGAACTGTGCCCCTGCGGCAGCGGTAAGAAGTATAAAAAGTGTTGCGGGCAGGGATAGATTGTCTTTATATAACCATTAATTAGAGATTGAATTGTCATGCAGAATCTTAAGGTAAAAGGGTTTCATTTTTCCGCCTGTGCTTCTGGTCTCAAGAAGAGTGGTAAACTCGATTTGGGTTTGATCTTTTCAACGACACCGGCGCGTTGTGCTGCAGTCTACACCACCAACAAGGTTGTGGCGGCACCGATCGTTATCACCCGCAAGCGTCTGGCTGCCGGTATCTGTCAGGCGATTCTGGTCAACAGCGGCAATGCCAATGCCTGCACCGGTCCTGCCGGCCATGCCGTTGCCTTGCAGACGGCAGACCTTGTCGCCGCGCAGTTGCAGATTCCGGTCGAAACAGTTGCCATCGCTTCGACCGGTGTCATCGGTCAACTTCTGCCGCTGGCTCCCTTTGAAGCTTTTCTGCCGCAACTGGTTAGCACTCTCAATCAAGATCAGTGCGCCGGCGTTGCCGAGGCAATCCGTACCACTGATGCCTACCCCAAGATAGCCACAGCGATTGGGACCAGCAGCGGCCATCCCTACAATATCGTCGCCATTGCCAAAGGCGCGGGGATGATCCATCCGAATATGGCGACCATGCTTGCCTTTGTCATGACCGATGCGCAGGTCGCTGCGGATCTTCTCGATGGGGCTCTGCGGCGTGCCGTTGACGCTTCCTTTAACAGTATCACCGTCGATCGCGATACTTCGACCAACGATATGGTTTTGATCCTCGCTAATGGCACAACGTCTGGACCGGAGCTGCAAAGCAATACTCCGGACGGGGATGCTTTTAGCGAACATCTCGCTTCTTTGCTGTTACAACTGGCGAAGTTGATAGTCAAGGACGGGGAAGGGGCGACCAAGGTTGTCGAGATCGAAGTACGCGGGGCGCTGAACGATGCTGAAGCGCGGCAGGCGGCCATGAGCGTTGCCACCTCCAGTCTGGTCAAGACCGCTTTCTTTGGTGAAGACGCCAATTGGGGCCGGATCATTGCCGCGGTCGGTTATTCCGGGGCAGAGATCGATCCGGAGCGGGTCGCCATCTCTTTTGGTGAAGTGCCGGTTGTGCGTGACGGCATCAGCACCGGCGCTGAACTTGAAGCCAAAGCCACCGCTGTGCTGAAGCAGCCCGAATTCAAGGTGACGATCGATCTCCATCTCGGTAGCGGCCTGGGACGCTATTACACTTCGGACTTGACTTACGACTATATCAAGTGCAATGCCTCTTATCGCAGTTGAAGGCCTCGCAATCTTTCTCTTTTGATTTTTCCGGATAAAATTCATGCCTTCTCAGCCTGTGTCGATTCAACGCGTTATCCTCATCGTCCTTGACGGCGTCGGCATCGGCGCCTTGCCGGATGCCGCCAGTTATGGCGACAGTGCTGCCAATACTTTGTTGCATATTGCCCAGGCAGAGGGCGGTTTGACGCTCCCCAATCTGCAGCGTCTCGGTCTTGGTAACATTCTGCATCTTCCCGGCATCCCCCCCGCTGCACCTGCTGCGGCACATTACGGGCGGATGCAGTCTTGTGCTGCCGGCAAGGATTCCACCACCGGCCATTGGGAAATCTGCGGCGTGACACAATTGCAGCCTTTTGCAACCTTTCCGCAGGGATTTCCCGCCGAAATCATCGCGGCGTTTCAGGAACAGACCGGCCTGGAGCCGCTGGGCAATATCGCGGCGAGCGGCACAGATGTATTGCGCCTTTACGGGGAAGAACACCTGCGCAGCGGTCGGCCGATCATCTATACCAGTGTCGATTCCGTACTTCAGATTGCCGCGCATGAAGAAATTATCGCTCCGGAGCGACTTTACGAAATCTGTCAAATCACCCGGAAGATTCTTGATCCCTTTCGGATTGCTCGCGTTATAGCCCGACCCTTTATCGGCACAGCGGCGGATAATTTCAAACGAACACGGCGACGCCAAGATTTTTCCATGCCGCCGACCTCTTTGACCGTTCTGGATGACCTGACAGCGCATCAATTGACGGTTCATGCTGTCGGCAAGATCAGCGACCTTTTTGCCGGGCAGGGGATCTCGAAGTCTGTCTCCACCCGCAATAATCAGGAGGGCATGGAGCAGACCGTGGCAGCCCTTAAAAAGGTAGAGCGGGGCCTGATCTTCACCAATCTCATCGACTTCGATATGGAGTTCGGCCATCGCCTCGATGTGGCCGGCTTCGCCCGTGCTCTGGAGCGATTTGATGCCGCTCTTGCTTCGCTCCTTACGGCCTTGTCTCCGGTCGACCTTCTCATGATCACTGCTGACCACGGTTGTGACCCGACCACCGCCGGGAGCGATCATAGCCGTGAGTATGTGCCGCTTCTCGTTTGGCAGCCGGGCATGACCATGGGCAGAGATCTGGGGACACGGGCGACCCTTGCCGATATTGCCGCGACCATTGCAGCAATCTTCTCGCTGCCGCTTCGCAACGGCACACCTTTAACGTTGAAGTAGATCAAGCTTGACTTTATTTGCTCGAGACCTTATCCATATATAACAATATTGTTTGTGGTGCTGATTTATTCTGTATTCAGGAGAAGAAGACAATGGCGCAACAGGAATTCGACAAGCATGTCAATCTCGAGCGACAAGCAGAAATACTCAAAGTTCTCGGCCATCCGATACGCCTGAAGATAGTTGCCGGACTCCTTTCCCAGAGTTGTAACGTCAAAAAGATCTGGGAATGTCTGGAATTACCGCAGGCGACTGTTTCGCAGCACTTATCGCTTTTAAAGAGTAAGCAGATTATTGCCGGCCGTCGCGATGGTACAGAAGTTTTTTACAGCGTCATATCTTCTGAAGCCAAAAATATTATCGCCGCTATTTTTGCTCCGCCAACTACCTGTAGCTGATACTCTTATGAAAATAAAATGTTTTCACCCCTTCGCTCTTTTGCTGGGGACATGTTTTTTTCTTTTCGCCCAGTGCCCCTTTGCTGCCGCTGAATCTGTCCCTGTCCTTGCACACAAAGCGACCATCCAGGTCTTGTCCGACCTTGATCGGCACTACAGCCTTTCCTTTCTTTGGTTTGACCATCTTGCGAGCGGACAGTTAAGTTTTAGCCCCGATCCTTCAGCGCCAAATCGCTACCGTGCACTTCTTGAAGCCAAAACTCTCGGCGTGGCCGCCTGGTTAACCGGTGACCGTATGCAGCGTTACGAAACCCTGATGGAGATGACCTCTCAAGGGCGACTTCAGACACTGGAATACAAGTCATTGATTCACAAGAATAAGGGAGGAAAGGTCGTCGAACAATCGAAACACTATACCTTTAACGCAACAACCCGGACGATAAAGATGGCCCGTAGCGAGAGCGGGAAACAAGGGAAAGAACAACCAATCAAGGTCTCCAGTGAGCGTTTCCCCGTCGATTTTCTCACGGCCGGATTCAATTTTATTCTCGGAGCCGATGGGCCGATTCAGGCGGGAGAACGCAAGGAGATCGTCACCTTCGACGACAAGGGGGAACGAAAGATTGTGATTGAAGTTTTGAGTGCCGAAGCCTGGCCAAAGACCTCTTTCTTCCCCAAGGGGAGTGGGACTCTTCTTAAGATTATCCTTCCGACCGACATCCTTGATACCAGCGACGGCGTCGTCTATGCTCTGCTCGATGAGAAGTTTTTACCGTCCCGAGTGATCGTCAAGAATGTTTTGGGTTTGGGAGATGTGCGCGGCGAATTACGACGGTGAGACATGAAATCACGTCGCGCTGAATTCGTTCGCCTACGCAAGCCGGAAAGGGCCCGGCATCTTCTGGAATTGGCAGCAGAATTCTATAACTCCGGACAACGGGTGCTGATTCTCGTCGCGGATGATGATCAGGGGATCAAGCTCGATCATTTTTTGTGGACCTGGAAACG
>DIKR01000028.1 GCA_002424625.1 Desulfuromonadaceae bacterium UBA5613
GCTCTCCTTCCTCAAACTGTCGATGGACTGCATCATTTTGTCGGTAGCGAAGCCAGCAAGACGCTGGTCTTTGTCAAAGGCGTCGGCTTTCTCCTGGGGAAACCGCTGCCGCGCAACCCGCATCTCGACCGGATCACCGCTCTCTGTGATCAACGTGGCATCGGCTTTATCCGTTTTGGTAAACTTGCTACCGTGGCGGAGGTGCGGCAACTGGTGCGCGTGTTGGTCGGAGTCGAAAACTGCGCCAATCTGCGCAGTTCCGCAGGGAATATCTCTATCGGAGGGGTTGATGCGCCGGAGACAGGGGGCGATCACATTCGTGAGATTGCTGCCTTTGAGGAGCTTAGTGCCGAAGAACTGAAAGAGATCGACGCGCTCTATTCCGCCTTTGGTCAGCAAAAAACCTTTAATCTCAAATCGCTGGCCAGCGTCATTGCCGGATTTATCAGCGCTTTCCGCCGGGAGGCGAACCCCCTGCTGGCGCTGGTACCGTTACGTCTTCTCGATGAATACACCTTTACCCATTCGGTCAATGTCGGCATTCTTAATATCGCGCAGGGCATGTCTCTGGGGATTGAGGGGCAGTTGCTGCACGATCTCGGCATTGCCGGCCTTTTACACGATGTCGGCAAGATCTTTACCGATCAGCAGCTCTTGAAGAAGCCGGCGGCGCTGACGACGGAGGAGTGGCAACTCATGAAGCGTCATCCCTCACGGGGGGCGCAATATCTCCTTAATCAGCCCGATGTCCCGAAAATTGCCGTGATCACGGCTTTTGAGCACCATATGCGATACGACTTGACCGGATACCCGCGCATGGCCGCTGGCTGGAAGCTCAGTCTGTGCAGTCAGATGACGATGATCTCCGATACTTTTGATGCTTTGCGGACGCGGCGGATTTACAAAGACTCCTGGGATTTCCCGAAAATTTCCGGGCATATGCTCAACCTCGGCGGGACCCAGCTTAATCCTGAATTGACCCTCAACTTTCTCAATGTTCTCAGGAAGATGGAAGAGAGTTCCCCGGAGCGGGGGGAGGGGGCGTGACCTATTGCAAAAATTACTTTGACTTACCTTCTGATTCTTCAGTAAGTTACGATATTTAATACGGGAGACACCCCTCATTGTTACGAACCCTCTTTTTCTACCTTAACTTTTTCCCCTTTACCCTCCTCTGTATCGGCTACTTGCTTATCTCGGCGCTCCTCGGCGGCGAAGAGCGTCTGCACGCCAGCGCCAGACAATGGGCGCGGGGCTGTCTCTGGCTGGGGGGAGTGCGCCTGACGGTGGAAGGGATAGAGCATCTCCCCCTCCACGGGCCGGTCGTCTACATGTCGAATCACCAAGGGAATTTTGACATTCCCCTCCTCTTTGCCGCCCTCCCGGTCCAGTTCCGCTGGCTGGCCAAGGCTGAACTCTTTCGCATCCCCCTCTTCGGCTTGACGATGCGCATTGCCGGCTATATCCCGGTCGAGCGAAAAGATCGCCGTCTGGCGATCCAGAGTATGAATAAAGCGGCGCAGCAGGTGGCGGACGGAACCTCGATTATGATCTTTCCGGAAGGAACGCGCTCTCCGGACGGGGCGTTGCTCCCCTTTAAAAAGGGCGGATTTGTGCTGGCCCTGCAGGCGCAGGCGCCGATAGTCCCGATTGCCATCGATGGCAGTGCCGCGCTGATGTTGAAGAGTTCGTGGCTGATCCGCTCCGGTGAGGTTCATTTGCGCATCTTTCCAGCGCTGCCGACCGCAGGGCTGGGGATGCAGGAGCGCGATGCGCTGATTGCGGAGGTCGAGGCTCGTATTGCTTCGGCTCTTTCGTCGCCGCGGAGCGCGGCGTGAAGAATTCAGGCCTCATGCCCTGGTCGCCTTTGAACGATCCGGCGACGATCCGTCTGCTCCCACTCGGCGGACTCGGCGAGATCGGCTTGAATATGATGGCGATCGAATCGCAAGGAGCGATCCTGCTGGTCGACTGTGGCTTGATGTTCCCGGATGCCAGCATGCTCGGGGTCGATCTCGTTCTGCCCGATGTGCGGATCCTCGAAACGCGGCGGGACGATATCTGTGGACTCATCCTGACCCATGGCCATGAAGATCATATCGGCGCCATCCCCTATCTCCTTGAGTGTCTCGGCTACCCGGTTGTCTACGGCACCGAGCTGACTCTCGGGTTGTTGCGCGGCAAGCTCATCGAACACAGTTTCAGCCAAAAGGTGGAGCTGGTCACGATCCTTCCCCGCCTTGCTTTCGACCTCGGGCCGTTTCAGGTCGAGCCGTTTCGTGTCACCCACTCGGTCGCCGACGGTGTCGGTTTTGCTGTTCGCACCAGCGCCGGACTGATCGTCCATACCGGCGACTTCAAGCTTGACGCCACGCCGATCGACGGGGAGATGACCGATCTCGCCCGTCTCGCCGCTTATGGCGAAGAGGGAGTCTTTGCCCTCCTTTCCGATTCGACTAATGTTGAGCGCCCCGGCCACACTCTCTCCGAGCGCCGTGTTGGCGAGGCGTTGCGGCAGCGCTTGCCGGCTTGCAGCGGCACGGTGTTGGTCGCCAGCTTCTCCTCCAATATCCACCGCATTCAACAGGTTCTGGATGCGGCCCGCCAGGTCGGCCGTAAAGTTCTGATCAACGGCCGGAGTATGGCGCAGAGTGTGACGATCAGCCGGCAGCTCGGTTATCTGCACGCTTGTGACGATCTCTTTATTGATGTCCGCGAGCTGCGGACCCTGCCGCGGGACAAGGTCCTGATCCTTTCTACCGGCAGCCAGGGGGAGCCGCGCTCGTCCCTGGCGCGCATCGCCACCGATGACCACAAAGAGATCGTTCTGCAGAGCGGCGACACCGTTATCCTTTCCTCCCGTTTTATCCCCGGCAACGAAAAGACCATCGCCGAAATGATCAATCATCTCTTTCGCCGCGGCGCCGATGTCTGGTATGAAGGGGCGAACGGCATGCATGTCTCCGGTCATGCCAGCCAGGAGGAGTTGACACAGATGATCGCTCTGACCCGGCCCCGTTATTTTGTGCCGGTGCATGGCGACTACCGCCACCTCGTCCGCCACGCGCAGTTGGCAGAATCGCTGGGGATGGCGGGTTTGCAGGCGATCGTTATCGATAACGGCCAGCCGCTCCTTCTCAGTGCCAACGGCTTTCGCCGGGAACCGCGGGTACACACCGGACGGATCTATGTTGACGGCAAAGGGGTCGGCGATCTCGGCCCCGGAGAACTTCGCGACCGCCGTCACCTCGCCAGCCATGGAGTGGTCGCGGTCTTTCTTACTTTGTCGGAGGAGGGCCGAATCATGGCCGGTCCGGAGCTGCTGACCCGCGGTTTTGTCGGCGAGGAAGGGAGCCAGGATTGCCTTGCCGCCGCCGCGGAGATCGTGCGCGACCTGGTTGCCAACCATTCCGAAAGCGGCGCGTTGCTTCCGGCTGAACTCACTATCGAAATCCGCAAGGGACTGGGCCGTTACTTTAATCGCAGCATGGCCCGGCGCCCGGTGATTTTGCCCTTGATCAATCATGCAAACATAGGAAGGTATAACGAAAAATGACGCTGGTCGAGGGACTTTTATTAGGCGCACTGCAAGGGTTGACAGAGTTTCTCCCGGTCTCCTCCTCAGGGCACCTTGCTCTGGCGCAGCAGTTTATGCCCGGTTTCGAGCAACCCGGCCTCCTTTTTGACGTCGCCCTCCACCTCGGTACTCTGGTGGCGGTGATCATCTATTTTTGCCAGGACCTCAAGCAACTGTTGACCGCGCCTTTCCGTAGTGACATTAAGGCGGTACAGGAGCGGCGCTATCTCCGTTTATTGATTGTCGGTTCGATCCCGACGGCGATCATCGGTCTGACCCTTAAAGGTACGGTTGAAGAGCTCATGCATCGCCCCCTGGTTGTCGGGGCTCTCCTCCTTGTCACCGGCCTGTTCCTCTTTGTCGCCGAGCGTTTTCGTTCCTCCGACCGCAAGCGTCTGACTCTGGCCGACAGCCTCATCACCGGCCTTGCCCAGGGGGTTGCTGTCCTTCCCGGTATTTCCCGTTCCGGCGCGACGATTGCCGTCTTGATGCTGCGCGGCGTCGAGGGGCAGACCGCTGCGCGTTTCTCCTTTTTGCTGGCTCTGCCGGCCGTCGGGGGGGCGGCACTCGTTTCGCTCAAGGATATTGAACATTTGCCCCAGGGCGAAATCGGCATTTATCTCGCTGGTGCCGGCATATCGTGTCTGGTCGGTTTGATCTGTATTCACGCCCTCCTCGGGATTATTCGCAAAAAGCGTCTTTATTACTTCTCGCTGTATTGCTGGCTGGTGGGGGGCGCGGCGCTGTTTTACTTTCAGTAACAGGGAAGAGGAGAGGAACGCGACGGCTTATTTCTTCGCGGGGGAGGCGGGGACAGCGAGGGCAGCCAGGACCTGAGCAGCGCTGACCCCCGGCAGGAAGAGGCGTTTGTGGCGGGAGGTTTCGCCGGCTTCCAGCGTTACGGCGCTTTTGGCCAGACCGAGTTTTTTGGCGATATATTCACAGCAGAGGCGATTCGCCGCCCCTTCGACCGGCGGCGAGGTGAGGCGGATCTTCAATTCCTCCCCCTGTGCCCCGATCACCTCGTTTTTACTCGCCCGCGGCTGGACCAGGAGATGGATGGCAACGCCATGATCGCGAATCTGCAGCCAGGCGGGGATCAATAAGAAAAGGAATCGTCGTCGGCGTCAGGGAGAGGCGGCGCCGGGGTCAGAGGGGCACTCTTGGGGGCTTCATGGTAGGAAGCATCAAAGCCGACATCAAGAAGGCGCAGATGACTCTCGATCGCCATGCGCAGATTCGTTTCGAAGGCGACCTTTTCCCGGCGCAGGGATTGAATTTCGGTGATCATCTTTTGGCGCCGGTCTTCCGTCTGCAGCAGGAGTTGTTCGGCCCGTAGTTGCGCATTGGCAGTAATCAGCTCGGCCTCGTGCCGGGCGTTGGCTTTGAGATCGTCGGTCATGCGCTGAGTGGTGAGAAGGGTCTCTTTCAGGGTTGCTTCCCGGTTTTGCAAATCTTCGAGAGCCAATTTTGTCCGGCTTAACTCGTCCCGCAACTGCTGAGCGTCAACCGTCAATATTTCAAGCTCTTCCGCGACCTGCTCAAGAAAGCGATCGACCTCTTCCTGGTCGTAGCCGCCGAGCATTTTGCTTTTAAAGTGTTGCTGCTGGATGTCAATCGGAGTAATGCGCACGGTGGCCTCGGGTAGTAGGAAGGGTTAGAAAAGGATCTCGACAAAGACGGGGTGCGAAGACCCTCGACCGTTGGGTTGTTTATACGCAAAGACCTTGTCACTGTCAACGGATTCTGCCGGAAAATGGCTCGAGTTTTTTTGACTT
Organism: Desulfuromonadaceae bacterium UBA5613; assembly: GCA_002424625.1. GTDB lineage: Bacteria > Desulfobacterota > Desulfuromonadia > Desulfuromonadales > UBA2197 > UBA2197. The sequence continues at coordinate 5,356 of DIKR01000028.1, forward strand.
TTACATGAAAAATCGCTACAGTGCCCCCTCTTCAAAAATGAAAGTACGTTAAAGAACTTAGCGATGAGGTTTCCTTATGTTACGGACCAATAACCTGCGTGTCCGGGGCTTGACCCCGATCATTGCCCCGAACGATTTGAAACAGGTCTTCCCCTTGAATGAACGGGGAGCGGCTGAGGTCACCCGCTCGCGCGGGGTCATCGTCGATATCCTCAATAATCGCGATCCGCGTTTGATGGCGGTGATCGGTCCCTGCTCGATTCACGACCCTAAAGCGGCTCTGGAATATGCGGCCCGTCTCGCCAAACTCTCCGCAGAAATCGGCGAGCAGATCTTCTGTGTCATGCGCGTCTATTTTGAAAAACCGCGCACGACCATCGGCTGGAAAGGGTTGATCAATGACCCGGATCTCAACGGTTCGCATCAGATTTCCAAGGGGCTCGGCGTCGCCCGCGGTCTCCTTTGTGCGCTGAATGCGCTGAATATCCCCATTGCCGGCGAGATGCTCGATCCGATTACCCCGCATTATCTCGCCGACCTCATCAGTTGGGGGGCGATCGGCGCCCGCACGACGGAATCGCAAACCCATCGGGAGATGGCGAGTGGCCTCTCCTTCCCGGTCGGCTTCAAGAACGGCACGGACGGTAATCTGCAGATCGCCGTCGATGCCATCAAGGCGGCCCGCTCTCCGCATAGCTTCATCGGCATTAACAACGAGGGGCAGACATCGATCGTCTCGACCGTGGGCAATCCTGATGTTCATATTGTCCTGCGCGGCGGCAATGATGCCCCCAACTATTGTTCGGAGGATATTGCCAAGACGACCGCTCTCCTCGAAAAGGGGGGCGTCAGCAGCGCCATTATGGTCGATTGCAGTCATGCCAATTGCTATAAGGATCATAATCGCCAGGAAGAGGTTCTGAACAGTGTCCTCGATCAGATCGTTGCCGGCAATCCCAATATTCGCGCGGTGATGATCGAAAGCAATCTCGGCGATGGCAGTCAATCCACCAACGAAGACCCGTCGCAACTCCTTTACGGGGTGTCGATTACCGACAAATGTATCGGTTGGGAAACGACCGAACGCCTCCTCCGCACCGCTGCCAGGCGTCTGGCCGAAGCGGGGGGGCGACCGATCTGACCCGCAGGCAGAGGCAACAGTGACAAGCGAAGCGGCGCCGGGTCGCCAGCGACTGGGGATCTTTGGCGGTGCTTTTAACCCCATCCACCTGGCGCACCTGCGTCTGGCGGAAGAAGCCCGGGAATATTGCCAACTCGATCAGGTCCTCTTCCTGCCGACCGCTGCGCCGCCGCATAAGACGCTGCCGGACGGGTCCCCCTCCTTTGCGCAGCGTCTGGCCATGGTCGCGGCCGCCATTGCCGGAAATCCCGCCTTCAGCGTCTCCGCTCTGGAAGGGGAAGATCCCGGCAAAAACTATTCGGTGAAGATTCTCGAGCGCTTGCACTCCCTTTATCCGGACTGCGATTTCTTCTTTCTTATCGGCATGGACTCTTATCGCGACCTCGCCACCTGGTATGACTACCGTCGTCTCTTTGCGCTGACGAATCTGGTCGTCACCCGGCGGCCCGGCGTTGAGCGTGATGATCTGCTTGTGCTCCTCCCGGTTGCGATCCGCCCGGAGTTTTGCTATGATCCGACCGGAAAAATACTGCTGCATGTCAGTGGGAACCGGGTTATTTTTCTCGAAGAGACCTATCTTGACATCTCTTCCACTTACATTCGCCAGCTCCTTTCAGGCGGACGCTCGGTCCGCTATCTCCTCCCGACTCCGGTCGCGGAGTATATTGAACAACACGCCCTTTACCAGGGCCGCGAAAGGCTATAATCCCTTGCTCTCCAAAGAACGTGCTTTACTCTGTGCCGGTTATGCCCTTGAAAAGAAAGCACTCAATGTGCGGGTCCTCAATGTGCGCGGCCTTTCTTCGCTCACCGATTATCTGGTGATTGCCTCCGGCCAGTCGGATCGGCAGGTGCAGGCGATTGCCGAATCCGTGCGCGTCGGGCTCAAGCTTCACCATGACCTCCCGCCGATGGCGGTGGAAGGGGTCAGGGAAGGGCGCTGGGTCCTCCTTGATTACGGGGATGTTATGGTCCACGTCTTTCATGAGCCGGTGCGCGACTATTACGACCTTGACGGCCTTTGGCGTGAAGCGATCGAGGTTCCGGTCCCTGAGGACAATCCGGCGGTGCACAAGGGGTGAAGCTCCGCTTGCTGTGTGTCGGCCGCCTCTCGGCCGCATGGATTCGGAGCGGCGTCGAGGATTATGGTGGCCGAATCAGCCGCTACCTCCCCTTTGAGACCATTGAAATGCGCGAAGCGAGCGGCGGCGGGACGAAAGGGGATATCCGTTTTGGCCGGGAAGAGGAAGGGGGGCGGATCTTGCAACGACTTTCTCCTTCAGCTTTTGTCGTCATTCTTGATGAAGCGGGGAAGGCGTTGACCACAGAAGCGTGGTCGGAATTTCTCGGAGAGCGCATGCTTTATGGTCCGGACGAAGTGATTCTGGTGATCGGCGGGGCTTACGGTTTAAGCGATGCGGTCAAGGCGCGCGGCGATCTTTGCCTTTCTCTGTCAAAGATGACTTTCCCCCATCAGCTGGCGCGCTTGCTTCTCCTTGAACAGACTTACCGCGCCCTGACAATTTTGCGTAATGAACCGTATCATAACCGCTAGGGAGTGAAGGTCTGCATGGATGCTCAGCAATTGGCCGCGGCAAAGGAAGAACTCGAGCGTTTGCGACGTGAAGTCCTCCGCGAGGTGCAGGCAACGGGCGAAGCTTCCCGACAACTCGACACGGAAGATGTCCCGGATATCGGCGATATGTCGACGCGCTCTTATGATCGCGATCTGCTTTATAATCTCTCTGAAGTCCAGCGGCAAAAGATTCGCGATATCGATGCCGCCCTTGAGCTTCTGGCGCAGGGCGATTACGGTGTTTGTGTCCGCTGCGGCGAGGAGATTGCTCCGAAGCGGATGGAAGTCCGTCCTTTTTCCCGCTATTGTATAGAATGTAAGACGGAAGTCGAACGTTTCGGCGAGTAATACCCGAGTCGCGAGCAAATGAAATAATTTTGTGCCATCCGATTCATTTTTCGTGGGAGCTGCCCAAGGAGAAGTAAAATGACGATTATGTCGTTTCTGTTGCTGACGATCCTGTTCATGACCTGGTTCATCTACTTCTCCGGACTCAACCCGCAGATGGTGACTATTTTTTATTATCCGGGGGAAAGTATCACCTCCTCCCTCGCGGTGATCGCCGTCGGCTGTATTCTTATCGGTGTCTTTATCGGTTTTGTCCTTTACCTGCTCAGTGCCCTGCGGCAGATGGTGAAAAACCTGAAGGCAGATCGCCAGGAACGACGCAATCGCGAAGTCATCTCGATCTACCGCGAGGGCGTCAGTCGTCTCCTTTCCGGGGACATGAAGAAGGCCCGCATCCATTTGCAGCGGGCTCTCGATCGCGATCCTGCCCGGGTAGAGACCTATCTGGCGCTGGCGAATGTTCACGTGCAGGAGAACCAGCCCGAAGAAGCAGTCGCTTTACTCGTGCGCGCCCG
>DIKR01000121.1:0-2282 GCA_002424625.1 Desulfuromonadaceae bacterium UBA5613
CAGCGATAGGCACCAACAATGATTTCACGATAAGAAAAGGAATTGAATTCCGGTAGGTTACGGCCTGATCCAGGGAAAGGCTTCAGTTGTTCAATAGCTTTGAATATCCGCTCAATCTGGACACGAGCGTAGAAGGGGGAATCGGCGGCAATGTAGTCGTAGATCAGCTCAAGGTCAGTAACCGCCTTGTCTGACCAGACTATTTCTGCCACTTGGCAGCAAACCTTTCGGCAACATTTTCATGGGACATGGTTTTACCATCACGAATATTCTGCTCACCCGCTTCAATTTTCTCAAGCAGATAAAGCCGGTACATGACCTCTTCCGAATCGACGACATCGGGCATTGTGGCGATGCAGGATTCAATTGCTGAGCGTGCCATTTGCATGGGATGACCTCCTGATAAGAGGAATAAAGTCTAAATGATCCGGAGTGAAAAATCTATCAGCATGACAACTATGATTGTCACGGCACAAAAAACCCGCGGTTGCGGGCTTTTTTGCGTCTCTACTTAATGATGCTCTGCACCCGGCCGACCTGGCCGTCGATCAGGCGCACCTTGATGCCGCGGGTATGCTTCGCGGCGCTGGTAAGGATCTTGTCGACCACCCCTCTGGTCAGGGCGCCGCTGCGTTGATCCTTTTTGAGGATGATCGTCACCGTCAAGCCGGGGCGGATATTGCTCCGTAGCGTGCCGTCGGACACAGGTCAGGCTCCGGTTGTTTCGTCTTCCGACTCTTCGTCGTCGCCGTCGTCGTCGGATCCTTCGTTCTCGTCGTCGACATCTTCGCCGTTGAGTTTGCGCTGTTTCTTCTCTTCCTTCTTCGCCTTCTTCAACAACTCTTTCTGGCGTTTTTCAAACGAATAGTTCGGTTTTTTGGCCATTTTGGCCTCCCTTGATTAATTGTCGGGCAATTCGTGAATTGCCCCTACGGTGAAAATTACAGATTCGGCGCTGTCTGCTCCGGGCAGAGGATCGCCCGCTGGCGGGCCACCTCTTCATTTTCGAGATAATCGTCGAAGGACATCGAGCGATCGATGAAACCGTTCGGGAAGAGTTCGATGATGCGGTTGGCGACGGTGGCAACGAGCTGATGGTCGTGGGACGCAAAGAACATCGCTTCGCTATAAGCGATCAGGCCGTTATTGAGGGCAGTGATCGATTCGAGGTCGAGATGGTTGGTCGGCTCGTCGAGGATGATGAAGTTAGGGTTGGTGAGCATCATCTTCGCCAGCATGCAGCGCACTTTTTCGCCGCCGGAGAGGACCTTGACCTTCTTGGTCGCGTCATCGCCAGAGAAGAGCATGCGGCCCAAAAAGCCGCGGGCAAAGCTTTCGCCTTCCCCTTCGGCAAACTGCAGCAGCCATTCGATCAGGGTGTAATCCCCGGAAAAGTAGGCGCTGTTCTCTTTCGGGAAGTAGGCGCTGGTGATGGTGATCCCCCAGCGGAAGGTGCCGGAATCAGGCTCCATCTCGCCGGCGAGGATTTGAAAGAGAGTGGTCTTGGCCTGGCTGTTGGCGCCGATGACGGCAATCTTGTCCCCCTTGTTGACGAAGAGGGTGAGGTTGTCAAGGACCTTGACGCCGTCGATCGTCTTGGTGAGGCCGTCGATCTCGAGGATGATGTCGCCGCAGGGGCGCTCCGGCTTGAAGACGACGTAGGGATATTTGCGCGAAGAGATCGGCATATCCTCGATGGTGATCTTTTCCAGCAGCTTCTTGCGCGAGGTCGCCTGCTTCGCCTTCGAGGCGTTGGAGGAGAAGCGCTGGATAAACTCCTTGAGCTCGTTCGCCTTGTCGGTCGATTTGCGGTTCTCTTCCTGCTTCTGTTTGAGGGCCAGCTGACTCGCCTGATACCAGAAGTCGTAGTTGCCGACATAGACGGTGATCTTGCCAAAGTCGATATCGGCGACGTGGGTACAGACTTGGTTCAAAAAGTGGCGGTCATGGGAAACGACGATGACAGTATTGTTGAAGCGGGCCAGAAAGTCTTCAAGCCAGGCGATCGATTTGAGATCGAGATGGTTGGTCGGTTCGTCAAGAAGGAGGATCTCCGGGTTGCCGAAGAGGGCCTGCGCCAACAGAACGCGGACCTTGTCGCCGGCTTCGAGTTCCTTCATCTTTTTGTGGCGGAACTCTTCAGGAATGCCGAGACCGTTCAACAGGACCGCCGCTTCCGATTCGGCTTCGTAGCCGCCCATCTCGGCAAATTCAGATTCGAGTTCGCCGGAGCGCAGGCCATCGGCCTCAGTGAAGTCGGTCTTGGCATAGATCGCTTCGCG
>DIKR01000121.1:2343-4836 GCA_002424625.1 Desulfuromonadaceae bacterium UBA5613
AGGACGGCGATGCGCTCGCCGGGGCTGACGCTGATTGTCCCTTTGTCCGCTTCGATCTCGCCGGCGAGGATCTTGAGGAAGGTCGATTTCCCTGAACCATTGGCGCCGATGAGGCCGTAACAGTTACCGGGGACAAACTTGATATTGACGTCTTTGAAGATGACGCGCTTGCCGTAAGCGAGGGCGACGTTGTTGGCACTGATCATTTTTCGTTTGTTCCTTTGTGCAAAATAAAAGGCCGCAGGAGAACCCCTGCGGCTTCAGGTGTATGTCGTATATAGCATTATTGCTGCGTGGCGGCAATCTCTATTCGTCGCTGGTGGGAAGGGGTTGGGCAAGGAGGTTTGCTCCCCGTTCTCATAAGGGGTAGAGAGAAATTCTGGCAGGCTTGCAGAGTTCTCCGAAATGACAATCCAGGGTTGCCACCTGAAGCTGTTCCGAGGCAGCGGCCACGGCGATATAGCAATCAGAGAGTCCGATGGTCACCCCTTTGCGCCGCAGCTGGAAAGACAATTTTCCGGCAGTCGCCCACAGTTCTGGCGTTTCGGGGATAAAAGCGAAGACGTGAATGAAATCATCCAGCACTGTCAGCTCCTTCTCCGACTTTGCCCCCTGCATGAGTTCCGCCAGAACGATTCCGCAGCAAGCGACCTGCTCATCGTCGATCAGTTTCGTCACCAAGGCATGATACGGCTCACGCTTACGAAAAAACTCAATCCAGACCGAGGTGTCAAGCAGCACTTTAGCCAAGGCGATGATCTCCATGCCGCAGTTCTTCAGCCGTCATGTTGAACTCCATATTTCCGGCCATCGCCTTGATGCGCGCCGCCTTACGCAGACGGATTTCGTCCTTGACCGCAGTCAGTACCGCTTCGGTCTTGCTCTTGGCGCCGACCAGTGCCATCAGTTCTGTGAGAAGATCCTGGGGAAGGGTAACAGTTGCGCGTGCCATATTTTGATCCTCCATGAATGACTTGCACAAATAATACTATATTTTATGTGCATTAAGTCAACACAAATAACGGGAGTGAATTTGTCCTCGTTACGTCGGAGATTTGCTCCCCTCCTTGGTTAAGGAGGGGAGCCTAAGATCAAATCGGGGCGGCCAGGTGATGGGGTGCCTTTTTCTGCTTACTCTTTTAGGGCAAGCAAAAAGAGTAAGGCGTCGTCGGGGGCGCAACCCCCGGAACTTGATCGGTTGAGATCGGCGTGGCCCGGAGAACCGGACAGAAAAATCAGGCCGGGCTCCAGAAGCAGCGTTTGGGGGAAACGATCTTCCCCTCTTTCTTGAGCTGCTCCATCGCCTTGTCGACCACCTTGCGCTCCAGACCGCCGAGCTCGGCGACCTTGCCGGCGTTGAGCGGCTCACCGGCCTGATTCATGACAACGAGTACCTGATCCTTGATATCCATAGCTGTCCTCCTTGAGGGTTGATTTGCTAGCGCCGATACTACAACCGATTCAGTTATAAATCAAAAATATTTCTGATTAGCGCCCTTCTTCCGCAGAAGGATGAGTAACCCATTAAAATTAAAACTTCAGAGAAGGCGGTGGCCATATTTGTTGCTCGATCTCCCCACCGGTGAATACTGCTTTTCCTTTCCCGTCTGCTATAATTCAACCAAGCGAAACGACGACGGAGAGGCCTATGCACCGGGGAGAGCACCAAGATGACGAAATTCGCCAGCTGATTGCCCAGGAAGCGGCGCGCCTGATGTACGAAGAGGGGGTGCGGGAATACCGCGATGCCAAGCGCAAGGCCGGGCGGCGCTACGGCGCCGAGAAAGCTCTTTCCCTCGGCAGCCATCTGCCCGCCAATGCCGAGATTCATGCCGAACTGCAGCGACTGATCGGCCTTTATGACGAAAAAGTCCTGCCGCAGCGACTGCTGCACCTCCGCCTCCTCGCCTTGCGGCTGATGGAGCTCCTCGAACCGTTCCGCCCCCATCTCGTCGGTTCGGTCCTCAGCGGCGCCGTCACCGAACGCAGTGATATCGATCTCCACCTCTTTGCCGATTCGAGCGAGGAGGTCGAGGATTTTCTCGAACTGCAGGAGATCCCCTTTGAGCAGGAGGTGGTGACCATCCGTCACGGCGGCGAATTCGTCGATTATTCCCACCTTTATCTCGATGAGGAGGGGGTGGTGGTCGAATGTACCGTTTACCCCCTGGCCGATCTGCACCGCATCCCCAAGAGCAGTATTACCGGCAAAGCGATGGAACGGGCGACAACCAAGCAGCTGCGGCGCCTGATTGCGACAATGACTGCACAGCCGACCGCCGTGCCCTTGACATCCGGCCAAAGCCCCACATAATTAACCGAAGTCAATTCTTTGCAGGGGGCTGCTGCCATGGATCTTTCAAAGAGAAACACTTGCATTGTTCCGTCCTCCGCCATGCACGGGCGGACATCGACCGATAATCGGGTTTATGCGATCGATCGCTGGCTGGCGCGTAAATTCCTTTTGGCCATGGGGAATCCCCCCCTGCGGCT
>DIKR01000121.1:4906-9089 GCA_002424625.1 Desulfuromonadaceae bacterium UBA5613
CTGAGCAATCCTCGCCTCCACTTCGGAGATGATTACAGCGCCGGCCGCATCGAGATCGAAGGGGGGATGGTCCCCTGCATCGAGAGCGTCTACCGGGCGATGGAAGAAACACCGCGTTTCCGGCGGCGTTCTCTTCCGGACGCTTATCGTCGCAATCAACCGCGCCTCAACTCGCTGGACGGTTCCCGCGACAACATTCATCACCACTACGATATCGGTAACGATTTTTACCAGCTCTGGCTCGATGCCGAGATGCTTTACACCTGCGCCTACTTTCCGGATCCGACCATTTCCCTCGAAGCTGCCCAACTGGCCAAGATGGAGCTGGTCTGCCGCAAATTGCGCCTGCAGCCGGGACAAAGCGTGGTGGAGGCGGGCTGCGGCTGGGGCGGACTGGCGCGCTATATGGCCAAAAACTACGGGGTCAAGGTGCAAGCGTATAATATCTCTTCCGAACAGATCGCTTATGCCCGCCAGCGCGCCGGGGAGGAAGGACTGGCCGGACAGGTCGAGTATATAAAGGACGATTATCGTAATATTTCCGGACGCTATGACGCCTTTGTTGCGGTGGGGATGCTGGAGCACGTCGGGCCGGACCATTATCAAGAGCTCGGTCAGCTGATCAATCGATCCCTGACAGAGGACGGTTTCGGACTGATCCATACCATCGGCCAGAACCGGGCAGCGCCCCTCAGCCCCTGGTTTTTGCAGCGGATCTTCCCCGGCAGCTACCCTCCCACCCTGCGGGAGATGATGGCGCTCTTCGAACCCTGCGATTTTTCGGTCCTTGATGTCGAGAACCTGCGCCTGCATTATGCCAAAACCTGCGAGCACTGGTTGAGCCGTTTCGAAGAGAATCAGGAGCGGGTCCGGGTGCTGTTCGATGAAACTTTTGTCCGTACCTGGCGCCTCTATCTCTCCGGTTGTATTGCCAACTTTCAGCTCGGAAATCTGCAACTCTATCAGGTTGTCTTTGCGCGCCCCGGCAATAACCGCATTCCCTTGAACCGCAGCCATCTGACGGTTCCCTGATGGAGAGCTGCGAGGTGCTGATTGTCGGCGGTGGCCCCGCCGGCTCGACCTGTGCTGCCAAACTGGTCGCCGCAGGTCTCGATGTCCTCCTCCTTGACCAGGCGAATTTCCCGCGCATCAAACCCTGTGCCGGATGGATCACCCCGGCGGTGCTGACGGCGCTGGCGATCGATCCCGCCGAGTATGGTCAGGGACGCGTTCTGCAGGCGATCAGCGGATTTCGTACCGGCCTGATAAATGGGCCCGAGGTTGTCACCCGCTACGACCAGATCGTCAGCTACGGTATTCGCCGTGACGAATTTGACCATTACCTGTTGCAGCGTAGTAATGTTCGCCAACACCTGGGCGCAGGTGTGCACAGCCTCGAACGCCAGGACGGCGGCTGGTTGGTGAATGGGTGGATCAAGACACGACTCCTGATCGGCGCCGGCGGCCATTTTTGTCCGGTCGCCCGCCTTTTCGGTGCCCGAGTCGGTGCGGAAGCAGTGGTTGTTGCTCAGGTCGCCGAGGAAGTGCTGAGCCCGGAGCAGGAGCAGCACTGCCCGGTTGCCGGCGACACCCCTGCCCTGCTCTTCTGCCCGGATCTGCAAGGGTATGGCTGGCTCTTCCGCAAAGGGAATCTGCTCAATGTCGGCTTCGGGCGACGTGATCGGCAGGATTTCGCTCGCCATCTCCGGGATTTCCGGGCGTTTCTCGTTGCGCGCGGAGAACTTCCCGCCGACTTTACCGGCCATTTTCAGGGCCATGCCTATTGTCTTTATAACCGCCAGACCGGACGGCAGTGCGTCGGCGAGAAGGCGCTGCTGATCGGCGACGCTGCCGGCCTCGCCGCAGTGCACAGCGGCGAAGGGATCCTCCCGGCCATCGAATCGGCGCTCCTCGCCAGTGCGACCATTGTCGCCGCGCGGGGCGATTATCGCTACAGCACCCTGGAATCTTATGCGGCCCGTTTGGCCAGGCACTGTACCGGCGCCTGGCCGCTGGCTCCCTCTCTGCCTCTCCCCGCACGCCTTACACAACGCCTTGGTGCCAGTCTTCTCGCTACCCCTTGGGCGACCCGCCATCTGATTCTGAATCGCTGGTTCCTCCATGCTCACTAATCGGGAATAACAACGTTCGAAACCCGGCATGACCCTGCTCGTCCCGGAGTTCGCTCTCCTTTCACCCTCCATAAAATAATGTTGTTTATTTATGGCGGTATCTCTATATTCTTTATCTTCACTAAAAAATTAAACAGTAGAAATAAAAAAACGCCAAGGGTGATTATGCCGGCAGCAGCGTCGGGATGGACATTTTCCGCCATATCATGTACAAAATTCGACTTTCCAGCCTACGCTGCAGGGCAAAATAATCAAGGGACGCGTTTATGATGGTACGCCCGACATTCAAGAATTTTCATGGCGATCTGACCGGGGGGGTGACGGCTGCGGTCGTTGCACTCCCTTTGGCCCTGGCCTTCGGAGTCGCCTCCGGAGCCGGTCCGGTTGCCGGCATATACGGCGCGATCTGGGTCGGTCTCTTTGCGGCGCTCTTCGGCGGCACCCCGGCACAGGTCTCAGGCCCGACCGGGCCGATGACCGTGGTGATGGCCGCGGTCTTTGTCAACTTCGCCCATAATCCGACTCTGGCCTTTACCGTCGTCATGCTCGGAGGGGTCTTTCAAATCCTCTTCGGCGTTGCCAAGCTGGGCCGCTACATCAACCTGATGCCTTATCCGGTGATTTCCGGATTCATGAGTGGTATCGGTCTGCTGATTATTGCCATTCAACTCGCACCGCTGCTGGGGCATGCCAGTCCGGCGGGTGCGTTAAATTGCCTGGCCGCCCTGCCGGGTTTTATTGACGACTTGAATCACCACGCCTTACTCCTCGGCGTCTGCACCCTGTTCATTGTCTTCTTCCTGCCTAAACGCTTGACTCGCTTTATCCCGGCCCCCCTCTTCGCTTTGATCTGCTGCACGCTGCTCGCCGTCCTTTTGCTGCCGGAAGCACCGATGCTCGGCGAGATTCCCCGCGGCCTGCCGGTGCCGCATCTGCCGACTTTCGAGTGGGAAAGCCTGCGGGAAGTGATCTTTTCCGCCCTGATGCTCGCCGTGCTCGGCTCCATTGACAGCCTGCTGACAGCGCTGATTGCTGATAATGTCACCCAGACCTCGCACGACTCCGATAAAGAGTTGGTCGGTCAGGGGATCGGCAATCTCGTTGCCGGCTTTATGGGCGCTATTGCCGGCGCCGGCGCCACCATGCGCACTATGACCAATATTCGCGCCGGCGGCCGGACCAATCTATCCGGCATCATTCATGCCCTCTTTTTGCTGGCGATGGTGCTGGGATTGGGCGGTTTTGCCGCTTACATTCCCCATGCCGTCCTGGCGGGGATTTTGTTGAAAGTCGGCATCGAGATTATTGACTGGAACTATCTGCGCCGGATTAAAACCGCGCCGCTGACCGGCGTCTTCCTGATGTTCTCCGTTCTGTTGCTGACGGTCTTTGATGATCTCATCACCGCAGTGGCGGTGGGGACGGTCATGGCCAGTCTCCTCTTTGTCAAGAGTATGGCTGATTTGCAAGCCGACAACATCAAGGTTCTGGAGGATGAATCGATCCATTCATTCTTAAGCTCCGACGAAAATGACATCCTCAAGTTCTGCCAGAGACGCGTGACGATGCTGCATTTGAGCGGGCCGATGAGTTTCGGCGCTGCCAACGGCATGACTCGCAAGGTCGGCGATATCACCCTCTCTGAGGTGATGATTCTCGATCTGACCGATGTGCCGATCATCGATTGCAGTGCCTCCCTTGCCCTGGAAAACATTATCCGCCAGGCTGGTCACCAGGAGATCACCGTCCTCCTCGTCGGGGTCAATCTGCGGGTCGCCCAGGTCTTGAGCCAGCTCGGGGTGATGCCGCTGGTCCGCGAGCAGAACCGGCATGCCAGTCGCCTGGCAGCGTTACAACAGGCAACGGAAATCCTGGGGCTGGCGCCGCCGTCCGTTTTGCCGGACGTGCCGGCACCCCCCGTTCTGGTCTGCCAGTCCTGAGCTCAAAGGTCGGGTAAAAGCTGGAAAAGGCAGTCTTGACAGTGGGCGGTTCTGTCGATAAGGTTTGGCTTAGACTCTTGCAGAAACATGAAAGGGCATGCGATGAATCGA
>DIKR01000121.1:9203-16949 GCA_002424625.1 Desulfuromonadaceae bacterium UBA5613
ACCCAGACCCATCCCGGTGAACTTTTTATTGTCCGTAATATTGCCAACATCGTCCCCCCTTACCGCCAGACCGAGGAGTACGTCTCCACCACCTCGGCGGTTGAGTATGCGGTGCTGGTGCTCAAGGTCGATACCATCGTCATCTGCGGCCACTCCAACTGTGGTGGTTGCGCAGCGATGAATCTGCCCGATCACGAGCTGGCGCATATTCCGCATGTACGCAAGTGGCTGGAGCTGTCGCAGGAGGTCAAGGGAAGAGTCGATCGTCTGCTGACCGAGGAGACACCGGCAGCACGGGAGTGGTTGACCGAACAGGTGAATATTCTTGTGCAGATGCGCAACCTGCTGACCTATCCCTACATCAAGGAGAGATACGAACGCGGCGAGCTCGATATTTACGGCTGGCACTACATCATCGAGACCGGTGAGATCTTCAACTTCAATGATGACACCCAGGAGTTTGAGTTGCTCGGCTGAACTCCACCAACATTTGAAAACAAGAAAGGGCGACCCCTGCTGCGGGCCGCCCTTTCTTGTTCAATGAAAAAAAGACTATTGAGCCGCCGCCACCTCGCGCTGCAGCGCAACCATGTCGACGACCGGCAGAGTCGGAACCTTGCTCAAGCCATAATCCCTGGCCAGATCGATATCCTTCGGCACCGCACCAAGCAGCGCTTCGGCAATCTGCTGGTCAGCCTGGCGATAGCGCAGTTTCGCTTCGATCGTCAACTTCTTGCTCCCTTTTGGTGCCGTTACCCCGTAATGGACGTCACGATAGCCTTTTGGGGGGATGGTTTCATGACGGGAGAAGGCGGTAATAATCCAGGGATCAACAGCAAAATGCATGTTTGGTCCCATGCCGTCTGAATTGAACAGGCGGGTATCCTCCGCCAGTGAACCGTCCGCTTTGACCGCGCCGGTTGAGAGGATGATCTTGCCCTTTTCGTCTTTGGCGATGACTTCCAGCCACATCTGGCGGATATTGGAGAGAGAGGTGGGGAGATTATGGCCGGCGCGCACGTTCTTGACCCGTACCCGCACCTCGGCCAGGGCGCCGTTGCGGTAAACCGGTTCAATTTCAAGCTCAGCCGCGTTCTGCAGGCGCTTGACCGCCATCTCATACTGATGCATCAGACGCCCGGCCTGTTCCTTGTCGTCGGCCTTTTCCGCAGCCTGCGCACCGAGGTAATACAGCAGATAGTTGGCACCGTTGAAGTAATGCCGGTAATCTTTGCGTTCCGGTTTGACCAGCGAATCCGCAGCTTTCACAAAGGTCTCGGTACCGACCATGTGACAATCCTGACAGTGAATATCATTCTGAGCATAAAGGCTGTGCTTCCACTCATGATAGGTGGCTTCAATCGGGAAGTACTTGTCGTAATGAAAGACCTGGTGACACGAAGCGCACAGATCAGCCTGGGCATGGAACTCCGTCTGTCGGCATTCATGAAAACCGTCACCGCAGCCCTCCGCTGGCGGGTGCGGGCCATGCTTGATCAGAACGGCGCCGTCCGGGCGATCCTCCCCCGGCTTAATCACAAAAGAACCGTTTCCCGGCTCTTTTGTGGGGGTTTTACCATGATTGACGGCACTGATCGAATGGCACATATCACAGGAAACACCGGCCCTGGCCACTGGCGACAGACCGCTGACTCCCGGCCCCTTGATCTCGCCGGTAACAACGCCGGCCGGGGAGTGGCAGCCTTCGCACTGGCGAGAGATACTATGTCCCACCGCTTTGGTCGCCTTGTTCAATTCACCCTGATAAACCGGATCGATGAAGGCCATGCTGTGCAGGGAACCGTTCCACTCTTGATATTTGTCTTCGTGGCATTCGCCGCAGGTTTGTGGGTCGGTAAATTCGGCGGATGATTTTTCATAGACAATGAGGGACGGATTGAACTTGAAGAGTTCGAGGTCAACCTTGAAGGGGGATGCTGATGCTGTTGTGCCGATAGCGCCGGTAATCAGCAGCATTGCCGCGATCAGTGAAGCAACTTTCGCTTTGTAAGTCATGGTCTTTTCCTCCTCTTTAGGGGATGCCGCCTGAATAAAGATTATAAGCTAATAATGTTCAAGTCAAGGACACTCACTGCCGCAAAATATTCAGGGATTCATTTGCCGTAAAAAACTGTTATAATCCGGCATCTGTCAACCCGAGGAGGTTTCCATGCCGATTCAGCCGCCATCCGATGCCCTCTTTGCTCAACCGGCTCTGGAACCGATGGAGTTGTTCGGCCGGATGCGGGCCTTGACCATCGCCCGCGGTTTCTCCGGCACCCTGCCGGTCATCTGGCAGTGTTCTGATGAAAGCCAGGGGATCAAGCGCGCCCTTTTCGGTTATGCCTTCGATTGTCCATCTTTCAATCTCGGCCGGGTCGGTGCTCTTCTCGACCCCACCCGACTGGCGACAGCGGCACATCACGGCCACGACCTGGTGATCTTCGGGGGCAGCCATCTCGGTGCCCACGAAGAGGGGGGCCTCGGCTATATCGAACGGGTGCACGGCCAGGTTTCCCCTTGCTGCGGCCTCCTTTGCCGGGTGCTGCAGGAATATCTGGAAGTTTATCAGCGCGCTGCCCTCTTTATCCGCCTGCTGCGGGCTCCGGAGGGATTCCTCATCGAAATCCCCTACAAATACCTGTTCCGCAAACCGGCCGGGACGACTGCCCGCATCCAGATTAATCTCGGACGCTTGACCACCGGCGAACCCCTGCATGACTCCTCCCTCGGCAAGGTTTATCACCTCCATCCGGCGCTGATCGCGCAGCATGCTGTCGAGCTTGCCAGTGTCACCGCCGAACCGGGCGCCATCGGCCCCCTCCTCGGGCCGGGCCTCTTCACTTTCAGCAAAGCCCTGAATTCCGAAAGCCTCGATCCGCGGACGATGCTGGAAGTGGGGATTTTTGATTTCTGGTCCGACATCGTCACCTCACCCAACCCGCATCGTCGCCTCGCCAATGTCAACACCTGGCGGCAGTTCCACCGCCTCGCCGCTTACCTCACCGATGCCTTCAGCGGCAGAAATCGCAACGTCCTCGTCGTTGCCGGCCTCACCCTCGACCATTCGATCCGGCGCAATACCGTCATCCCCCAGTTCGGCTGGCTGATGGAGCGGGAATCGTCGCAGCAGGGACAATATCTCGATCCGCCGACCGTCACCGACCTTCTGACGGCGCAACCGGTCTTTCGCCCGCCGAAGAGTTTTCTCGAATATGCCGGAGTTTCTTAAGGGCGCTTGTTTGCGGACCAGATGTCGAAGCGCTCACGCGCTCCCTTTGACAGGATTTTGTTGAAGGTTTCAGGATCATTGAGATAAAGGCAGTGGCGAATGGAGGAGTAAGGGGTGAAGATTCTTTCCGGGTTGTTGGCGATGAAGTCATCGCGATAATCGCGGATGATTTTGAGATTTTCGAGGAGGCTCTGATGCAGATCGGCGCGGGTGAAGTTGGCGTCGAGGCGCAGGATATCCTGAACAAAGTCGTCGACCTTGTCATCCTCGAAATCAAACTCCTTGAAGAAATGCCCGGCAACGCGCAGGAAGTTAAAGGCGTTAACAATCTTTTCGCTCGCCGGTGTGCTTGCGGCTACCCCCTCCTCGCTGCGCTCGCTAACAGAATCGCTGACCGGCGCCGCCGTTGCCTGCTCGATCAGTGCAGTGGTGGCATTGCGGATCTCTTTAAACTCACGATCCGCGAGTTCGAAGAGGGCGGATAGGACGTTAATGCGGCGCTTGAGCTCGATGGGGATCGACTTTTTGTATTTGATCTCGTGATCAAGGACGCTCCAGGCATCCTGAATCAGTGAACGAATCTGCACCTCAAAGGGACAATTGGCAAAGGCGAGATATTTCGACTGCGCCGCCAGTTCGTCCGGCAGGGCGAGATCCATATGCAGCCCCTTGTAACCGAAGGAATCTTCGGTGCTCTCGATCGCCGCAATCTTGTTCGTCACCTCGATGAGTTTAAAGGACTGGGTCAGCAGCTGCGCGACGCTGGCAATGCGGTCTTCGTAAAGACAGATGATGCGGATACCGATGAGGTCGGAGATGTAGGTTCTGATTTCGTAAGGTTGTTCATCCGCTTCCAGACGGCCCCGGTATTTGCGGTCGAACTTCTTGATGCACTCCTCTTTATCCTTGACCCGACCTTCGATTTTACTGACAGCATCGCCGTCACACTGTTTGAGACAGGCCGTGATCAGACTGACATAAGCATTCTTGGCCGTTTCGAAGTGTTGCCGGTTGCTGTCGTAGTATTTGCGGAAGGCGCGTTCTTCCTGCTCAAAATCGAAGGAGGGCATGGTTTTTCCTTGTCGTTTAATGTCGAGTGGTCCTTGCGACGCCAGCATAACAGGGTGATGCAGCACTGTCAAAATGGGGTCGCCAGTGGCGATGCCGACTGCAGGCTATTGACGCGTCAGGATAATCCGTATAGGTTTCTCATCCTTGGGGCGCTTTGACAAATAGCGGGATTCCCCACCCGGTCAAATTTACGATTCAGCGTCCGACAGCCGACAGGACAGTTATTGTGCCGAATAATATTAACGATTTTATCACGTTTCTGACATTTCTCCTCTACGGCCTGGTCTTTTTTACGGCCGGCGTCGCGATTACGTCCAAGGTCACCCGCAGCAGCAAACTGACGATCGCCCGCAACCTCCCGTTCTTTGCCCTTTTTGCTTTTGTCCATGCCTGTCACGAATGGCTCGTTCTCTTTCTTTACCTGGAGTGGCCGACTCTGCCGCCACACCTTTTGCCGATCATCAGCGCCCTTCGCCTGGTGCCGGCCTTTCTCTCCTTTGTACTGCTCCTCATCTTTGGCCTCAGCGTACTGAAATCTGTTTACCCGCAACACCGGGGGATCCTGAACCTCTTTGTCCTGGCGTTGCTGCCGCTCTTCATCGCCAGTATTCTGACGCAAGAGCTCGAATTCACACCGGAGTTCTTCCGTTTTATCGCATTACGCATGCGCTACTTTATCGCCTTCCCCGCCGCCCTCCTCGCCGGCTTCGGTCTCATCGGTTATGCCGGCACGATCCGCAGCCAGAACGACAAGGTGGCACGAAATTTCATCGCAGCCGGCATTGCCCTGATCGGTTACGGAATTTTTGCCGGATTAGTCCCGACCGGTGTCATCCTCTTGCCGGGAGTACGTATCGAAGTCCTGCGCGGTATTTCCGGACTCTTTATTCTGCACTTTCTGATGAACGCTTTGCACATCTTCGATCTTGAGCGGGAAGCCCAGATCGAGGAGCGCCTGCAACGCTTTGCCCAGTCGGAAAAAATGGTCTCCCTGGGGAAACTTGCCGCCGGCATCGCCCACGAAATCAACAATCCACTGGCCAACGTCTCCCTCAATGTCGAGTTGCTGAAGAAGTCGCTCCATGCGCCCGGAACAGACGCCCCCTACGCCAAACGTTTCGCAGCCATCGAACGCAACCTCGACCGCGCCTCAAAAATTGCCCGCGAGCTTTTGACCTTTTCCCGCCATGAAGATCTCGGGGTGCATGTTGAACTCCTTGATCTCAACGAGGTGCTGCGCAACACCTTGACGCTCCTTGGACCCCGGCAGCAGGATTATGATTTCGTCCTGAATCTGCAGCCGCTGCCGCCGGTGCGAGGAGTTTCCTGGAAAGTCGAAGAGGTCTTTCTCAATGTTTTGATCAATGCTATGGATGCTAATCCTGTTGACGCGCCGATTACAATCTCGTCCCGCAGTACACCGGAAGGGATAATCATCGAGGTGACCGACAGTGGCCCCGGCATCGCTGCCGAACATTTCAACACCATCTTCGATCCTTTCTTCACCACCAAAGAGGTGGGGGTCGGGACCGGACTGGGGCTATCGATCTGTTTCGGCATCATGGAGCGGCACGGCGGGCACATCACCGTAGCCAATGCCGCACAGGGCGGGTGCATAGTAACCCTGACTTTCCCGCAAGGAGCAAACGATGGCGTATAAAATTCTAGTAGTCGACGATGACCGCGAACTGCGCGAAACAATGAGTGAAATACTGGTTGATGCAGGTTTCGTCATCGCCACAGCCAGCAGCGGGGAAGAAGCCCTCACCGTCCTTAAAGGGCAAAATTTTGATGTGGTGCTGCTCGACATGATCATGCCGGGACTTGGCGGCCAGGAGATCCTGCCGCTGCTGAAACGACAGGCGCCCCGCGCCAGAGTCATCATGATCACCGCCTTTGCGACCGTTGAAAATGCTGTCGCGGCGATGCGCAGAGGGGCTGACGACTATCTGACCAAGCCCTTTAAGGTGGACGAATTGCTGACAGCGGTGCGGCGCAGTCTGGAGGAAGCACGGCTCCTCGATTGCGGTTTTCAGATTGAGATGGACAGCACCTTCAGCTGCCTCTCCAACACCATTCGCCGCGACATCCTTAAACTGATCGACCGGGAGCAGCGGCTTCGTTTCATGGATATCGCCCGACATCTAGGCATCGAAGACCATACCAAAATGAACTTTCACCTGAAGCTGTTACGAAATGCCGACCTGGTCGGCCAGGATGAAAATAAATACTATATCCTCACCCCTCAAGGAGAACGGATCATGGCCTGCCTCAGCAAGCTGACAAAAGACAACCCTCCGCAATAACAGCGTTTATTTCCTGCCTGTGAAGAATCCTTCACCTTTTCCTTTAATAGGTGAAGGATTCTTATCTGGAACATCTCCCACCAACCTTGCTAATAGATACCGTCGCGATCAGAGGCAGAGATTCGCGCTGTATCTGCCTTTGTTCCCACCTTTAGATTTAACCTGTCTTTTTGTTGACGATTGGAGTTTCCCTCAAGCCTGAATAGACTTTTTAGAAGCGTCTGCTAAGTTTTTTAGGGTGCAATTCGGAAGATCCTTCGTCGACACAAAGGCAACACGTAGCACAACATCCAAGAGGAGGCATGTACATGAGAAACAGGAGTTTGTTCAACCGGCTGGGGTTCCTCGCCTTACTGGCGAGTGGTCTCATGTTGACGGCCTGGGGCAATGCCCTGGCAGCCGAACCGATGGCCACGACGTGTGTCGAGTGTCACGAGGCAGAGGTGAAATCCTACGCCGGCACCCCGCATGATCGTGCGTTCACCTACGGCGCCAAAGGCGACCTGCAGGCGAGCAATTGCGGGGCGTGTCACGTCTCGCGCAGTCAGCACCTGGAGAATCCCGGTCGGGAATTCGCTCCGAGTGCGACGCAGCAGACCGACATCTGTTTGCAGTGCCACAAAGGCGGCAAGCAGATCTACTGGCAGAGCAGCGCTCACAAGACCGCCGGAGTCGGCTGCGTCGGCTGCCACAGTGTCATGGAGCAGAAGAGTGAACAGTCTCTCCTCGCTGCCAAGGATGAAGCGACCCTTTGTTACACCTGTCATGCCGATGTTCGCGGGCAGATGAGCAAGGCCTATCATCACCCGGTTCGTGAAGGGAAGATGACCTGCTCCGATTGTCACAACGTTCATGGTTCGGTCGGCAAGAGCCTGCTGAAAGGCGCAACCGTCAATGAAACCTGCTTGAGCTGCCACCAGGAAAAACGCGGTCCCTTTGTCTGGGAACACGCTCCGGTTCGCGAAAACTGTAACAACTGCCACGATTCCCATGGTTCGAACAATCGCGACCTGCTCAATGCCAAAGAAGCCTTCCTGTGCTTGCAGTGTCACTCTTACGGCGGCCACATCAACCTGCCGCGTTACAATCGCACCAGCAACCCTACGGCCCAAGGGTGCGTCAACTGTCATACGACCC
>DIKR01000024.1:0-913 GCA_002424625.1 Desulfuromonadaceae bacterium UBA5613
CGATTGACCGGATCGAGGATGATCACCGCATCCTTCTCCATGCGCAGGGTCGAGGCGGCATCGATCCAGTAGCCCAGCCAACCGGCCTGACGCAACTGCGGATGGATCGCCTTGGTGTAATCGCCTCCCTGACAGGTGATGATCACGTCGAGCTTTTGCAGTTCAGCAATATCGTCAGCATTCTTGAGAGTTCCGGCATTCATTGGTGCCGGCTGTCCTGCCTGTGATGTGGAAAAGAAGACCGGCTCAATCCCCTGAAAATCATTCTCTTCCTGCATGCGTTGCATCAGGACCGAACCGACCATACCCCGCCAACCGACCAGACCAACTTTCATCATCGTCATCTTCCTTCTATTAAGTGGTTGATGCTGCAACTTAAACCTTGAAAATGTTAAATCCCGCGACGAATGAAGTCAACCGCGTTGCGATACAGCCACAAACCCATCCCTTCTTGCGGGAGAGCCTCTTCCCGTGTCCAGCGCGGGTGCTGGGTGCGATCGACATACGCTTCCGGATGAGGCATGAGGCCAAAGAGACGCCCGGTAGGGTCACAAAGACCGGCAATGGCATTCATGGCGCCATTCGGATTAGCGGGAAAATCCATCGTTGCCGCGCAGTACTCTGCATCACTGTATTGTAAGGCAGCCAGGTGCCCGGCGTCAATCGCTGCCAAAATCGCGGTGTCGGCGACAAACTTGCCTTCGCCGTGGCGCACCGGCAGATAAACGCCGCCTGTGATCCCTTGAGTGTAGACACAAGGGGAGGCAGGATCGACCTTGAGGTAGGCCCAGCGATCCTGAAAACGCCCGCAGTCATTGAAGGTTAAGGTCGCGCTCTGGGTGTGGTGATTCCCCGACAACGCCGGCAGCATCCCCATCTTGACCATGAGCTGAAAACCGTTACAGACGCCGAG
>DIKR01000024.1:941-1837 GCA_002424625.1 Desulfuromonadaceae bacterium UBA5613
GGATCGCCGCATGCTTGAGGCGATTGGCGCCGGCTTTGGCACTGCCGAGGTCATCACCATCGAGGAAGCCGCCGGCGAGATTGAGGAACTGGTAATCATCGAGGCGGACCCGGCCGGCGAGGAGTTCGGCGATATGAACGATATCGGCTCGGTCAGCACCGGCGAGGGTGCAGGCCTGAGCGACTTCCCGCTCGCAGTTGGTCCCGTTACCGGCGATGACGATTGCATTCACCTTGGTCATCTTACATCTCCCGCAGCGGCGCTTGCCAGGCCGCTTTCAGTTCGTCGAGCGACGCTGCAATCAACGAACAATTATTAGCATCAATGACTTGCAGCTGCGCTGTGGTGGTCACCTCGCCGAGCAAAGAGCAACTCTGCCGGGCAAAGAGGGAGGTAAAGCGTCCCTGGTTCTCCGGATGGACAGTCACCAGCAACCGGCTCGCCGATTCCGAGAAGAGGATCTGCGCTGCGGTCAATTCGCCGCGCGTCTCTACCTTGGAGAGATCGATACGCATGCCGAGGCCGCCGCTGAAAGCGGTTTCGGCGAGAGCGACAGCCAGTCCGCCGTCAGAGAGATCGTGACAGGAAGCGATGAGACCGCCGGTCTGGGCGGCGTTAAGAGTGCGATAACGGGCCAGCGCCGTGATCGCGTCGACCTGCGGCAAATTGGCACCGAGTTCGCCGAGCTGTGCGTAAAGTTCGGAAGCGCCGAGCTCATTGGCGGTGACGCCGAGGAGATAGACGAGATCGTCGGCGCGTTTGGCGTCCATGGTCGTTGCCAGCCGCACATCGTCGATCTTGCCGATCACCGAGAAGAGGACGGTCGGCGGGATCGAAATCTTGGTCTCGCCGATCTGGTAATCGTTCTTCATCGAATCCTTGCCGGAGATCAGCGG
>DIKR01000024.1:1911-2855 GCA_002424625.1 Desulfuromonadaceae bacterium UBA5613
TCGCTCTTGACCGGATCGCACCAGCAGAAGTTATCGAGGCCGGCGACATGATCGATCTTGCCGCCGACCGCCACATAGTTGCGCAGCCCTTCGTCGATGGCGTTGGCCATCATCTGATAAGTGTCGATATCGGAATAGCGCGGACAGATGCCGTGCGCCACGACTGTGCCGACGTAGCTGTCGGCGAGGGGACGGACGACTGCGGCATCGGAAGGGCCGTCATTAACGACGCCGGTGAGGGGCTTGACGATCGTCCCCGCCTGTACTTCGTGGTCGTAGCGCCGCACCACACTCTCTTTCGAGCAGATATTCAGGCTGCCGAGGAGATTAAGGAGGGCCGTCTGCACGTTGAAATCAGCCGGCAGTTGCGGTTCGTTGAGGGTCGGCGGCGTCCAGATGGCGGGAATGACCATCTGCGGCACCCCTTCATGGAGAAACTCCATGGAGAGCCAGGTGACGGTCTGCCCCTGATACAAGCAATGATAATAGCCGGAAGCGGTGAAGTGGCCGAGATCAGTCGATTCCACATCCATCTCCGCGGAGAGGGTGAGGAATGCCTCCAGCTTCTCGGGCGGGACCGCGACGGTCATGCGCTCCTGCGCTTCGGAGATAAGGATCTCCCAAGGTTGCAGACCGGGGTATTTCAGCGGTGCGCGATCGAGATGGAGCTCGAAGCCGCCGGTATCCTGTGCCATCTCGCCGATGGAAGAGGAAAGGCCGCCGGCGCCGTTGTCGGTAATCGAGCTGTAAAGGCCGCGGTCGCGGGCGACGATGAGGAAATCGAGCATGCGCCGCTGCGTGATCGGATCGCCGATCTGCACCGCCGTGACTGGTGAGCCTTCGTGCAGCTCTTCGGAAGAGAAGGTGGCGCCGTGGATGCCATCCTTGCCGATGCGGCCGCCGACCATGACGATGCGATCACCGACCTGCGCCGCCTTTTCGTG
>DIKR01000024.1:2899-5371 GCA_002424625.1 Desulfuromonadaceae bacterium UBA5613
TTGCCGACAAAACGGTCATCAAAGACCAGTGAGCCGTTGACGGTCGGAATACCGCTCTTGTTGCCGCCGTGTTCGACCCCTTCGACGACGCCTTCAAAGATCCGGCGCGGCGGCAGCAGGCGTGGCGGCAGCGGCTGGTCGTAAAAGGGCGAAGCAAAGCAGAAGACATCAGTATTAAAGAGGAGACGCGCTCCCATGCCGGTGGCAAAGGCATCGCGGTTAACGCCGACGATGCCGGTCAAGGCTCCCCCGTAGGGATCAAGAGCCGAGGGGGAGTTATGGGTCTCGACCTTGAAGACCAGGCTCCAGTCGTCGGTAAAGCGGATGACCCCGGCGTTATCCTTGAAGACCGAAAGGCAGATATCATCCTTGCCCTGTGCCGCGCGGATATCCTTGGTGGCGCGGACGATGTAACTCTTGAAGAGGGAGTTGATCTCCTGGCGCTGACCGGTGGTGGTATCGAGATAATCGATGCGCGCGGCGAAGATCTTGTGTTTGCAGTGTTCACTCCAGGTCTGGGCGAGCGCTTCGATCTCGCAATCGGTGAGAAGTGCGCCAAGGCCGACCTCAGCCCGCGCTGCCAGCACCTGCGGATCGCGGATATAGGCCTGAATCGTCTGCATCTCTTCGAGATTGAGAGCGAGCATGCCGGCCTTGCTCAACGCCAACAGCTCAGCATCACTGACGTCGAGATCAACTTCATGCACTTCAGATGCGGCGGTGACCTGCACCTTCGGCACGGTGGCGGGGAGCCCCTTGACCCGATCGAACCCGTCCGCGGCCACGATCGTCCAGCGCTGAATCAGGCCGTTAGCAAGGAAGCCGGCCGCAATCTTCTCGGCCAGAGCAACATCGACCGGGCCGGAAAGGAGATACTGCACCGAAGTATAAACACCTTCGCCGGCGGCAAAGGGACGACCGATCTGGTACTGGATCGCCTCTTTGGCGGTACGGCCGACGTTATCGGTGACACCGGGGCGGTAGCCAACCTCGATAAGGATATCGAACTCCGTGGCAAGCGGGGCATCGATCGCTACTTCCTGGATGACCGGATCACAAAAGGGTCCGTGCGCCGCCGCGGCAATCTCCTCCGGGGTCAGAGCGGCATCGACGGTGTAAACGTCGAGGGTTCGGACGGCCGTGAGTTCAATCCCGAGATGTTCGCGCAGCTCCCGCTGCACCCGGGCAGCGCGGGCATCCCGCACTCCCTGCTTCAAAGCTACTTCTATGCGCCAGGGCATGATGTCTGACTCCTGCAAGGTGTTACGATTAATACGAACAATCCGCCTCAAAAACCCGCTTGAAGATCGTGTCGACGTGCTTGAGGTGGTAGTTGAGGTCAAAGGACTCACGGATCTTCGCTTCGCCCAGGGCGCCGACCACTTCCTGGTCCGCGAGAAGTTCGGTGAGGAAATCCTTGCCTTCTTCCCAGACCTTCATGGCGTTCTTCTGCACCAATCGGTAAGAATCTTCACGGGACACCCCGGCCTGGGTGAGATCGAGGAGAATCTTCTGCGAGAAGACCAACCCCTGCATCTGATTGAGATTGCGCAGCATGTTCTTGGGATAAACGACGAGGTTTTTGATCAGGCCGTTCAGCCGCCGTAGCGAGAAGTCGAGGGCGACGGTGGCATCGGGAGCGATGTAGCGTTCCACCGACGAATGCGAAATATCTCGCTCGTGCCACAGAGCGACATTCTCTAAAGCCGGCATACACATGCCGCGAATGTAGCGGGCCTGGCCGGTAAGGTTTTCGGAGAGGATCGGGTTGCGCTTGTGCGGCATCGCCGATGACCCCTTCTGCCCCTTGCTGAAGAATTCCTCGGCTTCAAGGACCTCGGTGCGCTGCAGGTGACGGATCTCGACGACGATACGTTCCATGGAAGAAGCGATAATGGCAAGGACGCAAAAGACTTCAGCATGACGGTCGCGGGGGATCACCTGGGTCGAGACCGGTTCCGGTTTCAATCCGAGCTTGGCGCAGACATATTCCTCGACGCGCGGATCGATATTGGCAAAGGTGCCGACCGCACCGGAGATGGCCCCGGTTGCAATATTTTCCCGGGCGGCGACCAGACGACGACGACCACGCGCCATCTCGGCGTACCAACCGGCAAGTTTAAGGCCGAAGGTCACCGGCTCAGCGTGAATGCCGTGCGAGCGTCCCATGCAGACCGTATCTTTATGCTCATAAGCCCGCTCCTTGATCGAGGCGAGGACCATGTCGAGATCCGCGATCAACTCGTCACAGGCCTGCACCATCTGCACGGCAAGGCAGGTGTCGAGGACATCGGAAGAGGTCATCCCCTGATGAATGAAGCGGGCCTCGGGGCCGACATATTCGGCGACCGAAGTCAAAAAGGCGATGACATCGTGCTTGGTCTCCGCCTCAATAGCGTCGATGCGGGCGATATCGAAGTTCCCTTTTTCACGGATCGTCTTGACCGAAGCGGCCGGAATAACGCCGAGCTC
>DIKR01000024.1:5411-9847 GCA_002424625.1 Desulfuromonadaceae bacterium UBA5613
TTCTCTGCTTCCCATATTTTGGCCATCTCTTTGCGGGTATAACGTTCGATCATCTTTGTTCGTGCTCCTCTAGTCGGTTATTTTCAGACGGAAAAACAGATCGTAGCAGATTCCTGCCGCCCGAGGATGAGCTCGGGGGCACAGCAACACTGGCGATCGACAGTGTTGCGGGCCGCGGACAGAGCATGCTGCGGAGTATTATTGGTTTCGCTCAAATGGCCGAGAAAGACCGCCTCAAGTCCCTCCCACAGGAGATTATCAAGGAGCTCGGCGCCGGCTTCGTTCGAAAGGTGACCGTGCTGGCTGCGAATCCGCTGCTTGAGGGGCCAGGGATAAGGGCCGTCGCGCAGCAGGATTTCGTCGTGATTGAATTCAAGGACCAAGGCGCGACAGTGTTGTAAACGCTGCACCACCAATCGTGTCGCGATGCCGAGATCAGTCGCAATACCGATGCGCCCTTCCCGGCTCTCAATGACAAAACCGGCCGTCGCTACGGCATCATGGGTCAACGGAATCGTTTCGATGCGCAGATCACGAAAGTCGATAACCTCCCCGGCGGAAAATTCCCGCACCACCGGCAGCGCCCCGGTCTTGTTGCCGAGGGCGGTCAGAGAGGTTGGATCGATACAGACGGGCAACTTTAAACCGCGCGCAATCGGACCGAGGCCGCGACAGTGGTCGCTATGTTCGTGAGAGACCAGGATCGCATCGAGTTGTGCAGCATCAACCTCAATCGTCGCAAGCCGCTCTTTGAGACCGCGCAGAGAAAGTCCGGCATCGAGGAGCAGACGGGTTTCGCCGCTTTCGATGTAGAGAGCATTTCCTTTGCTGCCGCTGGCTAACAGACAGATCCGCACCTGATAAAATACTCCTTATTGCGGCTGCGTTATAACAGGAATCAGCCGTTGCCGGCAAGGAAAGATTTGGCGGAAAAGATCAGGTTGTCTCCGCAGGGTCAGCCGGGGGGAGGAGGGGAATGAGGACGAAAAAAGCGCTCCCGCAGAATTTTTCCGGATGATGGCCTTCACTCTCGACCCAGATAGCGCCGCCGTGACGGTCGACAATCCCCTTGACGATCGTCAGTCCCAGGCCGGTCCCGCGTCCCCTGAAAGCCATCTTGCCGGTAAAGTGCTCTTCAATTTTTCCGATCTCGTAAAACTTTTCAAAAACTTGTAACTGCTCTTCCACATCGATACCGATACCGCTATCGCGCACCACCATCTCGACATAGGTGTGCTGATACGTATCGATCCTTTCGACTTCATCAATTCCTGCCGATTTATCCGGCGCGCGCATGATCCTTACCAAACGCGTCATCAGCGTAATGGTGCCGTTGTCCGGAGTGAATTTGACCGCATTTCCGACCAGATTGGTAACAACCTGAAACATACGATCCGGATCACATAAAACTTGCGGCAGATCAGAATCGAGATCGAGCTGTAAGGTTTGATGACGGACATGGAAAAAGTATTCGAGCTCATTGGTGGCGGTACGGATCAATTCATTGAAATCGACAAGACGGACACGCAACGGCATCTGGCGGCGATCCAGGAGAGTTACATCAACAATATCACGGACAATAGCCGTCAAACGGTCAGATGCATCGGAGATATAACGAACCATGGAGAGGACAGATTCATCTGCCCGGCCGGCAACGCCGCTGAGGATCAGTTCGGAGTATCCGGAGACAACCGTCAAAGGCGTCTTCAATTCATGCGATACCATGCCGAGAAAGGAATTCTTCATATTATTCAGATTCTGCAAGTCAGATGCGACCTGTTCGAGGTGCTCTTTGATCTCTTTGTCACGGGTGATATCACGAATCGTCAGCTGCATCATCATCTTGCCACCCGGGTCAACCACCGTCGAACTGCGCAGCGAACCGACGACCCGTTCGCCGCTTTGCGGGCGGACAAAGTTCAGTTCAAATTCGCTGATCCGTCCCTCCCGCAAGTCACACAGCAAGGATTCCTCCCTTTCAACCCGGCCACCGTGAACTCGGGCAAGGAGGGTGAGGAAATCTTCGTTAACCACTACAGCACGCGGGATGCCAAAGAAGTTTTCAGCAGCCCGATTGATCAAGAGGATGCGATCAACGTCATCCACAACCAGAATCGCATCACTGGCATGTTCAAGGAGGGTGCGGTACATCTCACGATTGGCGGCAAGCTCGTCGGTGATCCGCTCCTGCTGTTCGTACGACGACTGCAATTCACGATTGGAGAGTTCGAGTTTTGCGTAACTGTCCTGAATTTTGAGATCACGGTCACGCAAAGAGTTCGCCATGGATTCCATAGCATTGGCGAGGGAGGAAAATTCCAGGGTCGACATTTTCGGCAGTGGGGCATTAAAATCGCCGCCAGCAACTCTTCTGGCAACACGACAGAGCTGCTCAATCGGCACTGTCAAATTAATACGAACGAAGAAGAATAAAACCAATAAGACGATGAGGGATACCACCACCAGCACAATCAAGGTATAGCGCAACAATTTTAATGTCATCGCCGAAAGGGCCGACTCAGGAAAACCGAGACTGACCCAGCCGACCGTTGTCCCGTCAGGGGCGAGGATGCGTGTCGTGGTATCGTAAACATGACCGAAACGGGGGTTGGAAAGGCGGGATATTGCCGTATTTCCGCTCTTCACCTCGCTGAGCATGACAGGCGGAGGAGAGAGCGGGTCATGAGAATAAAGGGGGAGACGATTGGCGTCAACAATGACACAGTAGACAATTTCGGGATCAGTCGCGACAACTTGCTGACAGCGGTTGTTCATCCCGTCGATTTCGCTGAGATTGATTCCGAGAGAAATTACTTTTTCAATTCCAGAGCTTAGCTCATTGCCCAGGAGGCGGCTACGGACGGCAAGACTCTCCTTATAGTCGTGGCTTACCTGCCGAATCGTCAGAACATTGTCGACGGCAAGGGTCACAAGCAACACAGCAAAAACAAAGAGAAGAATCCGTTTGCCAAGAGTAGGGATCATGAACGACAATCTACCTGAAAATTTAAAGAATTTAAAATAACACGGCATCCCCCGGCTGGCAATGCATTATCAATAAGATTTTCCAACCCTTAGTCCCCGGGAGATCCTTTAGTGTTGACGGCAACAATCAGTTTGGATTACATTTTTGCCCGCTGCACCATTTAAGTTCCGGTGAGTTATCGACATCCACCTCGCAAGCGCTATACTTTTATAATTCAAGCAGGTTCATTTTATTCACAAGATTCACTTCATTCAGGAGCCTTCCATGTCTGTAAAAATTGCTATCAACGGTTTTGGTCGTATCGGAAGAAGCGTTCTCAGAGCTGCAAGCGGTAACCCGACAATCGAAATTGTGGCCGTCAACGACCTGACGGATCCCGCCACTCTGGCCCACCTGCTCAAATACGATTCAGTCCATGGTATCTACGCGGGTGACGTTCAGTCGACGTCTGACGCCCTGATTGTCGATGGTCGTGAGATCAAGGTTTTTGCCGAAAAGGATCCGGCCGCCCTCCCCTGGGGAAAACTGGGGGTCGAGATCGCCATCGAATCGACCGGACGCTTCACCTCCCGCGAGAATGCTGCCAAACATCTGGCGGCCGGAGCCAAAAAAGTCATCATCAGTGCCCCCGGCAAAGGGGAGGATCTGACCATCGTCCTCGGGGTCAACGATTCTGCTTACGATCCGGCTAATCACCATGTTATCTCTAACGCCTCGTGCACGACCAACTGCCTCGCGCCCGTCGCCAAGGTCCTCCTTGAAAACTTCGGTATCAGCAGGGGTTTGATGACAACCATTCACTCTTACACCAATGACCAGCAGATACTCGACCTGCCGCACAGCGATCTGCGCCGCGCCCGCGCCGCTGCTCTCTCGATGATTCCGACGACGACCGGGGCAGCCAAGGCTGTCGCCCTCGTCCTGCCGCAACTCAAGGGCAAACTCGACGGCATGGCGGTGCGGGTTCCGACCCCGAACGTCTCCCTCGTCGACCTGGTCGTCAACACTGAAAAAGAAACGAATGTTACGGAGGTCAATGCCGCCCTCGCTGCAGCCGCAGCCGGGCCCTTGCAGGGTTACCTCGAATATTGCACCGCCCCTCTCGTCTCTATCGATTTTAATGGCAACCGCTCTTCCTCAATTGTCGACTCCCTGATGACCACCGTCATTGGTGGCAACATGGTCAAAGTCATGGCCTGGTATGATAACGAGTCCGGTTACTCCAATCGTATCGTCGACCTCGTCCTCTTTCTCCATCGTCAACAAGCCTGAGTTTAAGTTGTAGAGATAAAATTAACGGGAGGAAAGCGATGGCTTCCTCCCGATTTATTGCCTGGCAAGAGGGAGAATGCGAAATGTTCAACAAAAAAACAATCAAAGACATCGATTTTAAAGGGAAAAAAGTCCTCTGCCGGGTCGATTTCAATGTTCCGCTCGACGATGCGGGGCA
>DIKR01000024.1:9887-18489 GCA_002424625.1 Desulfuromonadaceae bacterium UBA5613
GGTCGACTCATCCTCGCTTCACACCTCGGACGCCCCAAGGCCAAACCGGAAATGAAGTACAGTCTTGCACCGGTCGCTCCCTACCTGGCCAAACTGCTGGGGCGCCCGGTGACCATGGCACCCGACTGCATCGGTCCCGAGGTGCAGTCTTTAATTTCTGCCATGCAGGATGGGGATCTTCTCCTCCTCGAGAACGTCCGTTTTCACGCCGGCGAAGAGAAGAATGACCCGGCTTTTTGCGCTGAACTTGCTGCCCTGGCAGAGTGCTACGTCAATGACGCCTTCGGCACGGCGCACCGCGCCCACGCTTCCACCGAAGGGGTGGCGCATCTCCTGCAGCCGGCCCTTGCCGGTTTCTTGATGGGGAAAGAGCTCGACTACCTCGGCACAGCTCTCGCCGCGCCGAAACGCCCCTTTGTCGCCATCCTCGGCGGCGCGAAAGTCAGTGACAAGATCCCGGTTATCGAAAATCTCCTCGCCAAGGTCGACACACTGATCATCGGCGGCGGTATGGCTTACACCTTCCTCCAGGCCCAGGGGATCGAGGTCGGCAAATCCCTGGTCGAAAGTGACCGGATCAACCTTTCCGCTGAATTGCTGGCAAAAGCCCAGGAGCGCGGGGTCAAAATCCTCCTGCCGGTCGATCATGTCGTCGCGCAGGAGTTTAAAGCCGAAGCCGAGCACCGTATCTGTAGCAACAGCGACTTTCCGGCAGCCTGGATGGGTCTCGATATCGGCCCGCAAACCGCAAAAAATTACGCCGATGAGGTCAGCAAGGCCGGAACCGTCATCTGGAACGGACCAATGGGGGTCTTCGAATTTGACGCCTTTGCTGCCGGAACCTTTGCCGTTGCCCAGGCCCTGGCCGACTCTTCCGCCCTCTCGATCATTGGCGGCGGTGATTCGGTGGCCGCCGTCAATAAGGCCGGACTCGAAGCACAGATGACGCACATCTCAACCGGCGGCGGCGCCAGCCTTGAATTCCTGGAAGGGAAAGAACTCCCCGGGGTCACTGCCCTCAATGACAAATAACGGTAGCGAACCGACATAAAGGACATACCCGATGCGTACACCGATCATTGCTGGCAACTGGAAGCTGTACAAAACAATTTCTGAAGGACGTGAGCTGGTCCAAAAACTCAAGGAAGACCTTGCAGATATCAGCGATCGCGAGATCATTATCGCCCCGGTCTTTACTTCTCTCGCACCGCTGGCTGTTGAGGTGGCAGGGAGCAACATTCAGCTGGCAGCGCAAAACTGCCATCCGGCCGAGAGCGGTGCCTTTACCGGTGAAGTCTCAACCCTGCTCCTCAAAGATGCCGGCTGCACCTCCGTCATTGTCGGACACTCTGAACGGCGGCAGCTCTTTGGGGAAAGCGATGCCTTTATCAATGCCAAGATCAAAGCTGTTCTTGCTGCCGGCATGCAGGCGATCTTCTGCATCGGTGAGACCCTGGCAGAACGGGAGTCCGGCGAGATGTTCGACGTTCTCACCCGCCAGGTGCGCGAGGGGCTGAGTGGTCTTGACAGTGAAGCCATGAGCAACGTCGTTATTGCCTACGAACCGGTTTGGGCGATCGGCACCGGCAAAGTGGCAAGTGCCGACGAAGCCCAGGATGCTCATGTTTTTATACGCGGCCTGCTTGCCGGCCTCTTTTCCGGCAAGATTGAAGAGCAGACGCGGATTCTTTATGGTGGCAGCGTCAAACCGGAGAATATCGACGGATTGATGGCACAGGAAGATATTGATGGCGCCCTGGTAGGAGGTGCCAGTCTTAAATTTGATGATTTCATCCGCATCGTGCGCTTTACGCGTTTGTAATTTTTTTACTTTTCTTCACTCTCTAAACTGTGTTATTGAATTGCACTTCAATTGAAAAAACGAACCGAGGAGTCACATTTTAATGGAAACCTTGTTGCTTACGCTCCACGTTCTGGTCTGTATTTCCCTGATTATCATCGTCCTGCTGCAGGCCGGAAAAGGGGCTGAAGTCGGTGCAACTTTTGGGGCCGGCTCCAGCCAGACGGTCTTTGGCGCCAGTGGCGGCCGTGATTTCATGACCAAATTAACGACCGCGGCTGCGATCATCTTTATGTTGACCAGCCTGACCCTGGCCTACTTTATGGACCAACCGGCGACCGGAAGCATCATGCCGTCAACCGTCACTGCACCGGCAACCGCCCCGGCCCTGCCGACGCTACCGCCCGCCCAGGGCGATGCAAAATAGTCATAAGTTTCTTATTGACACTCAACGCTCCTTCCATTATAAGTAGCGAACTTTTTGCCGAAGTGGTGGAATTGGTAGACACACCATCTTGAGGGGGTGGCGGGCAATTGCTCGTGCGAGTTCGAGTCTCGCCTTCGGCACCATTAGTAAATGGCCAGAACCACTCTGGTTTAAGATAGGCCCGGCTGCATAAGCTGGGCCTTTTTTATTGTTTAAGTTTTTCTCTTCCTAGCCTGCACGGCGAAACCTAGAAATAGGTGACTGTCAGTAGTGGCGGAAAAGTGGTTTCGTTGATTTCAATCAACCCAGGGACAACAATTCCAAAGTCTTCCATGATGCGAATCTGAAAATCTGCAAGTTTCAAACGTTGTGCCTCGATCATCAGCGGTGTTACATCAATCGTTATGTTACTGTTCGTATCTGCCCGAGAAATCGCGGGTCTAATCGAGAGACTCAACTGCTCCGAAAAATCAAAATACGTTCCGACCAGAAAAGGTGATGGCAGAATAACAAGATCGATACGCAGCGGGATCGTGTCAGTCGAAAATTGAGTAATGACATCGTTGATAAATATATCGAGGAACGCCGATTCAATGTTTGCGGTTACGTGGACACTGTCCAAAGGAAAATTCAGGAACGCCCGATATTCTGCACCACTGAACGGATCTAACCCGGCAAATACACTCGGCGTAGTACCTTGGGTTATAGTAAAACCAAAGGAATCCTGCCTGATGTCACCGTCAAAGCGCGCATCACTGAAGATCGACGTGGTGACAAATGGGTTGTTGTCACTATCACTGCCACACCCGGTCAGGGTCAGAATCAAGAACGCCAATAATACTGCAAAAAATCTCACCTTCATGCCTGCCTCCTGTTTCGTAATTAATTCCCCGGAACTGCCGCTTCCTGCTCTTCGACCTTTTGCCAGCTCTCGTCGGGATTGTAGACTGTCATAGCTTCGGCAAGGTTCCGGGTGTTTGCACCGAGATCCTTCTCGAAGATGATCCCGTCCTGATTAACCACAAAGGTCATAACGCCGGAATTTCCGTATTCTGCAGGGTACGCCACCAATGCAAAACCGAGGATCATCCTGCCCTTGACCACATAATTGTAGGGCCCCCCTTTGGCGTCTTTACCCTGTTCCTTAAGAATCTTGAAATAATATCCGTGGAACGGTGAAAGATTGTTTTCCGCTTCATACCCTTCCTGTGCAGCCAAAGCAAACAGTGGTCCGAGAGGACTCGGTGCCTCATCTTCCCTGATCTGCCAATAAAGGCCGTCGCGACTGCCGGGCGAGCTGATAAAATGCTGGGCAAATTCGACCTTTCCTCCTCCGCGGCAATCCTTGCTTGCATATTCGTGTTGGGCAGCCACATAGGCATTGATCACATCGATGACGTGAAGTTCATTGCGGCCGATCCTGCGGTTCAGGATCTCCTGCTTGCCTTGGCTGATGTCAAAGCTCCAACTCTCCGCCTGCTTGACGAGCGGAATCGGCATAGTCCAGCCATCGCCGCCGACATGCAGGATCATGGTGTCGTCGCTCCTGACTTCCAGAGAGTGCTTCTCCTCATAGGAGGCAACAAATTTGTCCCGAATCACCTTGTCGGCAACCCTGTCGCCCGAAGAGATCAATTCCTCGCTGCCGGGCCCGAGAATAGCCTGGATAGTTTGCAGATCATCCGCCTTCGTTGCTGCAACCAGAGCCTGAACCGCCGCCTCGGGCGAAAAAAAACGTGTCTGCAGGTACGGCGTTGCCCAGGCATCCGAAGCTGAAATGAACATAGCCGCGGTCACGATGAAGGCGAGCAGGGCCGTCCGAATCTTTTTGCTGATTGTGTCCGACACTGGAATATTCATGGTTTCTCCCCTGAAAAAGGCATGGATCCCAACATTGACTAACGTTCTCTGCGCGAATCGCCACCGCGCACGTCACCGCGTGAACCGCCGCCACCCGGGCGCTGCTGAATCTGGTCGCCTAAGGACCCGCCTGGCTGCTGCCTCATGACATTACTGCGGTTGCTTATCGCGCCGCGCTCACCTGCCCGGCGCTCGAAACTCCCTTCGCTGACCCCCCGAAAGGGGTTATCCCGTTGCACCGGGCGTTGCAGAATATCAGACCGGGACTGAACCCGGGGCGGAGCTACACCTTCTCGACGGATGACGGCAGCTGGTGGCCTTGCTGCAGGAGTCTGTCGTATCTGTGGTGTCTGCGGCACAATCTGTCTCTCTGCTCGCTGCGGCAGGGAGTGGGGCGATCTCACCTTCGGTTGTTCAATCCGTCCGCCCGGATAGCCGCGCCTTTCCAGACCTGAGGGGGATGATAGCCGTGGAACCCGCACGCTGAAGCGTTCGCTCGTTCTCAGGTCCCGGTACGCTACCCCTTTTCGGTGTTGCGGGTTATGCCTCCAGACATAGCGGAGATCATCTCGTCTATCGGAGTGACGATGAAAGCTTCTGGTCCTGTTGCTGTCAATGTAAACCCGATAATACGGCCAGTCGAACCAGGTCCATGAGAAGGTATTAAAGCCGAAGTATATGCCGGAGCTGAAGCCGATATAGGCTCCGCCATAAAATCCGGAGGGGTAATACCAATAGTAAGGGGGATAAGCGGGATACCACCACGGGCCGTACACATAGAAGGGATCGTAGACCGGTACGTAAAAGACTTCCGGATTGGCAGGTTCGATTTTGACAATTTCGTCTGTAACGAACACCTTCTGTTCAGTGGTCGTATTGAGATTGCCCTGCTCTATGGCCTTTCTGCGCAACTCTTGAACAGTGGCCAAGACCTCTTCTTCCTGACCCAGGAAGGCATCGCCCAACTTCCTTGTCTGGTCGAGCTTGTCGCTCATGGACTTGAGGATATCGGGAACATGGCAGAGCGATTTGACGCTGGGATCCCAATTCATACCCAGCAGGGCATCATCCAGATCATTCCCTTGCAGATGCAAGTTCTGACCCCGCCAACGCTCCGCCTCCACCACTTCCAGCGGATAGGTTGACGCCATCAGAATCTGAGCCGTCAATGCATCCGGATAGAGCGCAATCGGCGCAAGCATCTGCGTCAACTCTTCCTGGCTGAATTTGTATTCTTGGTCGTAATCACCTGCCTCCTGAGCCATGATCCCGGCAGGCAGGATTAACAAAGTAATGACGATCCATATCACCGGCGCTAAAACTCTCATAAGGTCTCCTTTGCCGTATTTACTGATACCTGTAGTTTATACCTTTGCTTTCAATTATACAGGATGCGCGCCGAAAATTCGCTACACTGTGAAGCGCAACTCTTTTTTGCCGGTTGTTACAGATTTTTATCGCGGACCATTGACAGAGCTACACGGCTTTCTGTATTTTATGCCGATGAACTCTGTGTTGCGTAGCGTAACCTTCATACTCCTCCTGCTGGCTCTCTCCACCCTGACCGGCGTTGCTCAGACAGCGTCGGCCTTTGTGGCTCAAGAGGCATCGTTACAATGTTGCCCGCACGAAACGAGCAGCGACGAGACACCTTCAGACCTCCCCGACTGCTCCCTGGATTGCCATTGCTCTTCCTGCCAGGGAGTTGACGTTTCCTACCGCCTTCTGCTGCTGAATACCTCCCTTGAAACCGTGCTCTCTCACCCTGCCCCACTCTCTTTCTTCCCCGCCGGACATCAGCAATCCATCGAATACCCACCCGAAACGACCTGAGCAAAACTTTCTTACTTATCGTTGCATTGTCCGCATCCAGCCTTGATCGGACAGACTTCGCCTGTCAGGGCTGTGTGGACGATTCCGCCTTATCCACTTACTTGATATTAAAGGATTATTTTGTGAAAAAAACGATATTAACAGTTATGACTCTTTTGCTGGGTGTTGCTTTGGCGGTTGTGATTACCACCAAGGGAGACGGCAATGCTCTCCAGGTTAATCAGGTCGGCGCCGACCCCTTAGCGTACAGCGGCACTATTACTGTGACCGGAATCATGGCCGGCGTATCCAAAAGTGACCCAAGCATCTTCGGCATCTACGACATCAAAGAACTCCAGTGCACGACCGCCAACTGCAACAAAATCTACATACCGGTCCGGCATCAGGGGGCGATGCCGAAGATCGGGGATGAAGTCCGGGTTACCGGCAGCTTCAGCAAGGTGCCGCAAGGAGCGCTCTTTACTGCTGAGAAGATCAAAGTGGTGCGCAACCATCAGATCGGGGGATAAATGACCCTCACTAAGCTTGTTTACAAAAATATTACCCGCCGCCGCGGCCGCTTCGTCTTTACCCTCCTCGGCATCACCATCGGCATCGCTTCTTTTGTCACCTTCATGTCGATGGGGGGGAGCCTGAAGAAGGAGATCTACCGGGAAACCGCCGCCCTCGGTGCTAATCTCGTTGTCATCCCCAAGGGCTCCTGCGGCTATGAGCAGCTGTCGATCCTCACCGGCGATCAGATGCCGACCAACATCTCTGCTGCCGAGATTGCCAGTATCCGTGCCATCCAGGGGCTGACGGTCGTCCCCTTCCTTGCCCAGCAGAGCGCCATCAACAACAAACCGGTCATCGTCAGCGGTATTGAACCGGCCGCAACATTGGCCTTCAAGCGCTGGCAGATCAACCAGGGAAATTATTTTAGTTCTCCGGATGAACACGGTGTTGTGCTCGGAGCCGCCGCTGCCCGCCAGTTCGAACTCAAACCCGGGGGGAGCGTCACCATCCGCGGTGAGCAACTGCCGGTTCTCGGCATCCTCGGTGAAACCGGCGGTCGCGATGACGCCACTATCTTCCTTCCCCTCCCGGTGGCACAGCGCCTCTTCAACTCGGCGGATAACGTCTCTTACGCCGCCATCCGTGTTGAGCACCTGGCCGAGACCGAACGCTACATCGAAGAGATCCGGATCGCGACCGGTCTCGGGGTGGTCTCTGACAAGCAGATGCTCCAATCTGTCCTCGGCATTGTCGGCACCGTCAACATCACCCTGCAGTTGATTGCTGCGGTGGCGGTCATCGCTGCCGCCTTCGGCATCGTCAATACCATGATGGCCGCCACCTATGAGCGGAAGCGCGAAATCGGTATCCTTCAGGCCCTCGGCGCCAGACGCCGGACGATCTTCACCCTCTTCATGCTCGAATCCGGATTTTACGGTCTCATCGGCGGCATCACCGGCGTCATCTTTGGCTTGGCAACCGCCACTCTTGCCACCCCTTATATCAGCCAGAATGCCTTTACGACGCTGGTCAAAGGCTCGGGAAGCGGCTCACTGCTCGATATCAACATTATCATCAGCTCCATCTTCTTCTCAGCCCTAGTCGCCATCGTCGCCGGTCTCTACCCGGCCTGGAAAGCGGCGCGACTCACTCCGGTGGAGGCGATCAGCTATGAGTAACATCATCCGTACTGAACATGCCGCGAAGACCTATGCCGTCGGTGAAATCACCACCCGTGCTCTCAAGGATGTCTCTCTGAATATTCCTCAGGGATCTTTCACCTGCATTGTCGGTCCTTCCGGGCATGGCAAAAGTACCCTCATGCACCTCATCGGCGGACTCGACCGGCCAAGCAGCGGCAAAATCTATATCGGCGATACCGAGATCAGCAGCATTACCAATACTGATTTGGCGCGACTGCGCAGCCAGCGGATCGGTTTTGTCTTTCAGTTCTTCAATCTGCTGCAGGGCTTGACTGCCATCGAGAATGTCGAAATTGCCATGATGCTGGCCGGGGTGGCTGAACCGGAACAACGGAGCCGTGCCGAGAAGTTACTGGCGCTGGTTGGTTTGGCAGAAAAAGCCGGGTCGAAACCGGGACAACTCTCCGGCGGACAGCAGCAACGGGTGGCCATTGCCCGGGCGCTGGCGAATGATCCTGACATCCTGCTGCTCGATGAACCGACCGGCAACCTCGACTCCGTCGCCGAAGCCGAGATTCTCGACCTCCTGCAGGACCTGCATCGTCAGGGAAAAACCGTGATCATCGTCACCCACAGTGACGAAGTTGCCAAGCGGGCTGAACGGATCATCCGCGTCAAAGACGGACTGATTGCCGCCTAGTTGATGCATACAGCGCACAAAAATGCCCGGCAATTTTGAATTGTCGGGCATTTTTGCTGATCACTGCATTGATATTACGCTTTTTCACCAACAGACCAATACCAAAGGGTGAACAGAACGGCTGCGATCTTGACGAAAAAAGAGCAAAACCCTATAGTGCCGGCCATGAAAGACCTTTTCCTTGCCGATGCGCACCTCCTGAATCCGGAAGACGACAACTACCGCCGCCTCCTGGCGCTCTTACAGCGCGAAGAGGGGCAGGTCCGCACCCTTTATCTCCTTGGCGACATCTTTGAATTCTGGGTCGGTTACGAACACGTCGTCTTTACCCCCTATGTGCCGAT
>DIKR01000031.1 GCA_002424625.1 Desulfuromonadaceae bacterium UBA5613
ATTGGTATCCCAGCAAAACGGAGGATACGATGCTTTATCAAACAACTCTGGCACAATCGATCACCTTTGACGGAATCGGCCTCCACTCGGGCCGGGCCATTCGTATGACCTTGCGTCCTGCCGAAGCTGGTCGCGGCATTGTCTTTCACCGCAGCGAAGGGAGCAAGACCGTCTCAATCGAAGCGATTTCGGCCAATGTCGTCGATACCCGCCTCGCCACCGTCCTCGGCAAGAACGACCTCAGCGTCTCGACCGTCGAGCACCTCCTCGGCGCCCTGCGCGCTTTCGGGATTGACAACCTGCATATTGATATCAACGGCCCGGAAGTGCCGGTCATGGACGGCAGCGCCGCCCCCTTTATCAGTGCCCTGCAGAATGCCGGCCTTGTACAGCAACGCCGCGAGCGCAAATATCTCGTTATTCGCAAGCCCTTCACCGTTGTCGATGGCGACAAATCGGTATCGGTCACCCCTTCCCGTTTTTACCGCATCAGTTGCGAAATTGACTTTAACCATCCGGCTATCGGCCGGCAGCAACGCACCATGAAGATCGATGCCGAGAGCTTTATCAAAGAGATTGCCGGTGCCCGCACCTTCGGTTTTTTGCGCGAAGTCGAATATCTCAAATCGATCGGCCTCTGTCGCGGTGGTTCCCTGGAGAATGCGGTCGTCCTTTCCGAAGCGGAGGTTCTTAACCCTGAGGGATTGCGCTGGGTCGATGAATTCGTTCGCCACAAGATCCTTGATGCCGTCGGCGACTTCAGCCTGGCCGGCTATCAGCTTATCGGCCATATTCATGCCGTCAAACCCGGTCATGATATGAACCACCGCTTTATCGAGGGGCTTCTCGCCGCGAAGGATTGCTGGCACCTGGTCAGCGCCACCCGCGAAGTCGAACGCACTTTCTGCGCACCGCTGCCGGCCATGGCCCACGCCTGAGCTGATCAAAACATCCTAAACAAACAAGAGCGGACAGTCTTCGGACTGTCCGCTCTTTGCGTTGTTAGCATCATGGTAGGGGCAGACCTGTGTGTCTGCCCGTCTTGATTTTAATTAACCTCCTGCAACACCGCAACAACCTGCGCCAGAGCCTGGGCGCGATGGCTGATGCGGTTCTTCTCCGCCAGGGGAATCTCGGCCAGCGTCCGCTGCTGCCCGGCGACGACAAAGAGCGG
Source organism: Desulfuromonadaceae bacterium UBA5613 (assembly GCA_002424625.1). Lineage (GTDB taxonomy): Bacteria > Desulfobacterota > Desulfuromonadia > Desulfuromonadales > UBA2197 > UBA2197. Next base: position 1,175 of record DIKR01000031.1, read on the forward strand.
ATCATAACCGAACCCTGCTGTTCCCCGCAGCTCGGATATAATCTCTCCCTCCAACCGGCCTGAAAACGTACGACAACTCCCGTCCGGAGCACAAAGCGCCATGACACAGACAAAGGCTGCCCCGCGCTTTCCGAGCGGAATCGCTGCCAAAGCGGCATGGAGCTTGCGGTTATTGGCGGCATCGTCGGCTTCGGCTCCGGCATAACGGGCCGAATGAATCCCCGGCGCCCCCCCGAGGGCACCGACCTCCAGACCGGAATCATCGGCGAGGGTGAGGCGTCCGCTCAGACGGGCAATCGTTACCGCCTTCTTTTCGGCATTTTCCGCAAAAGTGAGGCCATCCTCGACAACTTCGGGGAGCTCGGGAAATTCCGCGACCCCGCGGACAATAATCTGCAGCGGGGAAAGAAGAGCGCTGATCTCCTTCAGCTTTCCAGAATTGCGGGTGGCAACGATCAGTTCCATTACCCCTCCGCCAAAGACTTTTGCTGAAACAAGGCCAGCTGAGCACACCCCTGCAGGGCGAGATCACGGAGGAGATCGAGTTCGGCACCGGTAAAGGGCTCGGCCTCGGCCGTCCCCTGCACCTCGACAAAGCGACCGTCGCCGGTGACAACCACGTTCATATCTACATCCGCACGGGAATCTTCTTCATAACAAAGATCGAGCATCGCCACGCCGCCAACGATCCCGACGCTGACTGCAGCGACCGTATCCCGCAGGGGTGAAGTCGAAAGCTTTCCTTGCGCCACCAAACCGTTGAGGGCATCGGCAAGGGCGACCCAGGCGCCGGTAATCGCTGCGGTTCGTGTCCCGCCATCGGCCTGGAGAACATCACAATCGATCTGAATACTCCTTTCCCCGAGGGCGGAGAGATCAATCACCGCCCGCAGCGAACGACCGATCAAACGCTGGATTTCGTGAGTGCGCCCCCCCACCTTCCCCTTGGTCGACTCGCGGGGGGAACGGGTGTGGGTGGCGCGGGGGAGCATGGAATACTCCGCAGTGACCCAACCCTGGCCTTTGCCGCGCAGAAAGGGCGGGACACTCTCTTCGATCGTGGCGTTGCACAGCACCTTGGTGGCCCCGAACTCGACAAGGACGGACCCTTCGGCATAACGGGTAAAGTGACGAGTCAGGGTAATTGGCCGTAATTGCTGCTCCTGACGGCCATCATTGCGTAACTGGGACATCTGTCGTTCTCCTTAGTCGATTTGCGGCATAATTTTTCACCCCGAGGGCCAGAGCACGGGCAATCCGCTCCTGCCCATCGCTACTTGCGAGCAGGCTGAGCTCTTCGGGGTTGGTGAGATAACCGAGTTCCAGCAGGATCGCCGGGAACGAGGTCCGGTTGAGGGGGGACAAAATGACGCGCTCGAAGGAACAATCGGCAACGCCGGCAGCCTGCAAAGCAGCGTCGAGACTTTGCGCCAGCAAGAAGCTGTTGTCTTCGTTATCACGTTCGGGGAGAAAATAAAGGGTGCAACCGTGAGTTTGCGAGCTTTTCCAGGCACTGACATGCAAGGAGAGAAGGATATTTTCCGCGGCAGTCCCGTGGACTTCACCGGTGCGCCGGCTTTGGGAAACGGCATAATCGCCATCGCGCGTCAAGCGAATCGGTGCCAATCCCTCCATCTTGAGGATCTTTTCGAGTCGCCGGGCGAGTTCCAGAGTCAGATCCTTCTCCTTGACCCCCTCGGGGCTGATTGCACCAGGATCATCACCGCCGTGCCCGGGATCGATGACTATCTGCTGCAAAGGCAGCGGTAACGCCGAAGAATCATTCTCCTCGTTAAACAGGAAATGCTTCTTTGGCCGATCAACTGCGTCGTGATTATTGTAGATGATTTTTAACCCGAGCAAACGCGGCAGATGGGTTGTCACCACCTCTTCCGGAACACAGAGTTCGCCGGCAAAGAAGCGCGGCGCCTGCTGCAGTGTCAGAGAGCTTTTGCCGTAACGGAGCTTGTGACTCCCCGGGGCCAGAAGGATGGCATCCGGTTTAGCGTTGATCCAGTAAAGGCGCTTGGCGCCATCCCAGACTCCAATGAGCTGCAAGGCTGGGAGAATTTCCCGCAACGGCAGAAAGACGGTGTCATCACGGTGATAAACAGAGCGAATCAGGACGGAATCCTTGGCGTCAGCCAATCGCATTTCGACGACGGCTGCGACGGGGTTGACGATGCCGAAAAGAAAGAAAAGGAAGCAGATAATGCGGATCATGCGGTGCGGATGATTTCGACCAGAAGTTCTGCTACCCCGGCCATGTCAGCCAGGGCCACCGATTCATTGACGGTATGAACATCAGTCATGCCGGTAGCCAGGATAACGGTTTCAATCCCGGAGGAATTAAAGATATTGGCATCGGAGCCACCGCCGCCAGGGAGGAGCTCAAGCTGTCGCCCCAAGCGCGCGGCAGCGGCAACCGCGCCCTGCACCAGAAGAGAGTCAGCGAGGACAGCCATGCGCGGATATTCTGCAACAACCTGACAGAGGGCTTCCGGACGGATGAGGACACCATCGATGCTGCGGACAGCGGCGGCCACCGCCTCCTCAACCGCGGCAACCATCTGCCGGGTCTGCATTTCCAGTTTGAGCGGATCGTGACTACGCACCTCGCCCTTGAATTCGACGCGGCGCGGAATGATGTTGGTGGCGATGCCGCCATTGATCGTCCCGATATTGGCGGTCGTCTCAAAATCGATCCGGCCCAGGGTCATCCGGCTGATCGCCGCGGCGGCGATGGCAATAGCCGAGATGCCGGCCTCCGGAGCAATGCCGGCATGCGCTTCCCGGCCGGTAATGGTGAAATGAAGTTTGTTGGCGGCCGGGGCGGTGAGGATCAGCTTGTCGACACCCGAGGTATCGAGGGCAAAACCACGCCGGGATGCCAGTCGCCCGGCATCAAAGTGTTTGGCGCCAAGGAGGCCGATCTCTTCACAAACCGTCACAACCACTTCAAGGGGGCCGTGCGGGATCTTCTCTTCGCGAAGGATCTCGAGAGCTTCGATTATCTCGGCGATGCCGGATTTGTCATCGGAACCGAGAATCGTTTCGCCGGCACTGGTAAAGATGCCGTTCTGCAGCTGCGGCTGAACATTGGCGCAGGGTTCAACGGTATCCATGTGTACCGACAGCATCAGCGGCGCCGCATCCCGGCCGGTAGCGGCAAAACGGACGATGAGATTGTCGGCTTCACCGTTGATTTTGGCACCGGTGCCATCCCATTCGATGACACCCCCCAATGCTGAAAAACGCTCGGCAAGATAACGGGCCATCGCCCCTTCGCGGCGCGAAGGACTACTGATGGCGGCCTGACGGGCAAACTCGCGGCTAAGGCGGTCAAGATTAAGCATAAAAGTTTCCTTTGACTATAAAATATGCTCCGTTTTTAGACCAGTTGGAGGATAGATGCAACCGGGAAAGGAGCAAAAGGGAGGATTAAAGAGGCGCCGGGGTCGGCTCCTCGCGGGGACGACTCGGCGGCTGCGCCCCTTTTTTGCCGCTGAAGTCGGCAATCAGGCTGAAGAAGACGGCTGGAACCGGTGCAAAATTATCCTCCTCAGAAAAACGGAGTTTACTTCCAGTTTCAATATAGAGCCAATCCTTGTAAACCAGCTCTTTCCAGGCAAAGACAACAAGATATTGCGTCATCTGCTTTTTCGGTGAAGTTTCACCTCGTGCTTCCAGTGAAAAGATATAGCCGCGCTCTTTTTCGAGTTGGCGAAGATAGGACAGCGAGTGCAGGTGTTCAAAACCATCGGTCTCTTGCGACAAAGTCCCTTCCTGATGCAGGCGAATGATCGCTCCCGGTTTGAGGGCATAATCGAGATCGTAACGGGTCGTCTCGCCAAAGCCGCTCGACTCGCGCCAATAAAGCGATTGTCCGGGTTGCCAAAGAAATTTTCGCCCCAAAGGAATGCGCAGTTGACCACTTAATTCGTTGTAGGGATCCATGCTCGGGCGAAAACGCACTCCCAGCTGGTTCTGCACCAGATAGATATCACTTTTGGTAAAGACAAAACGTAGCGCCGTATTAAATCCAAAACGGACGCGGGTGGATTCGATTGTCGGCAGATAAAAAGGGCTGGTGGACTTTTCCTCCTCCGTACGATCTAAGTCCTCTCCCTCCCCGCTAAAGTAAAGACTGACCCGCTCCTCCAGACGTGGCAGGACAATCCGGGCACTGAGCCGCTGCAGGACCAGAAGATCCCCGTTACTGTCGACCTGCAGCCCGAGCTGTGCCAGAACTCGCGTGCGGCGGTAATCAAAACGGCGATTATCGGGATTCAAAAAGAAACTATCGAGATATTCCGAGAGCGAAACCAGTCTTTCGGTGGTCTCCAGATGAAATCGGTCCGCAACCCTCCCGATCATGCCGGCCTCTGCCGCTGTGGGGACGGACGCCGGGGGCTCTTCTGCTGAAACCGGCGCCGCCAGTAGGACAAGGAGAAAGAATCCGAACAAGTATTTCAACCAGCCACTCCTCTTCCAGAGATTTTCAACAAAAAGCCGGATGAAGCGCACCTTCAGCAAGAATAAAAGGCTACTCAGGCTCGCCGGGCTTGTCAAGTCGACTCGACCTCGCCCGGTAAGCGCAAAAGAAAAGCGGCCACAGCAAAAGCGCTCAGGATGAGGAGAGTGATCATCATCGCCACACCGTTCCAACCGCCACGCACCCAGAAGATCCCCCCGATTGTTCCGGAGATACTCGATCCGAGATAATAGGAAAAGAGATAAATCGATGACGCTTGGGCCCTGGCAGTCCGGGCCCGCCTTCCGACCCAACTGGAGGCAATGGCGTGTGCACTGAAGAAGCCGCAGGTAAAGATGCCGACACCGAGGACAATCAGGAGCAGGGAGTTGCCAAGAGTGAGCAAGGTGCCGACGAGCATGGTACTTAGAGTCAAGCGAATCATAAAGTTGCGGCCAAAGCGGTTGATCAGGCTGCCGACCACCCCCGAGCTGAAAGAGCCGAGGAGGTAGACGAGAAAGATCAGACTGACCTGTGATTGGCTGAGAGCGTAGGGGGCGCCAAGGAGGCGAAAGCCGATATAGTTATAAAGGGAGACAAAGCCGCCCATGGACAGGAAAGCGAGAGCGTAGAGACAAAGGAGACCAGGGTCATGGAGATGCTGATAAAGGGAGGTAAAGAGATAGCGGATCCGGAAAGGGCGCCGGACAAAGTTGGTCGAGGGGGGGAGACTCCTGAAAAAGACCAGGGTCAAGACCAGACTGATGACACCAATCAGGGCGATCGCAGTCTGCCAGGGCATATAATCACAAAGGAAGGCTGAGCCGATACGCCCGGTCATCCCCCCCATAGCGTTGCCACTGATATAAAGGCCCATAGCCGGTGCGATCGACTGTGCGTCCATCTCTTCGCCGAGATAAGCCATGGCCACGGACGGAACCCCGGCAAGAACCATCCCCTGCACCAGTCGCAGCAACAGCAGGGACGTAAAGGAGGAGGTCAGATAAGTCGCCAGCGCCAGAAACGAGGTCAATAGCAGGGCGGCGGTCATGACCTGCCGCCGCCCGAGACTTTCTGAAAGGGTGCCGGCAATGAGCATCCCTACCGCCAGGGCGATGGTTGCCACCGAGAGCGGAAGGCTGGCGATCGCCGGCGAAACGGAAAACTCCCGGGCAAAAAGCGGCAGAAGGGGCTGCACATCGTAAAGAGTGACAAAGGTGATGAAGCCGGCGCAAAAGAGCGCCAGATTGACGCGGCGGAAGTTTGCCGTTCCGACTCGCACCTGCCCTTCTTTCGGCACTCGCTCTGCACCATCTGCATTCATTCCCGCTCTTCTCCACACTGGCTTTGGCCCATATTTAAGGCATCGCAGAGCAAAGCACAAGTGCTATATTTAAATATAGTGTCACAGTCACAACATCCGCAGGGAGGAGAACATGACCGATTCCACCGACTTTACCAGCCAGGACCGTATCGTACGGCTGCTCAAGATTGACCGCACCTCCCTGCCTCCTGACGGCGGCCCCGGTTTTAACCGCCTGATCTTTACCTCCAGCCCCTACCTGCTGCAGCATGCCGAAAATCCCGTCGGCTGGTATCCTTGGGGGGAGGAAGCCTTTGCCGCAGCGCGCGCCGCCGACAAACCGATTTTCCTTTCCATCGGCTACGCCACCTGTCACTGGTGCCACGTTATGGAGCACGAATCTTTCGAGGATGCCGAAGTCGCGGCGGTTCTCAAGCGCAGTTGCATCGCCATCAAGGTCGATCGCGAAGAACGCCCGGACATCGATGAACATTATATGCTGGCCGCACAATTACTAAGTGGCGGCGGCGGTTGGCCGCTTACGATCCTCATGACCGCCGACAAGGAAGCCTTCTTCGCTGCCACCTACCTGCCGAAACGTTCCCACGGTGGGCGTCTCGGCCTCATCGAACTGATGGAGCGCCTCAGCGAGCTCTGGGACAGCGAGCGCAGCAAGATCCTTGAAAATGGAGCGACACTGAATGCAGCCCTGCAGCAGCATTGCACCCCCGCGGCCGGCGATCTTCCCGACGAAAAGATCCTCGAGACGGCGACCCGCCAGCTGACCGAGCTCTACGACCATCGCAATCACGGCTTCGGCGGCGCCCCGAAGTTCCCGATGCCGATCTACCACCTCTTCCTCCTTCGCGCTTACCAACGCCACCGCCAGCCCGAACTGTGCCGCATCGTCACCGAGACGCTGACGGCGATGGCGGCCGGCGGCATCTACGACCAGCTCGGCTTCGGTTTCCACCGCTACAGCGTCGATGCACAATGGCTCGTCCCCCACTTCGAAAAGATGCTCTACGATCAGGCCCTTATCGCCTTCGCCGCCTTCGAGACCTTTCAGAGCAGCGGCGAGCCGCGCCCCTTGCAGCTCGCCGGCGAGATCCTCACCTATGTGCTGCGCGATCTCGCCGCTCCGGCAGGGGGCTTTTATGCCGCCGAGGACGCCGACAGCGAGGGAGAGGAAGGGACCTTCTATCTCTGGGATCAGGCGGAGTTGATCGAACTCCTCGGCCCGACCGAAGGCGAAGGGGCGGGCCGCTATTGGGGGGTGACTCCGGGAGGGAACTTCGAGGGGCGCAATATCCTGCACCGTCCCGATGCCGCCAGCGATTGGCCGGCCGCTGCAAGCTGGCGGGAAAGATTGTTGCGGGAGCGCAGCCAGCGGCCGCGCCCCTTGCGTGATGAAAAGATCCTCAGCGGCTGGAACGGCCTGACCATCGCGGCCCTGGGGCGCGGCTTCGCCATCACCGGCAAGAAGGAGTGGCGCGCAGTTGCCGTGGCGGCGGTCGCTTCTATCCGCAGTCGTCTCGTCGATAGCCACGGCCGTCTGCTGCGCAGCGCCCATGCCGGGGTCGCCGCCATCCCCGCCTTTCTCGAAGATTACGCCTTCTACGTCTGGGGATTGATTGAGCTTCATCAAGCGACCCTGCAGGAGGAGTTTCTCGACGATGCCCTGCAGCTGAGCCGGGAGATGCTCCGCCTCTTTGCCGCCCCGAATGGCGGCCTCTACAGCGTCGGCAGCGACGCCGACGATCTGCCGCTGCGCATGCAGAGTGCCGTTGACGGCGTCATCCCCTCCGGCCTTACTGTCGCCGCCCTCAACCTCCTGCGCCTCGGCGCCATCTGCGAAGACGAGACGTTGAGCGCCGCCGGCGCCGGTATCCTCCGCTCGCAAATGGGGAGCATTCAACAGCAGCCCCTCTCGCACCTCTTCGCCCTCTGCGCCCTCGACTTTTTGCACGGCCCACCGCTGGAGATCACCCTGCACGGCGGCACCGCCGACCAACAAGACGCCATCGTTTACAGCTGCGCGCAGCGCTTTCTGCCAAATCTGGTGTTGCGGCGCGGCCGGCGCGAGGGAGAATTACAAATCAACGTCTGCACCGAAAGGAGCTGCCGACCACCTCTGGCTGATCTTGCCGGGCTGGAAGCGCTGCTGGATCAGCTCCGGTAGGTCGCGTTACGCTTCACCAACGCGACATTTAAACCGTCGCGTTAAAGATCGTAACGCGACCTACGGAGCTGACAATTCCGCCCCCCTCCGTCAAGCAAGAAGTCCCCGACGGCCAATGGCTGTCGGGGACTTCTTGCTGCATAACGGAATTTTTCATTGGACTAAACTGCTGCGCCCGCCGTTGTCTCTAGATCCAGGCATCACCGCCATCATACTTATAGTCAGGACACTTGCTCTTGGGAGAGAGCCTGAATTTTGCTTCGCGGGCAAGGCGCTTGACTTTATCAGCGGGATCTTCGCTCAGATCGGCGAGCTTACCGCGCAGTTCACGCCCCGAGGTCGGGGCTAGCAACAGTACTGCCGAAGCACCGATCACTGTGCCGGCAAGAAAGGCCATCATAGTAGCTGCAATCTGGTTATTATTCGTAGACATGATAAATTCCTTATCTCCCGCACAAATTAAGTCTAGGATAAATCTCTTTTATTTCTACCACAGCAAACAGATGAAATCAAAAAAATTACAAATCGTAACTCTTCATCTTTTCCCAAAGGTTTTTCCGGCTGATCCCCAGAATTGTGGCCGCCTCGGTTTTATTGCCGGCGGTTTTTTTCAGTGCCCGGAGGATGCACTCTTTTTCACTTTTTGCCACCACTCTGGCAAGATTTTCTTCGATTTCATCAGTTTCTGTCGCTAGCACTTCTCCACGTAATTCGAGCGGCAAATCCCAAACTTCAATCTTTGCCGTCGGAGCCAGCACCGAAATTCGCTCAAGCAAATTGCGTAACTCCCGGACATTGCCGGGATAGCGGTAGTTTTGCAGTGCCGTCGCCGCATCGTGAGACAGCGCGAAAGAAAGCCCGCGCTCACGGCCGAACTCGCTGAGGAAGAAGTTGGCAAGTTCAAGAACATCAGCACTTCGTTCTCGTAAGGGAGGGATTTCAACCGGAATAACCTGCAGACGATAAAAGAGGTCTTCGCGAAAAGTCCCCTTTTTTACTTCCGCGGCCAAATCTTTGGCTGTAGCGCAAAGGACCCGGACATCAATAGGGATCGGTCGGGTTCCACCGACCCGCTCGATCTCTCTTTCCTGCAGAACCCGCAACAATTTGACTTGAAGCGCAAGGGGCATATCACCGATCTCATCAAGCAGAATAGTGCCGCGATCAGCCAGCTCAAACTTTCCGACCGTCATCTTTTCGGCACCGGTAAAGGCACCCTTCTCATGACCAAACAGTTCGGATTCCATCAAACCGGCAGGGATCGCAGCGCAGTTGATGCGCACGTAGGGCTTGTCCGCGCGCCGGCTTTCAAAGTGGATAGCGGCTGCAACCAACTCCTTGCCGGTGCCACTCTCTCCCTGAATCAGCACCGAGGAGTCAGAACTGGCAATTCTGCTGACCAGACTGAGCATCTTCTGCATCGGCGCGCTTGAGCCGATAATCGGTCGCCGCTTACCACCGCAGTGCTCCAGCGAAACACAGCGGGCCTTAACCTCCTGCATCTCAAGAATCCGCTTGATACGAAAACTCAGGTCATCAAGATCAAAAGGTTTCTGGATATAATCAACCGCACCCTTTTTTAGACAGCGGATCGCCGTGTCGGCACTGCCGTGGGCGGTCATCATCACGACTTCTATGCGCGGAGCTAGCAGCTTCACCTCACCGAGCAGGGTTTCGCCATCCATCCCCGGCATGCGGATATCGGAAAGCATGAGCTGATAACTGTTTTTCTTGATCAGTTCCAACGCCTGCCCGCCGGTTGCGGCCGCATCAACCTGCCACCCCTGGGTGCGCAGGTGGTCGAGCACGGTGATGCGCATGATCTCTTCATCTTCGGCAACCAGAATACGTATGCTCATGCTTGGCCCTCACTGAAATCTGCCGGGAGAGGAATGGATAGAGTAAAGATAGCGCCGGCTTGGGCGGCGTTTTCAGCTTTCAGTTCACCGCCCATCTGTTTGATCAACGCGTAAGAGACGGATAGCCCCAGACCGGTTCCTTCGCCGACTTCTTTGGTGGTAAAGAAGGGCTCGAAAATTTTATCCAGATGCTCCGGGGCAATTCCCGGACCGTTGTCGGCGAGACTGATTGTCAAGCGCTCTTCACACAAACTACTGCAAACATATAAACGTCCACCGTTTTCACCGAGGGCCTGAACAGCGTTGCCGGTCAGGTTGATCATCACCTGCCGCAAAGCCTCCATGCCGACCCACAGCGGTCGGCCAATGCCGAGCTGGAGATCAACTTCGATGTTACGTCGGCCGATACAAGTTAATTCCAGACACTCGCGAATCATCCCATCGACGTCGCCATGTTGCAGGATCAACGGTTCCCGGCGACCGATGTTTAGCAGTTGTTGCACCGTCCCTTTAATTCGTTCCACTCCCTGACCGAGGAGCTCCAGATAGCGCCGGATCAGCTCTGGCTGGTCCATACTGCGCTTCATTGTCTGGATGCAGTTCTGCATCCCCCCTAAAGGATTGTTGATTTCGTGGGAAACACCTGCGACCAGCCGTCCAAGAGCGGCTTGTTTTTCGCTCTGAAAAACCTGCTCGCGACTGGCATCCAACTGCTGCTGGGAATCCTCCAGGCGTTCGCAGAGTTTACGAAAATGGCCAGAGAGAGTGCCGATTTCATCATTCGGGTCAACACATTTCGATTCACCGAATTCGTTTCGCCCGGGGAATTGATCCATCTTCCCGGCAAGTATTTTCAGCCGCTTAACAACGAGGTTATCAAAGAGAAGAAAGATACTCAGGGAGACAATGGCTATCGTTGTCAGGGCAATGTTGAGCAGCAATCGATTATTGCGCTTGATTTCGGCATAAGCCCAATCAATAGGGATCGAGACACTCATACCGCCGCGAATATCGCCAACTTTTGTAGCGGCGTCAATGTGACACTTCAGGCACTGCAGATCGACTTTCAAAGGAGCCATGTAGCGCAAGCGATATTTTCCCGCGATCTTTTCGATCTCCACCCGGTCGGGAAGACCTTCGCTGAACTTCTGCAAACTGATACGTTCGAACTCATCAGGAATGTTGTCAGGATTCAACGGCCTCAAACTGGTGACGTTAAACTGTCCCATCCCCTCTCTGGCGGCGTAAATTGACAGCTCGCGGGTGACCATTGCCGGGTTGCGTTTGACCAGCCAGTTCCCCTGCTCATCCTGTATCTGGCCCACAGGCAGAAAAGGATTCACTTCCATACCCGGCCTTTTGACCAGAAAGAGACCGTCATGGTCGGCAACCCACTGACGGGTGATGCGGATCTGGTCGAAAAGCATTCTTGCCTGATGCGTTGCCTGTTCAACGACTAACTCTTCCTGAAAGCTGGAGGTGCGATAGAAGGTCACCCCATAAGAGCAGGAAATAATCAGGGCGATCAGAATAATAAACCTGGTCTTTAGCTGCATAACAACCTCGGCGCTCTTATCTGGGGGAACAGCTACCGAACGGTAACACAATATACTTGCCAGTGGCTACCACCAGGTAACAGATTATTCATAGAAAAATACATATCAGTCCGAAATAAAAGGTGTTTTTTTATGGCATAACCGTTGCTAAATTAAAAAAGCACGGTACGGTATTAATTGACGCACATTTTGAGAGGAGGAGACATGAAATTTGATCAAGAAGGGGCAAAAAGGCGGTGGAAAGTTCCTGAAACACCCAACGTCTCAGACAGTTGCCTATGGCAAGAGGAGACCCTATGAAGTATGTAGCCATTTGTTCTGTTGTGCTGGTGATCAGCATGTTTGCCTATCTGGTGAGCGAATCGAAGATGCTCTCGTACCTGTCGAGTGATCCGAAGGTCTGTATCAACTGTCACACCATGAACACCCACTATGCAACCTGGCAGCATAGTTCCCACCGGGAGGTAGCGAGCTGTGTCGACTGTCACCTGCCGCGCGATTCTTTTGTTAAAAAAATGATTGCCAAGTCAAAAGATGGATTCAACCATTCGTTAGCGATGACTCTGGGCAATTACGGCTACAATCTGCGGGTGACAACTGATGCCGCCAAACGGATTCAGGCAAACTGCATCTCCTGTCATGGCAATATAATTTCACAGATGCTGGATAACAGCCAACTGTATACGCTGGCTGACAGCAAGGTCCGGATGGGACGCCAGTGCTGGGACTGTCATCGTGAGGTGCCGCACGGAACGACCCGCAACCTGACCACGACGCAAAATAACCTTGGCGTTAAAGAACTATAAAATATTCAATAAGGAGCTCTGACCCATGAAGAAATCAACACTGATCACCGTCCTCTGCGTGCTGGTCCTTGTGCCGATGGTACTGTTGGCAGTATCGATCAAAGGGAATAAAGCCGAACAGAAAATCATCAATGCGACGCCGGAAATCAAGCAGTTCGAACCGAGAAGTGCCGAGTGGGGTAAATATTTCCCTCGGCAGTACGATTCTTACATGAAGACCAAAAAGAGCGACGAAATCAAAGACGTTCTCAAAGCCGATCCGGCATTGGTCGTAATATGGGCAGGCTATGCTTTCTCCAAGGACTATAACGCGCCGCGTGGGCACTTTTACATGCTGGAAGACAACCTGAACACCCTGCGGACCGGCGCGCCGGTCGATAATAAAACCGGTCCACTGCCGAGCGCCTGCTGGACCTGTAAATCCCCTGACGTGCCGCGCCTGATCAACAAAATCGGCGAGCTTGATTACTTCACCGGCACCTGGGCCCGTTTCGGTGGCGAAGTTGTCAACCCCATTGGTTGCGCCGACTGTCACGACAACAAAACGATGAAGCTGACCGTAACTCGCGACTTCCTGAAGCGTGCTCTTGACGCTGAAGGGAGCATGCCCTTCGCCGATGCCAGCCATCAGGATATGCGTTCGCTGGTTTGTGCCCAGTGCCACGCCGAGTATTACTTCAAAAAGACCAAGTGGGATGACAAAGGTGAAGAGAAGACGGCCGCAGTCGTAACTTTCCCTTGGGATAATGGTTTTGCGGCCGAAGATATGGAAAAATATTACGACGATATCGCCTTTTCCGATTGGACCCACGCGCTCAGCAAGACTCCGATGCTCAAAGCCCAGCACCCCGACTTTGAAACTTTCATAACCGGTGTCCACGGCAAAAACAACCTCTCCTGTGCCGACTGCCACATGCCCTATGTTCGTGAAGGCGGTGTCAAGTACTCCAACCATAAGGTCGGCAGCCCGCTTGACGATATCCAGAATACTTGTCTGAACTGCCACAAAGGGACCGAAAAAGAGTTTCGTGCCACTGTTGCGCGTAAACTTGAGCGTAAGAACGAACTCTCCCAAGCCGCCATGAACGTTCTTGCCAAGGCGCACCTGGAAGCGGGAAAAGCCTGGGAACTCGGGGCTACTGAAGCAGAAATGGCACCTATTCTTTTGGATATCCGCCATGGCCAGTGGCGCTGGGACTTTTCGATCGCTGCCCATGGTGCCTTCTTCCATGCTCCGGAAGAAACGCTCCGGGTCCTCGGCAGCGCCATCAACAAAGGTCAGGACGCCCGCGTCAAGCTGCGCACCGTTTTGGCCAAGTACGGGGCCGCGACCTTCGAGGCACCTGATTTTTCGACGAAAGAGAAGGCCCAGGCAATTATCGGCCTGCCCTTCGACAAGCAAGTGGAAGAAAAAAATCAGTTTATCAATGGTCTGAAGGAGGAGTGGTTTAAGGACGGGGCCGAGAAAGGGATTTACGATCCGAAATCCCGTGAAGGGATGATACTGAAGACTTCTTTCAATAAGTAATCCGCTGAATTTTAAAAAGCCAAAGGGCCTCCGGCAAATTGAATGCCGGAGGCCCTTTGGCTTTGCAATATACAATAGAAATCGACCTTTATCTTGTCCGGTCTTCGCTTCCACCAAGGGCGGCATGAGCGGCGGCAAGACGGGCAATCGGCACCCGGAAGGGGGAGCAGGAGACGTAATCGAGGCCGATCTTGTGGCAGAAGATGACGCTGGAGGGCTCGCCGCCATGCTCACCGCAGATACCGAGCTTGATGTCTGGGCGGGTGGCGCGCCCGCGGACACAACCCATCTCGACGAGCTGGCCAACGCCGCTCTGGTCAAGGGCAACAAAAGGATCGTCGGCAAAGAGATCCTGTTCGACGTAGAAGGGGAGGAACCGGCCGGCATCGTCGCGGGACAGACCGTAGGTGGTCTGGGTGAGATCGTTGGTACCGAAAGAGAAGAACTCGGCTTCGGTAGCGATCTGGTCGGCGGTGAGGGCGGCGCGGGGAAGCTCGATCATCGTGCCGATCAGGTACTCGACCTTGACCCCGTAGCGGGCGACGACTTCGTCGCAGACGCGAATGGCGTTGGCGCGCAGCACGGCCAGCTCTTTGACATGGGATACCAGGGGAATCATGATCTCGGGGACGATAGCGTACCCCTCATTCTTGATCAGTTCGCAGGCCGCCTCCATGATCGCCTGCACCTGCATGTCGTAGATTTCCGGATAGGTGATGCCGAGGCGACAGCCGCGATGGCCGAGCATCGGGTTGAATTCGTGCAGCGATTCAACCTTGTGCTTGAGGGCGGCGACCGAGACCTGCATCGACTTGGCCAGGCCTTCGATCTCGCTATCGGTGTTCGGCAGGAACTCATGCAACGGTGGGTCGAGGAGACGGATCGTCACCGGCAGCCCCTTCATCTCACGGAAGATGCCGAGAAAATCCCCCTTCTGCATCGGCAGGATCTTGGCGAGGGCGAGTTTGCGGCCGTCGAGATCGGCAGCGAGGATCATCTCACGCACCGCCATGATCCGGTCGGCTTCAAAGAACATGTGCTCGGTGCGGCAGAGGCCGATCCCTTCGGCGCCGAATTCGCGAGCGACCTTGGCATCGTGCGGGGTGTCGGCGTTGGTGCGCACCTTGAGGCGGCGGAAGCCATCAGCCCAGACCATCAGTTCGCCAAAGGCGCCGGAAAGTCCGGTCTGCACTGTTGCTACGGCCCCCTTGATGACTTCGCCGGAGCTGCCGTCGAGGGTGATGACATCCCCCTTCTTGATGACGACGCCACCGCGGGCGACAAAACTTTGCGCGTTGTAATCGACCTTGATCTCACTGCAGCCGGCAACACAGCACTTGCCCATGCCGCGGGCGACGACCGCCGCATGGCTGGTCATGCCGCCGCGGGCAGTAAGGATCCCCTGGGCAGCGTGCATGCCGTGAATGTCTTCCGGGCTGGTCTCGACGCGGACGAGGATGACCTTGCGGTTGAGCTTGGCGGCAGCTTCGGCTTCATCAGCTGAGAAGACGACTTCACCACTGGCTGCGCCGGGGGAAGCGGGGAGCCCCTTGGCGATGACCTCTTTCTTCGCCTTGGGATCGAGGGAGGGATGAAGGAGCTGGTCGAGCTGCTCCGGCGCCACACGCAGGACCCCTTCCTTTTCGCTGATCAGCCCTTCCTTGACCATCTCAACAGCGATGCGCACCGCGGCAGCGGCGGTGCGCTTGCCGTTACGGGTCTGCAGCATGTAGAGTTTGCCTTTTTCAATGGTGAACTCGATATCCTGCATGTCGCGATAATGCTTCTCGAGAACTCCCTGGATGCTGAGGAGCTGGGCGTAACAGGCGGGCATGACCTCTTCCAGTGACGGCAGGATGCCGTCACCCTCGGCCTTGTTGACCGGCTGCGGGGTACGGGTGCCGGCGACGACATCCTCGCCCTGCGCATTGACAAGGAATTCGCCGTAGAAGATCTTTTCGCCGGTGGAGGGGTTGCGGGTAAAGGCGACGCCGGTGGCGCAATCATCTCCCATGTTGCCGAAGACCATCGCCTGGACGCTGACCGCAGTCCCCCAGTCGGCGGGGATATTGTTGAGGCGGCGGTAGGTGATGGCGCGCTGGTTCATCCACGAACCGAAGACGGCACCAATAGCCCCCCAGAGCTGTTCGGAAGGATCGTCCGGGAAGGGTTTGCCAGTCTGCTGCAGCACCGTCGCTTTGAAAGTGGCGACGAGCTCGCGCAGATCGTCGGCAGTGAGCTCGGTATCAAGTTTGATGCCGCGCTTTGCTTTGATCTCATCCATCTGGTGCTCGAGGATATCCTTCTTTACATCAAGAACGACGTCCGAGTACATCTGTACGAAGCGGCGATAGGCATCATAGGCGAAACGGGCATCGCCGCTCTTGGCGATAACACCCTGCACCGTGGCATCGTTGAGACCGAGGTTGAGGATGGTGTCCATCATTCCCGGCATCGAAGCGCGGGCGCCGGAACGGACCGAGACCAGCAAAGGATTGGCGGGATCACCGAAGCGGTTGCCGATCACCTCCTCAACTTTACGCAGATTCGCCGCCACCTCTTCCGGGAGACAGGCTGGATAGTTGCGGTCATTCTTATAAAAAGCGGTGCAGACTTCGGTGCTGATGGTAAACCCCGGCGGGACCGGGAGACCGATGGCGGTCATCTCCGCCAGATTCGCTCCCTTGCCGCCGAGCAGATTCTTCATCTCTCCCCGTCCATCGGCTTCGCCGTTGCCAAAGAAATAGACATACTTCGTGGACATGCGCAAATCTCCTTATCGTTGTTGTACTCAATGAAATGAAGAAGAAAGATACCAAAGGATGTGCAACGCGGGGATTATAGGAGGAAAATATTTGAAATGGCAACTTTATTTTTTCTGCAACTTCTCAATTTTACTTAGAATTTAATCTGTAAAG
>DIKR01000123.1:0-1182 GCA_002424625.1 Desulfuromonadaceae bacterium UBA5613
GTCGATACCCATGTCAGCCGCCTGGCGCAACGTTTCGCCTGGACGACCGCCAAAGATCCCATCCGCATCGAAACCGAGCTTTCGGAGTTGCTGCCGCCGCGCTACTGGATCAGCACCAGTCACCTTCTCATCTATCATGGCCGCGCCTTCTGCAAAGCCCCGACTCCGGATTGCTCGACCTGCCCGATCTTCACTCTCTGTCCCCGCCAGGGGGTGACCCGCAGCCGTTAACAACTGAGCCCGCAACCGGTGAAGGTTGCGGGCTCAGTTGTTAACGACAGGTTTTAGCTTCCCCCACCCCCTAGCCCCCTCCCGCAAGGGGCGGGGGAAGGTTATTCATCCAGATCCATGCGATTAAAGTCCCGGGCCTTCGGGCGTTGCGCGTCCTCGGCAGTCTCGGTCGGAGCGGTGCCGGGAGCAAAAGCTTCAATATTGAGCTCCGCACTATCAGGAGCCAAAAGTCCGGTTGCCGGATCGATATTATAAAACTCGATAGTATCGGGGATGGCAAAGGGGAGCGGCTCCAGGCTGCGCGTCGCCGTCTGCATGAAACTCACCCAGCCGGGGAGGGCTGCTTGTCCGCCGGTCTCACCCCGCCCCAGGGTCTTTTCCTGATCATAGCCGATCCAGGTAACCGCCACGAGCTGCGGGACAAAGCCGGCAAACCAGGCATCCTTGAGATCGTTGGTCGTGCCGGTCTTACCGGCCACCGGGCGGGCAAGTTCCAGGGCGCGCCCCCCCGTCCCTTCCCGTACCACGCTCTCCATCATATTGGTTATCAGATAAGCACTCTCCGGCGTCATCACCCGCTCTGCCGTCTGGGGATGAATGATCGCCGTTGAGGTCAGGGCATCAGCCGGATCGATCGATTCAAGGATGCGCCCGTCCCGATCAAGAATTCTGGCAATGTAAACCGGCTTTTGACGAATCCCGCCACTGGCAAAGACGCTGTAGGCCGAGGCCAGCTCCATCGGCGTCAGGGCCGAGGAACCGAGAGCAAAGGTGAGATCGCGAGCCATGGTCGATTCGATGCCAAGATTTCGGGCATAAGCGATTGCGTAATCGATACCGATCGCTTCGAGAATGCGGATCGTGACAATATTGTTCGAGACCGTGAGCGCCCGCCGCATGGAGGTCGCGCCTTCATATTCGCGGGAATAGTTTTGCGGCTTCCAGGCGACG
>DIKR01000123.1:1248-3260 GCA_002424625.1 Desulfuromonadaceae bacterium UBA5613
GCAGCATAAATGAGCGGCTTGATCGCTGAGCCGGGGAGGCGACGGGCCTGAACGGCGCGATTGAACTGGCTCCGGTTAAAATCGTAACCGCCGACCAGTGCCTTGACCCAGCCCCGGCCCGGATCGATCGCCACCAGGGCCCCTTCGGCTAATGGTTCCTGATCAAGGGCCAGCTTCCAGCGCCCATTGTCGATCTCCACAACCCGCACCAGGATGACAGCGCCCGGCGGCAGCAGGGTGGCGGATGACGTGGCGCTACCGGCGGCCTTGGCCGAACGGCCCACTCCCCGGATCGGCGCCGCCCAATTCGCATCCTTGAAGGCGACCACCTCCTCACGACTGCCTATTTTGACCTTGATCCCCCGCTTTGTCACTTCGCTAACCACCGCCTTGAGCTGCGCGCCGACCTTGGCGGAATTTCCCGCGAGGGCCTTCTCCTGCTCCGCCAAAAAATCCGGCTCTTCCGCCAGGGACAATACCTGCAGGGGGCCGCGATAACCGCGCCGGCGGTCATGCGCCAGCAGATTCTCCTGCACGGCACTCTGCGCCGCCTGCTGCATCTCCAGATTCATCGTGGTGTAAACCTGCAAACCCTCGGTATAAAGGGTCTCGCTACCGTAATTCTCTTCCAGATAGCGACGAATCTGCTCGGCAAAGTACGATGCGCCGATTGCATGACCATTGACGCGGGGATGGATGGTCAGCTTCTCCGCCAGCGCCTTGTCCGCCTCGGCACTGGTGATATACTTTTCGTTGACCATCTGTCCCAGCACATATTTCTGCCGTTCCCGGGCTTTCGGCAAATTCTGGTACGGGGAGTAACGGCTCGGCGCCTGCGGCAAACCGGCCAAAAGAGCACATTCAGCAAGAGTCAACTCTTCGACATTCTTCGCAAAATAGTTCTCTGCCGCCGCCTGCACTCCGTAAGAACCATGGCCAAGGAAGATCTGGTTGAGATAAAGATAAAGAATCTCCTCCTTGGTCAGGGCATTTTCGATCCGCCAGGAAAGGATGGCTTCCTTGAATTTACGGGAGAATTTCTTTTCCGGGGTCAAGAGGAGACTCTTGGTCACCTGCTGGGTAATGGTGCTCCCCCCCTGCACAATGCCGCCGGCCATGATATTCTTCATCGAAGCACGAAGAATCGAGATGAAATCGACACCGGAATGCTGGTAAAAATTGGCATCTTCCGCCGCAATAAAGGCCTGCGTCAGCTGCTTCGGCAGCCGGGAAATCGGGACAAGGATCCGTCTTTCCCGGGAAAATTCGGCAATCTGCGTGCCGTCATCGGAAAAGACCCGGGTGACGATTGGCGGGCGATAGTCCGCCAGACTCTCGACTTTGGGCAAGGTACTATCGATATAAAAATAAGCGCTGACCAGAGCAATCGCCACCAGCCCGATCAACAGGGTAACAACAACGAGAATGATCTTGAGCGGTCCGGAAATTTTGTACGAACGTGTCATGTAGACTCCAGAAAAGATAAGAAGGTGCGCATTCTAGCAACAAGTGCCGTTTTTCAGCAACGGTTTTACGGTTTTCCTCATACTGTCCACTGTGCTATACAAGACAAAGCAGTTGTCTGCAAAAGGAGGAAATCATGAAAGTGTTTCTATTTACTGTTATTTTGACAATCACCACCCTCAGTGGCTGTGCCATGTTCCGTTCCTGGACATCGATCCCGCCGCCAGGCGGCTGCGATCGCTGTCATACGGTGGCGATCAGCGCCAATTGGCGCGCCACGATCGCCCCGGTGCAGTTGACGGGGGAAGATGGCAAGCCGCCCTGGCAACAGAAAGAATCAGTCCTCCCGGCCGAAACCTCGCCGGTCGAGCAGCAGCTCTTATCGGATGAACGCTGCTTCCGCTGCCACAACGAACCGGACGGCAGTCATCGCGAGTACCGCGGCAATTATCACCATCGCTAGACGGAGAAAGTTTTTCAACTATGGAACGTAAAGCCGTCGTCCTCTACAGCGGAGGGCTCGATTCGACCACCTGCATGGCTATCGC